>JAFIHI010000146.1 GCA_017848755.1 Nakamurella sp. | reverse complement strand
GGCGGTGCGGTGGGGGGTGCGGTGGGGGGCTCGCTGGCCGGGCCGGGGGATGCGTCCGGGGCCGGAAGCGCAGGGGAGTGATCCGGATGCCCCTGTTGGAGATCGAGGACCTGACGGTCCGGTTCGGTGGTGTGACGGCGCTGTCCGGGGTCGACCTGTCGCTGGAGCGCGGCGAGTTCTGCGCGGTGATCGGGCCGAACGGTGCCGGAAAGACCACCCTGTTCAATGTGATCGCCGGCGTGATCCGGCCGAGTAGCGGCCTGTTCCGGTTCGACGGTGCTGTCGTTCATCGCGCCCGCCCGGCCACCATGCGGCATCGCGGGATCGCCCGGACCTTCCAGGTGTCAAGGGTTTTCGGTTCTTTGACGGTCGCCGAGACCGTGGCGATCGCCGCGGCCGGGCATCGGCTGCTGCGGCCGCTCGGGGCGCTGCGCCGTTACCGCGCGGACAGTGAGGTGTCGGATCGGGTAGCGCAACTGTTGGCCGACACAGGCCTGTCCCGCCGCGCGCGGGACCGGGCGGATGCGCTCAACATCGGTGACGTGCGCCGGCTGGACATCGCCCGCGCGCTCGCCGGGGATCCGGCGTTGCTGCTGCTGGACGAACCGGCCGCCGGTATCGGCGTGGACGGCATGCGCAGCCTCGGGGAGCTGATCTCGAGCCTGCGCGGCCGCGGTGTCTCCGTGCTGCTGGTGGAACACTATGTGGGATGGGCACTCTCGCTCGTCGATCGGGCCGTGGTGCTGGACATGGGCGAAAAGATCGCCGAAGGGCTACCGGCTGATGTGCGCTCGAACCCGCGGGTGATCACCGCCTACCTCGGCCACTCCGGCCAGGCCGGCGACGCTGAGAGTGCGGCACCTTCCGACCGCGGGGCGGCCGCACCTGCCGCGACGGCGCCAGCCGCCTCGACCGATGCCGAGCCGCCGGCGGATAGAGCGACAACCACCGTGAGCGCTGCCGAGCCCTCGGCAGACGAAGCGACAACCACCGCGGCGCAGCCGGAGTCGCCCACGGTCGGCGTCATGCCACCCGCCCGCGCCGATGCCCGGACCGTCGCCCCGCCGTCTACGGACGGCGCCGCCCTGCTGCGCATCGCGGACCTGTCGGTGGACTACGGCCACGTCTCCGCCGTGCGCGGTGTGAGCCTGAACGTGTACCCCGGCGAATTCGTCACCGTGGTCGGCGCCAACGGCGCCGGCAAATCCAGCCTGCTCAAGTGCGTGATGGGTCTCGTCCCGGGCGCCGGCACCATGGTCCTCTCCGGCCGCGACCTGCTGTCCGAGCCCGCCCATCGACGCGCCGCCGGCGGTATCGGCTACGTCCCCGAGGGACGCCGGATCTTCGCCGGGCTCACCGTGGAGGAGAACCTCAAGGTGACCGCCGGCGCCCACCCCGACGGCGCCGCCCGCATGATCGACCAGGTCTTCACCATGTTCCCGTCACTCGCCAGGCGGCGACACCAGTTCGGCGGCAACCTTTCCGGCGGTGAGCAATCCATGCTCGCCATGGGCCGGGCCATGATGACCCAACCGCACCTGCTCGTCGCCGACGAGATCACCCTCGGCCTCGCCCCCGTCGTGGTCGACGAGCTCTTCGAGCACCTCACCCGCATGGCCGCCTCCGGCGTGTCCGTACTGCTCGCCGAACAGAACGCCGCCGTCGCACTCACCGCCGCGGATCGCGCCTACGTCATGGAAGTCGGCCACATGACCATGACCGGACGCGCGGCTGACCTACGCCAAGACCAGCGCGTCATCGCTGCCTACCTCGAGATGTAGCGTCCGCGCGCCGACGGTTACCGCATGGCGATCATGGAGTTATCGCATTCTGAGAATTATCTTTGCGCATGTTGGTAGCAGGTTCATAACCTTCGCCCATACGCGGACTGGTCAGATCCCGCTCACAAAGCGCAGACCCCCGTGAGAACCGGCGAAAGTTGCTGGATAGCACTGCATGTCACTGCCCACTTCTGCATGTCCAATGCGAAGGAGAACACCCATGTACGGTCCGGTACGTCGCTCGCTGCGACGGCTGCTCATGCTCATCGTCGGCGCCGGCTGCGCCGTTGCCCTCGTCGCATGCGGTTCTGCTGGGTCCGCCGCCGGCGCCGGCGGACAGTCATCGAGCTCGTCCGAGTCGTCTCAGTCGTCCTCGAAATCACCCTCGACCGACTCGTCCACAGAATCGTCACCGCCGTCCGACACGGCCGCGAGCGGCTCCGAGACATCGAGCTCGGAAGCGGCGGCGGCAGACCCCAAGTCGTTGCTGCCCGCGGATCTCGCCGCGAAGGGCACCATCGTCGTCGGTAGCGACATCGAGTACCCGCCGTTCGAGGCATACGCGGCCGACAACAAGACCGTCGTCGGCCTGGACCGGGACGTCGCGGACGGCCTGGAGAAGGAGCTCGGCGTGAAGCTGGAGTTCCAGAACGCCGCGTTCGACTCGCTGATCCCCGGCCTGGTCGCCAGCCGCTACGACATGGTCATGTCGGCCATGACGGATAACAAGGACCGCGAGAAGCAGGTCGACTTCGTCGACTACGTCAAGGCCGGCGGCGGCATCCTGCTCCCCGCGGACAATCCGAAGGGCATCAAGACCCCGGACGACCTGTGCGGGCTGAACATCGCCGTCGACAAAGGCACCACCGAGGTGGACGACGCCACCGTGCAAAGCGACAAGTGCGTCAAGGACGGTAAGAAGGCGCTCAATACGACGGTCTACCCGGGCAACAACCAGATGATCCTCGCCCTGCAGACCGGTCGCGCCGACGCCGCGATGATCGACTCGGTGTCCGGCGCGCAGGTCGCGAAGGAGTCGGACGGCAAGCTGATCGCGCTGCCGCCGTACAACGCGTCGTACTTCGGCATCGTCTTCCCGAAGGGAGCGGACCAGCTGGAGAAGGCCGTGCAGGCCGCGCTCCAGGCGATGAAGGCGGACGGCAGCTACCAGAAGATCTACGAGAAATACGGCCTCGGTGACGCCACCGTGGAGGAGTTCACCATCAACGGTGCGATCACCACCGGCGGAGGGCTCGGAAGTTGAGTCCGCAG
>JAFIHI010000145.1 GCA_017848755.1 Nakamurella sp. | reverse complement strand
CGCGCAGGACGCGGCGTGTGAGTTCCTCACCTACCCCAACGGCCCCCAGAGCGGAAAGAACGGTTCCTCGGCGATGGGCGACGTGCTGATGGGCATGGGCATCCTGCCGAGCCGCGGCTCCGATCTGACCGCGCACGCGTCCGGCCTGTCGGACCCCTTCATCAAGACCTACGTGGACGAGATTCCGAACGCCACGCCGTTCCCGATTGCGGTCGGCGGGCAGCAGGCCAGCGATGCCCTGCAGGCCGCGCTGGAGAGCCTGGTCTTCGGAAAGGCCTCGCCGCAGGACGCCCTGAAGACGGCCGACCAAGCCGTGAATGCGGCGCTGCAATCGGGCAAGTGACAGCCACTGCGGGTCTCCCCAAGGGCGGCGGCGCGGTACGGACGCGCCGCCGCCAGGGCCGTCATCCGGGCGCGGCGAGCGCATTCCTGAGCCCGGCCGTGGTCCTCATCGGGGCATTCGTACTGGTCCCGATGGTGCTCACGTTCTGGATCAGCTTCCACACCGGCACCATGTCGACCCCGCTCGGCGAGATGCAGTGGGCCGGCTGGTCCAACTACACCGACGTGTTCCGGGATCCGACCCACCGGCAGGCGTTCACCAACACGGCGATCTACGTGGGCTTGAGTCTGCTGATCACACTGCCGATCTCGTTCCTGATCGCGATGCTCGTCTACGCGCCGAAGCTGCGCGGTAGCGCGCTGCTCCGCGTCATCCTGTTCAGTACCTATGTGATCCCGACGGTCGCCATCGTCATCATCTGGAGCCAGTTGTACTCGCCGCAGTACGGCCCCCTGGACGTCATGCTGCGGGCTGTCGGCCTTCCCGAGCCCGGCTGGCTTTCCAGCCCGAACAGCGCCCTGATCTCACTGGTCATCTTCAACGTCTGGCAGATGATCGGTTACTACGTCATCCTCCTGGTCGCGGGCCTCACCCAGATCCCGCAGGAGGTGTACGAAGCCGCATCGATCGACGGGGCGGGCGCCGTCCGCCGGACGACGAGCATCACGATTCCGTTGCTGCGCAACACCTTCGTCTTCGTCGGTTTGATGACGGTGATCAACTCCGTGCAGGTCTTCGACCCGATCTACCTGCTCACGCAGGGCGGCCCCATCAACTCCACCCTGACGATCTCCTTCGACATCCAACGCACCGCCATCCAATACGGGCTGGCGGGCCAGGCCAGCGCCATGGCCGCCGGGATGCTCGTCATGATCGGCATTGTGGGCGGGCTGGTCGCCGTCGCACTCCGGAAGAGGCCGTGATGACGGACCTCGCGCATCGCGCCACCCGCCGCCGCGCACTCTCCCCCAAGCGCGCCGTGCTGTACGCGTGCATGGTGCTCGTCGCCGTCGTCATGATGTTCCCGCTGTACTGGCTCGTGATCTCCAGCCTGAAAAGGCCCGAGGAGTCCGCGCGGATCCCGGCGACCTGGTGGCCGCACGCCCTCGACTTCAGCGCCTACGTCAGGGTTTTCGAGGACGT
The DNA here is from genome assembly GCA_017848755.1 of Nakamurella sp. Classification (GTDB taxonomy): domain Bacteria; phylum Actinomycetota; class Actinomycetes; order Mycobacteriales; family Nakamurellaceae; genus Nakamurella. The sequence goes on along the minus strand of JAFIHI010000145.1, from coordinate 7,901 downwards.
ACCGTTCGCCCGGTCGTTCATGAACAGCGTCCTGTTCGCCGGCGTGTGCGCGACCACCGTCGTCGTCACGAGTGTGCTCGCCGCGTTCGTCTTCGCCAAGTACCGGTTCCGCGGCCGCGACGCGCTGTTCTGGGTGCTGGTGCTCACCATGTTCCTGCCGCCGATCGTGACGATCGTGCCGCTGTACAACATGATGAGCGCACTCGGCCTGAACGATTCCTATCTCGGCGTCATGTTGCCGTGGTTCGCCAACGCGTTCGGAATCTTCCTCATGCGGCAGTTCATCGCCGACGTGCCAGACGAGCTCATCGACGCCGCCCGGATCGACGGCGCGGGCGAACTACGGGTGGTGACGCAAATCGTTGCGCCGCTTCTGAAACCGCCGATCGTGACGCTGTTCGTGTTCGCGGCGGTCTACTACTGGAACAACTTCCTGTGGCCGCTCACCATCCTGCAATCGACCGAGAAGTTCCCCATCACAGTGACTCTCGCACAGCTATTGTCGTACAACACGACGGTCCAATATCAGAGCGTCGTCATGGCCGGGGTGCTCATCGCCAGCCTGCCGACACTCATCATCTTCCTCATCGCACAACGTGTGTTCGTGCAAGGAATTTCGCAGAGCGGGGTGAAATAGGTGGCCGGCAGCACCTGCCTGATCGGCGTCGACATCGGCGGCACCCGGCTGCGGGTCCGGGCCGAGGATACGCACTCCCGCAAACGAGGCGAGGCGCTGGAAGTGCCGGTGCCACAAGCCACATCGGATCTCGTGGAGGCCGTCGCGTCCCTGGCCGGCACGGCGGCCGAGGGTCGCGAGATCGAGTCGCTCGCCGCCGGCCTGCCCGGGCACGTGCGCGGCGACTATTGCGTGTGGATACCGAATCTCCGCTTCCTGGACGGAATGGCGCTCGCGGATCTGCTCGCCGATCGCACCGGCGCACCGAGCCACCTGATCAACGACGCGCAGGCCACCTTGCTGGCCGAGACGCACGAGGGCGCGGCGCAGCACCATGCGAATGTGGTGCTCGTTGCGGTCGGCACCGGCATCGGCGGCGCTTACCAGATCAACGGGGAACTCGTCGTCGGTGCGAACGGGTGCGCCGGATCCTTCGGCTGGTTGCCGTTCTCGGGGTCCCGGCAGGACGACGACCACGGGCAATGGGAGCTCGCCGCGTCCGGGCAAGCACTGGAAGCCATGGCCCACGAGTTCGGCGGGGCCACGGGTCTCATCGCCGCGGCGCACCGCGGGGACGGCGCGGCCCTGCAGATGATGAACCGCTACGGCGCCCTGCTCGGTGAGGGAATTGCCGGCCTGACAAGCATTCTCGATCCGAACGTCGTCATACTCGCCGGCGGATTGGTCAGCGCGTTCGATCTCTTCGGTGCGGCGCTCGCCGCCGCCGTCGCCACGCACGGGTCGCCGACCGGCCGAACCGTGCCCGTCATTCCCGCCGCGCTGGGCAGTTCGGCCGGGATCATCGGCGCGCTGCTGTGGGCCAGACGCCGCCTGGAGGGGATCAGCCGATGAGCAAGCCGTACCAGCGCGTGGACACCACGTCGCCGATTCCGATGTACCTGCAGGCGTCCGAGATCCTGCGGCGCCGGATCATGAGCGGTGAGTGGCCGCATGGGGCGCGCATCCCGACCGAGGCGCAGCTCTGCGAAGCCTATGATGTCAGCCGCATCACCATTCGTCAGGCGATCGCTCTCCTCGTTCGCGATGGCCTGCTGACGCGGTCGCGCGGACGCGGAACCTTCGTCTGCGAACCGAATCTCACCGCGGTGCCCCGGTCGGTCACGTCGTTTTCGACCGAACTCGCGGCCTACGGAATGAAGCCGGGATCAAGGATCCTCGCCGCACGCATCGTGCCCGCATCCGAGGCCCAGGCAGCCGATATGAACACGACGGCGGGCACCGAGCTGGTCAGCCTATGCCGGTTGCGGACCGCCGACGGACGACCGATCGGCATCCAACGGACGCTGATCATCGCGGCGCGGGTCGCAGGATTGTTGGACGTGCTCGGCGACGACATGTCGCTCTACGACGTCCTGCGAAAGTTCTACGGAATCACGGCATCCGGCGCCACTGAGGTGTTCCACGCGGTCGCCATCGACCGCGACGATGCCAAGCTCCTCGACTGCCGGATCGGCCAGCCGGGATTCCACGTCACGCGTGTGACATTCGACGACAAGGGCGTCTTCGAACACACCACCAGCGTGCTGCACGGGGACCGCTATCAGATCAAGATCGCGCTGCAGAAGGCGTGACCGAGGAAAGGAATGCAGTGAAAACCGAACCCACCTACACCCGGGCTATCGTCAAACTCCTTGACACCCTTGCCACCTCGCAGGACGACGTCCTCGACGCCGTCGCGCACCGCTGTGCCGAGACGCTCAAGAACAAGGGGCTGATCCATCTCTTCGGCAGCGGCCACTCGGTGATCCCCACACTCGAGGCCTTCCCGCGGTACGGCAGCTTTGTCGGCCTGCACCCGCTCAACGATCCACGACTGATGTGGCACAACGTCCTCGGCCCGGGCGGCGTCCGCGAACTGCTCTGGTTGGAGCGCACCGAGAACTACATCGACAAGTTCCTCGACCACGAGCCGCTGAATGCCGGCGACGTCATCGTCATCTATTCCCACAGCGGGAAGAATGCCGCGGGAATTGACGCTGCCCTCTACGCGAAGGCGAAGGGCCTGTTCGTGGTGGCGGTCACGTCGAAGGCGAATATGACGACGCCCGGCCGCCACTCGTCCGGCAAGCACCTCGCCGAGATCGCTGACGCGGTCGTCGATACCGGCGCGCCGATCGAGGACGCGGTCGTCTGGGTGGACGGATGGGATCGGCCGCTGGGCGGGTCGTCGACCGTGATTGCGTCCGTTGTCAGCCACGAGATCATCGCGCGCACCGGCTCAGTGCTCGCCGCGGAGGGTCATCCTGCGATCCCGACGTTCGTGTCCCCCACGGTGGCGGGCGCGAGTGTTTCCTCGAACGACGAGGTGTTCGCGGAGCACGCCCGATACCTGCATGCCGCGCGCGGACGGGCCCTCGAAGCCCAGGCGTGAGGTTGCGGCCGGTGCGCGGCGGCGGTCACCCCGGGCACCGGCCCCTCCCGATCCCGATGCCCGCACCGGCGGGTCCGCACCACCGAGTATGACGGCGAAGACGCGATCGAACCGCGCCCCTCGCGCACTGCGATACCCGCGTCAGGGCCGGGTGGTCACGTGGATGGCAGCGGCGAGCGCGGCGAACCATTCTGCGTCCTGCGGAAGGGCGAACACGCGTGTGTCGGGGTGCGTCACGTCGACGCGCAGCGAGCCCGGCTCCAGCCGGTCGCCGAACAGGCACAGCGCCTTCCCGCTGTGGTAGTGGCGGCTCAGGTAGGTGACGCCGCGACGGAGAAGTCGCGCACCACCCGCCAGGCGGAACCGGCGGGGCGGCGGGGCGTCATCCTCGGGCAACCCTCACCCGGCACCAACGGGAGCAACTACCGTGATATCCATGCGGTACTTCGCCGATCGGCAGCGGCAGAACCGCCGGCAGATCCACTGGCCCAACCGATGGCAGATCACGGTGCTGGCGACGGCGGCGGCGCTCGTTGCCGGATGCACGGCGGCCAGCACCCCCGCATCCAACGCTGCCGCCCATGCCGGAGCAGCAGGCGCAGCGGCAAGCGCCGCATCCCAAGAAGTCTCGGCCGGAAGTGCACCCATCGGCCCGCCCGCGGGGCACCAGCCGGCGGTTCCGCCCAGCCGCACGCCCGTCAGCAACGGCACCGACACCGGAACGACGGCGCCGCACTGCGCCCACCCGGCGCCGGATTGGGATCAGGTCACGACGAAGACCACCGAACACACCAAGGCGACCGAGGGGTACGCGTCCGTCGACAGCGCCCTCGCCGGAACAACAGTCGACCTATACATCTCGACCCCCGCGAAGAGCTTCCGCGTGGACGCCTACCGCATGGGCTACTACGGCCCCGGGCCACAGGCATGCGCTGTGTGGCGATCCAGTCCATTCAACGGCGGCGTCCAGCCCGCCGCCGTCATCGTCGGCAAGGTGCACGAGTCGACCGCACCATGGCGCCGCAGCCTCACCGTCCCGACCGCCGGATGGCAACCCGGGAACTACCTACTGCGCATCGACGGCGGCACCCCCGCGCAGCGCAGTTTCATTCCGCTGACCATCCGGTCGGCATCGTTCGCCGGCCGCGTGGTGCTGGTGATGCCGGACACCACCTGGCAGGCCTACAACACCTGGGGCGGCTACTCGCTGTACTTCGGCCCCGACCATAGGTCCGCGGATCGCTCTCGCATCGTCTCGTTCGACAGGCCCTACGGGTACGGACGGGGGGCGGCGGATTTCATCGATGACGACCTTCCGCTCGTCACACTGGCGGAAAGCCTCGGCATTCCGCTCGGCTATGCGACAGACGTCGACCTGCAACGAGATCCGGCCGCCTTCCGGCAAGCAAGGGCGATCATCTCGGTCGGCCACGACGAGTATTATTCGCCGACCATGCGCGACGCGCTCACCCGGGCGCGCGACGCCGGGGTCAACCTGGGATTCCTCGGCGCGAACGACATCTACCGGAAGATCCGCTTCGCGGACAGCGCGATCGGCGCAAACCGCCGGATCATCAACTACAAGGACGCCACCGACCCCATCGGGGTGCCGTCACTGGTGACCACCCAGTGGCCGGATCCACCGTCCAACGATCCGGAAAGCTCCTTGACGGGCGTCGCCTACCGATGTGCATCGGACACGTTCTATCCGATCGTCGTCGCCGACGCGGGGAACTGGCTCTTCGCCGGCACCGGGGTCCGAGACGGCACCGCACTCCCGGGCATCGCGGGCCACGAGTTCGACGGAGTCAACCTGGCCAAGCCGATGCCGCACCCGCTCGAGGTGCTGTTCCACAGCCCCGCGCGCTGCAAAGGCCGTGCGACACATCAGGATTCCACCTACTACACAACACCGTCGGGTGCCGGAGTCCTCGACGTCGGCGCGTACTTCTGGACCTGCGCCATCGCGAACACCTGCCGGATCCCGATCGAGCCGGCCTCGACGCGCATCATCACGCAGGTCACCGCGAACTTCCTCTGGGCGGCCGCCGCGGGCCCGCTCGGCCGCGCGCACCCGGCGAAGGACACCGTGCGCGCGTTCTACCCGAAGCCGACCTGGCCCCGCTGGCGCTGATCGGGATCGCCCCCGAGGCCCGTGCTGCACGCCGCACGCCGTGTCTCGCTCCGCTCGCCGGATCAGCGGGTATGACGAGGTTCTCGCCCGCACCACGTTCCGCAACATCAATGCTGATAGCGGTCGCGCAATTGCGGGTCGTCCAGAAACCATGGCCGTGTCGAGGCCGGGGCGTCCCGCTCCTCCGCGTCCAGCCGGGCATCGACCGCGGCGGCCTCGGCCGCGTCGACGCGGCTCCACCGGATCATCAGCAGCACGACGAAGGGCAGGTCGAGGACCTCAGCCGCCATCCACAAGAGGCCACCCGCATCGTGTTGCGCGTGCAGCCAGCCGCCCGCCCAGGCCGGTGTGTGCGCCACGAAATACCCGATCACCGGGTGGCCGATCAGGCGCAGCACGATCCACGGGAACACGTCCACGATCAACTCCACGAACCCGACCGCAAGCGCCAGGCCGACGCCGAGAGATGTTCGCATGCGCCCGGTGTCGACGAGCGGCAGCGCGATCGCCGCGCCCAGCAGCAAGAGGGCAAGGTGCAGCAGCCAGCCCAGGGCGGGTGACGTCGCGGCCGATTGGCCGACGCCGCCGAAGAGCAGCACCAAGAACACGATCGGAACCAGTGCAGGCCCGATCAGCGGGTGGCTGATGGCCCGCACGAATCGACTGTCGACGATCCGATGAACCGGTCCCGCGTCGCCCGCCACGTCCCGGGACAGTTGCACGGGCTGGCCGGCCAGCACCACGAGGGGCACGACGAGCAGCAGCCCCAGGAGTTGCGCCATCCAAATCCACTCGACCTGCGCCGCGCGCACCTGGGCCACGCCGCAGCACACCCACACCGTGGCGAGCAGCCCGACCGTGAACGTCACATCCCGGCGCCGTGCCCAGCCGATCCCGCTGCGCCGCGCCCGGACCCGATACCAGGCATAGCCGACCGCAACCGTGATTACCAGGGTGATGGCGATCGGATCCGGCCGCCACTCGGTGACGAGATCCGACCATCGCAGCGGGCCCGGCGGCACCGAACTCGGCGCTGCCACCGCGGAGACAGGAACGGATGCCGAAAGCGCGTGCATCGTTCCATAGTCCGCCTACCTGCCGGCCAACCGCCGGTCAGGCCGCATCGCCGGCGCAACCGACTGGCCGCCCGGGGACCAGACCCGCGGCCGAGGGTGCGGTCGGATGCCACCGGACCGCTTGCGCCGCAACGGAACCCCACCCGCTCACCAGGAGGCTGCCGAGCGAGATCACGCGGTACAGCAGCACGGCCGCGACGGCGACCGACGCCGACACGTGCCCACCCGCGGTGAGCGCGAACACCACGATGCCGTCGACCACTCCGACTCCGCCGGGGACCGGTGACACCCCGGCGCTCGCCATGGCGAGCGCGTAGCTGGCGAGCAGCATCCATGGCGGTAGGTGGATTCCTAGGGACAGTGCGCACGCCCACAGGCACAGCAGGTCCAGCAGCCAGTTGGCGACCGCCGCACCGCCGGCGAACAGCCAGTCCGCGCTGCGCGGCCGGACGGCGCGCAGGTCCCGGGCCGTCGCATGGAGCGTGCCCAGCCCCGCGTCGGGCGAGCGCCGGAGCAGGCGGTTGCCGCGGCGCACGATACGGACGACGATCGCCTCGACCGCGTCGGGGTGCCGGACGACCGCGGCCGTCGCGGCGCCCGCGGCCAGGGCGGCCAGCGCCGGCGACAGGAGTCCCGTCCATGACGCCAGATCGTCGATCGCGAATCCGCCGACCCCCACCAGGATCAGGCCCGCGGAGCTGAGGATCCCGGTGACGGTGAGCGACCAGGTGACCGCGCCGGCGGAGACTCCACGCCGTTGCAGCCTCCGGAAGGCGTAGGCCGTTGAGGCGACCACCCCGCCCGGCGTCGTCATATGGATGGCCCCCGCCGCATAGCTGACGGCGACGGCCTCCCGCAGCGAGAGCCGCCCACCGGCCGCGCGAATCGTCCGCTGCCGCATCAGCCCGAACGCGATCATCGACGCGACCGCCAACAGGCTCGCGGTCACCAGCCACCCGCTCGACGCCCGCCAGGCGTCCACCAGCGCGGCCGCGGAGATGTTCCGAAGCTGCGGGAAGTCGATCACGACGATCATGACGAGAGCCGCCACCAGACTGAGGCGTAGCCACATCACGGGGCGTGCACGTGAAGCAGGTACCTGCGGCGCGAGGGGATCGATCTCGGAGATCCGCGGATCGGCTCGCACGGTCGGCACTGTCGACACCGTGGGCACCGTTGGCACCGCGCCTATGCCGGGTCCCGCATCGCGCACGCCAGCAGCTGTCATGCCAGTACTGTCACGCCGCTGCGTGAGGGCCGTCGTCGGAGAACCTCAGAATTTCCTAAGACGGCTCGGCGCTGCACCGCCCCAAGTGGCGCGAGTATCGTTAGCTACGCGAACTTTATGGGTGCTCTCCCGGCGCGTCACAGGCGGGCCGAGGGACCGCTGGGCGGGAAGTGATGATTCACGACAATGGCTGCCACACAGGAACTCCCCCGCGAATCCGTGCCACGCAGAGGTGCTCGGCGGACGTCATATAAGTGGATCGTGCTGTCGAACACGACGCTCGGCGTCCTGATGGCGGTGATCAATGCCTCGATCGTCACGATTGCCCTTCCCGCCATCTTCCGCGGGGTCGGCCTGAACCCGTTGCAGCCGGGCAACATCGGCTACCTGTTGTG
>JAFIHI010000144.1 GCA_017848755.1 Nakamurella sp. | reverse complement strand
CTCGGGCATCACTTCTCGGGCATCACTTCTCGGGCAGAGCCGCGGCCACCCGGGCGAGCAGGCCGCCGTCGACGCGGATGTCGGCGCCGGTGACGAAACTCGCCCGCGGGCTGGCCAGGAAGGAGATCACCGCGCCGAGTTCCTCGATCGTGGCGACCCGTCCCAGCGCGTGGGCGGTGCCCCAGGTCGCGATGGTGCGTTCGATACCCTCCGGCGTGCCGTCACTCCATTCGGCGGCGGAGGTGCGCAGCATGGGCGTGTCGACCGAACCAGGGCTGACGCTGTTCACGCGGACGCCGTAGGCCGCCTCGTCGATGGCCATCGCGCGGGCCAGTGAGAGGAGTGCTCCTTTGCTCGCGGTATAGGCGACAACGTTGGCCTGGGAAGCGGTTGCCTGGACGGAGGCCACGATGATCACGCTCCCGTTCCGGCTCTGCCGGATGTGCGGCAGAGCGGCGTGCGCGGCGAGGTACACGCCCTTGGCGTTGACGTCGAAGACCTCGTCCCAGGTCTCCTCGGGGGTGGAGACGGCGTCGCCGTACCGCTGGATCCCCGCGGAGGTCACCAGGGTGTCAAGTCGGCCGAACGCCTCGAGGGTGGCCGCGACCGCGCGCTCGGAGGTGGCGGCCTGCTGGATCGGGCCGGCGACCGCGATGGCTCGGCCGCCCGCCTCGACGATGCTGCGCGCGACCTCTTCGGCCTCGCCCAGTTCCGCGCCGTGCACGGTGACTGCGGCGCCCTGCCGGGCCAGTTCGATTGCCGCACCGCGACCGATGCCGCGCGAGGCACCCGTCACGAGTGCGACCCGTCCGTCGTGTTCACCGCTCATTGCTGGCCCTTATCTCGTTGATGGAGAACGTCATCGGTATCCGCACGGTTTCGTACGGTACGAGGGCGAGCACGCTGCGCCTGTCCGGTCCGCTGGTCTGGGTGCTCGCGGGTTCGATCGCCATGACGCGAGCCCGGCGGTACCACGGGAATCCGGACATGTCGTTCAGCTCCTGCCAGAACCAGGCGTACGGCAGGTGCGTTCCGTCCCAGTCGAGGCGGACCGTCAGGCCGAGGTTGCGGTTGGTGACGCTCGCCCAGTGCCCGCCGGTGAAGTCCGACAGCCACCCGAACGCCATCCGGCGCTGCCCCACGCCGGGGACGACCCGAAGGTCGACCGTCGCGCCGTCCTCCGCGGCGGCGAACGGCCAGGTGTGCGTGGTGCCGGGCGCGGCGATGTTCCCGGCGGTATCCGGGTCCGTCGTGAAACGCGTTGCGCCAGTGTCGATATGGCCGTCGCCGGCGAGGAACGGTCCGGCGAGCGCGGGATGCTGCGCGTAGTCGATCCGGATCGTCGTGTCGCTGAGATTCGTGACGGTGTCGGTGAGGTCGAGCGCGGCGGTGTCGTCCCGCAGTGCCAGCGTGCGGTCGATCCGCACCGGCACCGAATACAGGTCCACCTGCAATGACGCGCTAGTCGCGTCGGCGGCGCAGACGTCCCAGCGGGTGAGAGCCGCCTCCCCGTGGAAGCCCACTGGGGCACCCTCCACCGTCCGTGGAGGCCCGGCGTTGGGGCACAACGTCTGCCATCCGCCGCGGTATCCCTCCAACCACGCGGAGGTCGGGTCCGTGGTCGACGGCGCGGTGATCGACGTTCAAGACTTCCTGGTGGTCCCCGTCGGCGCGGCGAGCTTCGCCGAGGCGATCGAATGGGCCGCGGCCGTCCGCGAGGCCGCCACCCGGCTCGCCGTGGCGCGCGGCCACCGCGAGGCGGTGCTGGTCGCCGACGAGGGCGGCCTCGGCGTCGCCCTCGACTCCAACCGCGCCGCACTCGACCTGCTCACCGACGCCATCGAGGCCGCCGGTTTCGCCGCCGGCGAGCAGGTCGCCATCGCCATCGACGTCGCCGCCACCCAGTTCCACCACAGCGTCGACCACGGCGCGCACGCAGAGGGCCGCTATCGCCTCGCGTGCGAGGACCGCGACCTGAGCGCGGCGGAGCTGATCGCCGAGGTCGCGGACTGGTGCGCGAGCTACCCGATCGTCTCGGTTGAGGACATCCTCGCCGAGGACGACTGGTCCGCGTGGCGGCTGGCCACCACCGAGCTCGGCGGGCGCATCGACCTGGTCGGCGACGACCTGTTCGTCACGAACCCCGACCGCCTGCAGCGCGGCATCGACTCGGGGGTCGCCAATTCGGTGCTGGTCAAGGTCAACCAGAACGGGCTCGTCTCCGGCGCCCGCGCGGTCGTCGACCGTGCTCGCGCCGCTGGCTATCGCACCATCGTCTCCGCCCGCTCGGGCGAGACCGAAGACGCCTGGCTGGCCGACCTCGCGGCGGGCTGGCGCGCCGGACAGATCAAGGTCGGCTCGACGCACCGCTCCGAGCGGACCGCTAAGTGGAACCGGCTGCTCGAACTCGAAGCGACCGAACAGACGACGTTCGCCGGCCCCTGGCCCGGCGGGCAACCGAGGAAGGGACCGCGATGAGCGATCGATTCACCGACAAGACCGTTCTCGTCACCGGCGCGGGTTCCGGGATCGGCCGGGAGATGGCCCGGCAGTTCCTCGCCGAGGGCGCCCGCGTCTTCGCCGCCGACCTGAACCCGGACGGTGTTCCCGACGGAGCGGTCGGTGTGCTGGTCGACGTCACCGACCCCCAGTCCGTTGAGGCCGCCGTGGCCCGCGCGGTCGACGAGAGCGGTCGGCTTGACGTGCTCTGCAACAACGCGGGCGCCTCGTCCACCAGCGACCCGGTCAATTGCACCGTCGAGGACTGGGACCGGACCTTCGCCGTCAACGCGCGGGGCGTCTTCCTCGGCACGAAGTTTGCGCTGCCCACCATGCTCGCCCAGGGCAGCGGCGCGATCGTCAATACTGCATCCGCTGCCGGTCTCGTCGGCCTGAAGGACCGCGCAGCGTATTGCGCCAGCAAGGGCGCCGTCATCTCGTTCACCAAGGCCGTTGCGGTGCAGTACGCGGGCACCGGTGTGCGCGCCAACTGCATCTGCCCGGGAACCGTCGACTCCCCGTGGGTCGCCCGGCTGCTGTCGAACGCCGACGACCCGACCAGTGCCCGCGCCGATCTGGTGTCCCGGCAACCGATGGGCCGCCTGGGCACCCCCACGGAGGTCGCCGCGGCCGCGCTCTATCTGGCCAGCGAAGACGCCGCGTTCATCACCGGCACGGAACTCGTCATCGACGGTGGGCTCGTCGCCGGGTGACCCAACCTACCCAGCGAGACCGCCTGCTGCCCAACGACTGTCACCGTACCGCTCAACTTCTTGAACACCAACCGCACAATCCCCCGAAGGACCGCCCCATGCGCCTGATGCGTGTCGGTGCCCCCGGCGCCGAAATCCCCGTCGTCCACATCGCCGAGGGCACTCACCTCGACCTGCGCTCGGTCACCGCGGACATCGACCCCGCGTTCTTCGCCACCGACGGAATCGCCCGGGCTCGCGCCGCGATCGCTGACGGCAGCCTGCCCGTCATCGACGTCGCCGGCCTACGGGTCGGCGCTCCGATCGCCCGGCCGGGCGTGGTGCTGTGCATCGGCATGAACTACGCCGCGCACGCCGCCGAGGGCGGCTCACTCCCGCCGGAGCACCCGGTCATGTTCTACAAGGCACCCAATACCGTCGTCGGCCCGTATGACGACGTGCGCATCCCGCCCGGCGCGACGAAGACCGACTGGGAGGTGGAGTTGGCCGCCGTCATCGGCACGACCGCACGCTACCTCGCCTCGCCCGTCGAGGCACTGGAATACGTAGCCGGATACACCATCTCGAATGACGTCTCCGAACGCGCACTGCAACTGGAGATCAGCGGCGGACAGTGGTCGAAGGGCAAGAGCTGCGAGACGTTCAACCCGCTGGGCCCCTGGCTGGTGACCCCGGACGAGATCGCCGGCCCGCAGGCCCTCGGCCTGCGCTCCTGGGTCAACGGCGAGGCCCGCCAGAACAGCAACACCAAGGATATGATCTTCGACGTCGCCACGCTCATCTACCAGCTCAGCCAGGTCACGGTGCTGGAACCCGGTGACGTGATCAACACCGGCACCCCCGAGGGCGTCGCCCTCTCCGGCAGGTTCCCCTACCTGACCGCCGGCGACGAGATCACCTTGGAGATAGACGGTCTCGGCCATCAGCGGCAGCGGCTGGTCTCGGCATGACCCTTCGACTGTCCCTCGGGCACATCGACGTCTACGACGACCGCGTCGCCACGTTCGCCCACCAGCTGGGGCTCGGCGGCGTGCAGTTGCACACCCCCAACCTGCTCCCCGGCGAGGACGGCTACTGGTCGATCGCGGAACTGAAGGGGCTGCGGGAACGCTGCGAGGCCGACGGCCTGGCGATCGACGGCCTCGAGAACGTGCCGCTCGCCCATTTCTGGAAGGTGCAGCGCGGCCTGCCCGGTCGCGACGAGCAGATCGACAACTACTGCGCCACGATCCGGAACATGGCCGCCACCGGTTTCGACCTGCTCGGCTACAACTTCCTGCCCTCCTTCGTCTGGCGCACGGACATGGCCGCGGCCGGGCGTGGCGGCGCGAAGGTCACCTCCTTCGACCTCGCCGACATCGCGGCGGGTAACGCGTTGGCGGGCTACCGGCTCACACCTGCCGAACCGCTTACCGAGCCGATCACCGCCGAACAGATGTGGGCCAATCACGCCTACTTCCTGGATGCCGTGCTCCCCGTCGCCGAGGAGTACGGCGTGCGGCTTGCCCTGCACCCCGACGATCCGCCGGTCGATGTGCCGCTCGGCGGGGCCGCCCGCATCTTCACCAGCCCGGAGGCGCTCGTCGCCGCGCGCACGCAGGCCCACGACAGTCCGAACTGGGGGCTGAACTTCTGCATCGGCACCATTTCTGAGCGGGGCGGGGCGGCGGCCGTCGACGAGGTCATCGACACCCTGGGCGCGGCGGGCGCGATCTTCTACGTCCACTTCCGCGACGTCCAGGGCACCGTGCCCAGTTTCCGCGAGTGCTTCCTCGGCGAGGGCAACTTCGACCCCGCGCACGTCATCCGCAAGCTGCACGCGGTCGGCTTCGACGGCTTCATCATCGACGACGACGTACCCGCCATGATCGGCGATGCCGACACCTGGATGGACATCTCCCCGGAGGCGTACTGCAGCCGGGGGCGGGCGCACGCGATCGGCTACCTGCAGGGCGTGCTGGGCGGCCTCGGGCTGGCATAGGCACTCGCTCGCCGGCCGCTGGCCACTAGCTCGCCGGCCGCTGGCCGCTGGCCGCTGGCAAACAGTGTGTATATAACTGGGACAATTGCGACAGATTGCTGCAGGACTCACACTCTCCAAGGGGGAGTGTGCATGTAACTGGGACTTTTCGGACAGATTGCTGCAGGATGCACACTCTCCCTCTGTAGCGCGTGAATCCTGCAGCAGAATGCCCGATTTGGCCCTGTTTTACTCACACCCGTGTGCCGCATTCACGCCAACATCGGAGAGTGTGCATCCTGCAGCAATCTGTCGCAATTGTCCCAGTTCTATACACACCCGCGGCGGCGCGAAGCCCAAGGGTGGGCGTGGTACCGGCAGGCGGGCTCGGGACGAGAACAGCGTCATACCCGCTCGCCCTCGGCGGCTCGGGCGGTCGCGTGGGTCCCCGGGGCTCCGCCAACCCCAGGCGACCAACTCCAGTTAACGCAGAGTCTGCGTATGGCGCGAAGCCGTGGGGGTCCGAGCTCCCGCGCTTGGTAATTCGTGATGCACCGCGTACAGTTACCCGTACAGGAGGCGACTATGAAGACGATGAGCTACACGGAATCCCGCGCGCGATATGCAGAGGTGTTGGACGGGGTAGCGAACGACCGTGAAGAGGTCATCATCACGCGCGCCGGCCACGAGCCTGTCGTGATCGTCTCGCTCGCGGACTACGAATCGCTGCGAGAGACGGCCTACCTGATGCGGTCACCGGCGAACGCCAGGCGTCTTCTCGACGCGATGGAACGACTGGAGGCGGGACGCGGCGAGGCGCACGACCTGATCGAGACCGACTGACATGCAGCTCGTCTGGGACGAGAACGCGTGGGACGACTATCTCTGGTGGCAGCGGCAGGACCGCACCGTCCTCAAGCGGATCAACACACTCCTCGCCGACATCGCCCGCAATGGCAATGCCGGCATAGGCAAGCCCGAACCGCTCAAACACGACTTCGCCGGCTACTGGTCCAGGCGCATCACCGACGAACACCGCCTGGTGTACAAGGTCGACGGCAACGAGGTCCGTATCGCCGCGTGCCGCTACCACTACGGCTAGCGCCCACCTCGACAGTCAGCGGGCCAGTTCCCCCGGCCGCTGTTCACCAGCGGCAGGCGTCAGAAGCCGAACGTCGTCACGGCTGGCAGGGCGCCCCGGCGAAGCGATTCCAGGACAGCGCGTTCGTGGGGGACGACGGGCTCAGGCAGAGCGTCGAGCTCGAACCATGCTATCCGGGCCGCCTTCTCGGGCTCGCGGACTCGCGGCTCACCAACCCATCGACGGCACTCGAAGAAGAAGTCGACCCGCTCATCGATCGGCTTGCCGTTGCGCCCAGTGCGGTGCATCGCCGTCAACGGGACAAGGTCGGTGGCGGCGACGGTGATGCCGAGTTCTTCGGCGGCTTCCCGGCAGGCTGCCTGGAGCACGGACTCGCCGGCCTCGACGTGTCCCGCTGCGGCGCAGGCCCAGTAGCCGTCCATGTAGCCGGTGCCTTCCCGCAGTTGCAGCAGGATCTCCGCACCGCCGGCGAGCCGCCGGAGCACGAGGTAGGCGGCCGGCACCACCGTGAATCGATCCGTCACATCCGGGACGGTATCAGCACGTCCGGACGGTTCTCGGCGTCGCGCGAGCGAGCAACGGCGGCGTAATCGGCTGCTACCCGTGCGCGCGGTCTGCGAGAAGCCTTGCGGCGTCGCGGGAGAGCCGCAGCGCGCGCCGGGTCCAACTCGGCGTGGCGCTGGCGAGACCGCACACGGGGGTGACGGCGACCCGCTCCAGACTCGCATCGGGAAGTCCGAGCCGGTGCCAGATGTCCAGCAGCGGAGCGGCGATGTCGCGGTAGCTCAGCGGCCCGGATGCGCCTCGACCCGATTCTTCCTGGGGCGCCATCGATTCCGGCGTAGTGCCCTCGCCGGGCAGAGCCATCGAGTATGACGACGTGTCGGGGCCGGACACATCCGATCCGCCGGAGCCCGCCGTGGGCACGAGTCCGGCCAGCAGCACCGTGCCTGCTTCGACGGCCTCGCCGATGGCGTCGAGTGCGGCGGGTGGCAGCGCGGAGCCGCGGGTGAGGTCCAGCGATACCGCACCAAATCCCGCGCGCCGCAGCAGGTTCAGCGGGACGTCGCGGTGGCAGCAGTGCGCGACGGTCGGGTGATCTCCCAGCGAGCCCACCAGTTCGGCCAGTACCTGCTCGGCATCGGCCGCCGGGATCGCCGGCACCGATCCGAAACCCGATGCGGTGGAAAGACTTCCGGCGAGTACGGCTGGCAGCGACGGCTCGTCTATCTGCACCACGAAGCGGGTGCCGGGCAGGCGCCGGGCGAGGTCCGTGAGGTGCACGGCGAGCCCCTCGGCGAGCGAGGCAGCGAGATCGCGCACGGCGCCGTCGTCGGTGAGAGCCCTATGCCCGCGCGGGGTTTCCACGTTCGCCACGAGCGTCCACGGCCCGGCGACTTGCACCTTGACCCACGGAGCGCCGGCGTAGTGCTGCTCGGCGGCATCGAGGTCCCACGCCAGGAAGTCGTTGGCCCGCCGGAAGTCTCGACCGATCCGGCGCGCCAGCCGCCAACCAGAGGGCACCACCTCGGCCGGCAGGTCGACGCAGATCGCCAGTGCCCGGCCGAGCATGTCCGCACCGACTCCGCGGTTCGGCAGCTCGACCAGGTGCGGCAGATCCGGAAGTTCGCCGGCCACCAGGGCCGCGGCCTCATTCGGATCCGTGCCCGGTAGCGATCCGACCCCGGTGAAAAGCCCCCCGCGCCACGGGGTTTCAGGTGTCGACGGCGGCTCGGCCGGGGACGGCGCGGTATCCGCTCGCGTCGGCGAATGATCCGCCAGCGGAACCAACCGGCCGGACATCCTTCCGCTGGAGACCACCTCCATCCGCGGCCCGCTCACGAAAACCTTCCCGGCAGCAGCATCGTCGGTCGGGCACACACCGCGAAAATCGTCCCGGCCACGCTCGCCCGGCTCGAGAATGCTTCCACCGCACCGCCATGCGGCGAAGCCGCGAACATCGTCATATCCACCGACTCTTTGCCGAAACCGCCGCTACCGCAACAACTCTCTGCTCCCGGGCGCGCGTCATTCACCGCGCCGCCTGGTGGAGACGATCTTGCCCGCGGCCAACACCGTCGTATCGGTCTCGTCGTAGAGCGCGGCGGTCTGGCCGGGCGCCACGCCGCGGATGGGCTCGTCGAGCGACAGGTGCAGCGATCCGTCGGCGTCCAGCTCGGCGAGCGTCGCCGTGGAGCAGCCGTGCGCGCGCACCTGCGCCCGCCCGCGGAGCGGCAACTCGACCGGCCCGCTCGGATAGACCACCCGGTCGGCGACGATGTCGAGCACGTCCAGGTGTGCGGCGCGGCCGACCGTCACTGTGCCGGTCGCCGGCTCGATATCCAGCACGTAGCGCGGCTTTCCGTCGGACGCGGGCCGAGTCAGGTTCAGCCCCTTGCGTTGTCCGATGGTGTAGCCGAAGTAGCCGTCGTGCCTGGCGAGCTCCGCTCCGGTCTCCTCGTCCACCACGGAACCCGTTCGGGCACCCAGCTTCTCGCCCAGATACCCGCGGGTGTCACCGTCCGGGATGAAGCAGATGTCGTAGGAGTCCGGCTTCGACGCGACCGAGAAACCGCGAGCAGCCGCCTCGGCACGCACCCCGTCCTTCGTCATCCCGCCGAGCGGAAACATGCTGTGCCGCACCTGATCCGGGGTGAGCACCGCGAGCACATAGGACTGGTCCTTCGCCGCATCGGTCGAGCGCACCAGCCGGCCGCCGACCACCTGCGCGTAGTGGCCGGTGGCCACCGCGTCGAAGCCGAGCGCCAGCGCTCGGTCCATCAGCGCCGCGAACTTGATCTTCTGGTTGCAGGTGAGGCACGGGTTGGGGGTGTGCCCGGCCCGGTACTCGGCGAGGAAGTCGGTGACCACGGTATCCAGGAACTCTTGCGAGAAATCCCAGATGTAGAACGGGATTCCGATCAGGTCGCACACCCGACGGGCGTCGAACGCGTCTTCCACACTGCAGCAGCCGCGCGAGCCGGTGCGCAGCGTCTTCGGGGAGCGGGAGAGCGCCATGTGCACGCCGGTCACGTCGTGCCCGGCCTCCACCGCGAGCGCCGCGGCCAGGGCGGAGTCGACCCCGCCGCTCATGGCCGCCAGTACTTTCATCGCGCGGTCCCCCACCCTGCCTCCGACAGGAGATCCGGGCCGAACCGCGCCGAGCCGGGCGACACGGCCCGACCGACGAACATCGGCATACTCGAGAACCCCGTCACCGACGCGAGCCTGCCAACGCAGCCGCGCGCGCCCGCTCGACGGCCGGCCCGATCGCGGCCACCAGGGCGTCGACGTCCGCCTCGGTCGAGGTGTGTCCCAACGAGAATCGCAGCGCCGAGCCGGCCTCGTCCTCGGACAGCCCCATCGCCAGCAGCACGTGCGACGGCCGCGCCACGCCCGCCGTGCACGCCGAGCCGACCGAGCAAGCGATGCCCGCGGCGTCGAGCAGCATCAGCAGCACATCGCCGCGGCACCCCGGGAAGCGCAAGTGGGCATTGCCCGGCAGCCGCGACGGGCCACCGTCCATTACCGTGGTGCCCGGGTCGCCGGAGAGCACCGCGTCCGGCGCCGCCGCCTGCACCCCCGCGATCAGCCGGTCGCGCAGCGCCACCAGCCGCGCCGCCTCGGTCGACCGGACGCGGCCGGCATGCTCCGCGGCCACCGCGAACCCCACCAGCGCGGGCATATCCAGTGTGCCGGAACGGATTCCGCGCTCCTGGCCGCCGCCGTAGCCGATCGGCGTCACCGCCACGTCACGCTTCAGCACCAGCGCACCGACCCCGATCGGGCCGCCGATCTTATGCGCGGTCACCGACAGCGCGTCCGCACCGCAGGCGGCGAAATCCACCGGCAGCGCGCCGAACGCCTGCACCGCGTCGGTGTGCAACGGGATCCCGTGCCGGTGCGCGACCTGGGCGAGTTCCCGGATCGGGTTCACCGTGCCGACCTCGTTGTTGGCCCACATCACCGACACGAGCGCCACCGATGCCGGATCGTCGGCGATCGCCGCTGCCAGCGTGTCCGCGTGCACCCGGCCGTAGTCGTCGACCTCGAGCCAGCTGATCTCCGCCCGGCCGACCGCGTGCAGCGCCTCGGCGCAGTCCAGCACCGCGTGGTGCTCGATCGCGGGCAACAGCAGCCGGCGCCGCCGCGGGTCCGCCTGCTGCCGCGCGGCGAGAATGCCGGCGATGGCGATGTTGTCCGCCTCGGTCCCGCCGGAGGTCACGATGATCTCGCTCGGGCTGGCATGCAGCGCCGCGGCAATCGTCTCCCGCGACTCCTCGACCCGCCTGCGGGCGCCGCGGCCGGCCGCGTGCAGCGACGACGCGTTCCCGACCACGCCCATCGCGCCGGCGACCGCATCGATCACGGCGGGCAGCGTCGGGGTAGTGGCCGCGTGATCCAGGTAGACCTCACCCGCGGCGGCGGCAGATCCGTGCTCAAGTGACATGACGTCAACCAGAGTAGGCCGTCCCCGCGCGGGCGCGGCACCGCGTGCCCATTGCGATGTTGCGCCCCAGCACCTTCGGGTTGGGTGCCTGTGGGTGCGTTGTGGCGCACCCTGGGGCACCCAACCCGGGGGGGGCGCCTGGGGCGACACCGCCTGTGCCAAGACCGGTCACGGGCGGCAGGGTGCGCGCTCCGTGGACTCGGGGGCGAGCTCCTTGCGATACCAGCCCTGCGCATCCGTCTGCACCGCGCTCCGCGGGCTCGGGGCCGGGCTCTCATCAATACGTACGTACGTGGCCACTTGTTGATACGTACGTTATCCTGAAGCCATGACACGGCAGGTCACGCCCTCCCAATTGCGCGCGGACGTCTACCGGCTGGTGGACGAGGTGCTGGAGACGGGCATCCCGCTGCAGATCAATCGCCATGGGCGACGTCTGCTGCTGGTGGCCGACGAGCCGGTGGGCGATCGGCTCTCCCGAATCCATACCGATCCGGACCTGATCGTCGGGGACCCGGAAGATCTCGTGCACATGGATTGGTCCGGCGAGTGGTCCGGCGGCGCGGACCTCGACCTATGATCTCCGTCCTGCACCTGGACACGCATGTCGTGGTCTGGCTCGCGTCCGGCCAGCACAAGAAGGTCCCGCCACCTCTCCGCGCACGGCTCTCGACAGACATACTCAGAATCTCACCCATGGTCCGGCTCGAACTGAGCTATCTCTACGAGGTCGGTCGCATCGCGAAACAGCCGGATGCCGCCCTCGCGGAACTCTCCGCATCGATCGGCCTCAACATGGACGACCAGCCCTTCGATCGGGTCGCCGACATCGCCGCGCGCACCACCTTCACCCGCGATCCGTTCGACCGGGTGATCGCGGCCCAGGCGATCGCGGCCGGCGCCCCGCTGGCCACCAAGAACGAGCACATCCGCGCCGCGCTCCCCGACCTCGCGGTCTGGGACTGAATCGCGGCGCCAACGTCAGCCGCCCCAAGCGGAGCCGCTGGAGGCGCCGCTACGCCACCACCTCGACGAGATGCTCGAAGCCCGGCTTCAGCAGGCTACGAAGTTTCGCGTCGAAGGTGACGAGGCGGCCGCCGTGGCGGTGCGCCAAGGACAGCAGATGCGCGTCCGTCACCTGGCGATAGCCGATGAGGGCATCCTGCACGATCGGCTCGTCCACCACGCCATTCAGGTCGTCGGGCCAGAACACGTGGCCGCTGACAGACGTGATCTCGCTTAGCACCCGTAACGCGGCGGCGGGGGTTGTCGGGAGCGGAGTCACTGTCCTATTGCTCGACAGCCGAACGAGCCCCGATTGCGTGATCGGGGTCGTCGCCCAGCCATGACCCCCATGCCGCACCATCCACTGCTGCGCTGCCCCGTGATGTTGGTGGTTCGGCCATGCGAGCGCGTACAACACGTTGACATCGAGCAGACCGGGCCTGCTTCCACCCAGTGCGGTCACTCATCGTCCCGGGCGCGCGCAACATCCTCGTCCGTCACCATGGGAGCGTCGGCCGGCACATCGAAAACCGGGAATCCGTTGACGTAATGCCACCCCACCGGCCGCAGCGAGCGCCGTGCCAGATCGGAGACGACGGCACCCAAACTCCGCCCGGTACCCGACGCGATCTCTCGCGCGGCCTCCAACACATCGTCGTCCAACGCCAGTGTGGTGCGCATAACATCAGCGTATCAGCGCATCAGCGCTGTGACCGGGGCGCGCCACCGGAATCTTCCGCGGCGCCGCGGCCGGCGCCCCGCTGGCCACCAAGGACGAGCACATCCGCGCCACGCTCCCAGACGTCGCGATCTGGGACTGAATCGCGGCGCCGGCGCCAGCCATTCCCTTGCGAGGCCGCGACCGACTGCGGCACCTGGCACCGATGCCGACGTTCTCATGCCCGGGCCTCCACCGCGCAACAATGGACGGATGGCGCCATATGCGACAACCGCGACCCCGCGGAACTCCCTCACCCGCTACGGGTCGGCCGCGCTGCACTCGGCGACCGACTTCGTTCGCGACACCCTGAAGTCGCTGGGGGCGAGCCCCCGCACCATCCGAGCCTCGCTGCCCGCAGCCCTCAAGGCAGCACCCGTGGCATCACAGCCCACGCCGTCACCGACGTCGTCGACGTCCCTCGCCGCAGCACAGACAGCCTCTACAGCACCAACAGCGCCCACAGCTCCCCCGACCAGTCCCCCGGCCACATCCCCAGCAGCGCCGCACTTCGACGGCCGCCGGTTCCGCAACACCGAAGGCGATGCGCCGATCACCGCCCGCGCCGTCGTCTCCCTGCTGTGGAGCGTGGTGTCCAACGCCGCGTCTGGGAGCAGGATCGGCTCCCCGCCCGCCGCGGTGCCGATCGAGACGCCCGACATTCCTTCCGCAGCAGCGGATCTCGCCGCTACCTGGCTCGGTCACGCGACGGTGCTGCTGGAAGTCGACGGCTATCGGATCCTGGCGGACCCGATGTTCGGCGATCGTGCCTCGCCCTCCAACGCCGTCGGCCCCCGCCGACTTCACCCGGCCCCGATCGCCGCCGACGCATTACCGACTCTCGATGCCGCCCTGATCTCGCACGACCACTACGACCACCTCGACCGGCCGACCATCGCCGCGCTCGTAGCCTCCTCGCCCGCACCGTTCCTCGTGCCGCTAGGAATCGGCGCGCACCTGCGCGGCTGGGGCGTGCCGGCGGACCGCATCATCGAACTCGACTGGCACGAAAGCCACCAGCTAGGACGGCTCACGATCACCTGCACACCGGCGCGCCACTTCTCCGGCCGCGGCACGGTCCGCAACACAACGCTCTGGGCCTCCTGGACCGTGCTCGGCCCGGCCCACCGGGTGTTCTTCGGCGGCGACACCGGCTACACGGCGGCATTCGCCGACATTGGCCGCGACTACGGGCCTTTCGACCTCACGGTGCTGCCCATCGGCGCCTACGATCCCGCCTGGCCGGATATCCACATGACGCCCGAAGAGGCACTGCGCGCGCACCGCGATCTGGCCGGCGCGCTGCTGCTGCCGATCCATTGGGCGACATTCAATCTCGCGCGGCACGGCTGGTCGGAGCCGGTGGAGCGGCTGCTCCGCGGCGCCGACGGCGAGGCGATCGCCATCCCTCCGCCGGGCCGCCGGATCGTGCCCGGCACCCCGCCGACGCGCGAGGCTTGGTGGCGTCCGCCGCGCGCCGACAACCGCCTATGACGAAATCCTCGGGCGTTACCCCCTCGGCCTACCCCTGCTTCCGCGCGTTGACCGCCTCGGTGAGCTGCGGTGCGACGTTGAACAAGTCGCCGACGATGCCGTAGTCGCTGATCTCGAAGATCGGTGCCTCCGGGTCCTTGTTCACGGCGACGATCGTTTTGGAGGTCTGCATCCCGGCCCGGTGCTGGATCGCCCCGGAGATGCCCAGGGCGATATACAGCTGCGGGGAGACCGTGGTCCCGGTCTGGCCGACCTGGAACTGGTGCGGGTAGTAGCCGGAGTCGACCGCAGCCCGCGAGGCGCCCACCGCCCCGCCGAGCGCATCGGCCAACGCCTCGACCACGGCGAAGCTCTCCGCCGAGCCGACGCCGCGGCCCCCGGAGACCACGATCGACGCCGCGGACAGGTCCGGCCGGTCCCCTGTCGGCTCCGGGTGCGCGGCCACCACCGTCGCCGCCTTCACCCCGTCCAGCGAGAACGCCAACGGCACCAGCTCACCCGCACCGGCCGTCGGCGCCGCGTCGATCGCGTTCGGGCGCACCGAGACGATCGGCACCCCCTGCGCCACCTTGGAGCGCACCGTATAGGCGCCGCCGAAGATCGACTGTGTCGCCACCACGTCGCCGCCGTCGACAGAAACGTCCACCGCGTCGGCGATCAGCCCGGAGTTCAACCGGACCGCGAGCCGTCCGGCGACCTCGCGCCCGTCCACCGTCGCCGCCAGCAGCACCGCCGCCGGAGACGCGACCGCGGCCGCCGCGGCCAACGCCACCACGGCGGGCACCGTCACCAATGACGCCGCCGCGTCCGATTCGGCGACGTAGATCTTTGCTGCGCCCGCCGCCGCCAGCTCCGCCTGCAACCGCGCCGCGGTCCCCGGCGCACCCACCACTACCGCCGACGGCGAGCCGATCCGCGCGGCCGCCGTCAGCAGTTCGCCGGTCACCTTGCGCAGCCCCGCCGCCGAGTACTCGACCAGAACCAGAACCTCAGACATCGTCACAAAACCCTTCTGCCCGAACCCGAACCCGCATCAGATGAGCCGCGCCGCGGCCAGGAACTCGGCGATCTTCTGCCCGCCGGTACCGTCGTCCGGCACCTTCTCGCCCGCGGCCCGCGGCGGGCGCGGCGTCGCATCCACCACCACGTTCGCGGCGACCGGCGCGACCCCCAGATCGGCCAGCGTCACCGTGTCGATCGGCTTCTTCTTCGCCGCCATCAAGCCCTTGAAGTTCGGGTACCGCGGGTCGGTGATCTTCTCCGTCACCGACACCACCGCCGGCAGCGGCGCGGTGACCTCGCTGTACCCCGTCTCGTCCGCCCGCTCCGCCCGCAACTCGCCACCGGAGACCGACAGCTTCTGCACCTGCGTCACCGCCGGCAGGTCCAGCCGCTCCGCCAGCATCGACGGGATCGACCCGGTCCGCCCGTCCGTCGCCTCGTTCCCAGCGATCAGTAGGTCGAACGGCGCCCGGCCCGCCGCCGCCGCCAGCACCGCGGAGGTGGTCAGCGCGTCTGCTCCCGCCAGACCGTCGTCCAGCACGTGCACCGCCCGGTCCGCCCCCATCGCGAGCGCCTTGCGCAACGTCTCGGTCGCCCGCGCCGGGCCCATCGTCAGCACCGTCACCTCCCCCGAACCGGCCGCCTCCACCAGCTGCAACGCGATCTCCACGCCACGCGAATCGATCTCGTCGATCACCGCGTCCGCGGCATCACGATCCAAACGATGGTCATCCCGCAGCGTGCGCTCCGAATACGTATCCGGCACCTGCTTCACAAGCACGGTGATGTTCATGGCCTCGACGTCAGCCTTTCTGTCTGGGGGCGGCCCCATCTCAAGTGGTGCGGGCGCAGGGCCCTCGCCCTGACGAGTATTCCGATCTCACGACGGTGCCGACGCGTGAGGTTGGCCACCTCATGGCATCGACGCCTAGCCTGCCAGGTGCGCACGACGGACGAACGCGCCGGGGCCCGGAACCTCGTCATACTCGATACCACCGCCCCGGGGCGGCCGTAAGTTACCGGCGAGTAGCCTACCGCAGATGCACGCCCTGGCGGCCCGCGTGGCACCCTATGGAGGTGGCATCCTCCGCACCCGCGTCGACCTATGTGCTCGTCGTCGGCATCGTCGCGACCGTGTCGTCGTTCGGCATCGTCGCGATCTTCACCCCGCCCTGGTACTGGTACTCGATCACGCTGGCGCTCGCGCTGCCGGAGATCGTGATCCTCGCCGGGCGCTGGGCGCGGCGGCGGCGGATGCGCGCAGAACTCCGCGCCACGCTCGAAGAACTCGGCTGAGGCCGCGCACCCACGGTTTCCGGCGCTCCGTCCGCACGATGCCTGCCGTGTATGACGCTGTTCGCCGCCGGCGCGGCCGCGCCCCGACCTCAAGCCCTCGGTCGAGTGGGAGTCCTGCAGAGCCTAGGGCGTCATTTTCTCTGCAGGACTCCCACTCGACGGAGAGAAGGTGGTCTGCCCTCGAGGTGGGCGGGCCTGGCCGCGGATACGATGCGGCCATGCCGAACCCACCGACCCCGCTGATCCTTGATGTCGATACCGGTGTGGACGACGCGTTCGCGCTGATGCTCGCCGCGCGGCACCCCGATCTGGAGCTGCGCGCGGTGACCTGTGTTGCGGGCAATGCGGCCGTGGACCAGGTCGTCGCCAATACCTTGTATGTGCTGGATACCGCCGGCGCGCGCGAGGTTCCGGTAGCGCGCGGGGCGGCCCGGCCGCTGCTCGCACCGCCGCACGACGCCGGGCACGTGCATGGCGCCGACGGGCTGGGCGGCTTCGCCCGGCCGAGCGACCGACGGGCGAGTTCGCTGTCCGCCGTCGCGCTGCTCCGGCAGGAGTTGCTACGGGCGATCGGTGCGGGCGAGAAGGTCACGCTGGTGCCGTTGGCGCCGCAGACGAACATTGCGCTGCTGCTGCGCACCTATCCGGAGGTCGCCGGCGGGATCGAGCGGATCGTCTTCATGGGCGGCTCGGCCAGCGGCGGGAACGCGACGGCGGCGGCCGAGTTCAACATGTGGCACGACCCGGAGGCGGCCGCGATCGTGCTCGCCGCCTGCGCCGAGCTGTCGATCCCGGTGACCATGTACGGGCTGGACGTGTTCCAGCGGGTGACGGTGGACGGGGATGACGCGGCGCGGCTGCGGGACTTGCCCGATCCGGCCGCCCAGCTCGCTGCGGCGCTGATCGATCAGCAGCGGGCGCTGTTCGGGCAGGAGACGTGCCGGATCGGGGACGCGGGGGCGGTATGCGCGGTTCTCGACCCGGAAGGGCTGGGCGTATCAACGTTTCCGGTGCGGGTGGAGGTCGCGCCCGGGCTCACCCGGGGCCAGACGATCGTCGATCGGCGGACCTGGCACGGGGACCACCGGGCGCCGTCGACAACGCCGAAACACGGTCAGGGGCAAGGAATATCGTCATATTCGACGGCTCCTGTGGTGCCCGCGGCGACGGTCGACGTGGCGCTGGAGGTCGATGCCGCGCGCTATGCCGCCCTGTGGCTGAGCGCGTTCGGAGCGTAGCGCGCTCGAGCTCGGGCGACAGCCCGTCGACCCGCACGATCCGGAACACCGCGTGGCTGGCATATATACTCGGTGGCATCGTCGTATATGGAGGCCCGCGATGACGAAACGCCTGATCGACTTGGACGACGACCTGCTGGCCGAGGCACAGCGGGAACTCAGCACCACGGGGGTGTCCGACACGGTGCGCGCTGCGCTTCGGCAGGCCGCCGCGAACGCGTCCCGGGCCCGGCAGGTGCGGTGGCTCACCGACGGCGGGCTCGAGCCATTGGCACACCGGCCCGAGCGGGACGCGGTATGGCGCTGATCGCGCGGTACCTCATCGATACCAGTGCCGCCGCCCGGATGCGGCACACCGCTGTGGCCGAGCGCGTGGCCCCGCTGATCGAGGGCGGGCTGGTGGCCACCTGCGCGACGTTGGATGCGGAAGCGCTCTACAGCGCGCGCGACCCCGCCGACTACGAGCAGATCCGCTCCGACCGGCGCGTCGCCTACGAGTACCTACCGACAGACGATCGGCATTGGCAGGCCGCCTTCGACGCGCAACGCGAGCTGGCACGGTCCGGCCGGCACCGCGCGGTCGGGATCGCAGACCTCCTCACAGCCGTGCTCGCCGGTGAACACCACATCACACTGGTGCACTACGACGCCGACTTCGACATCGCCGCCGAGGTGATCTCCTTCGATGCCCGCTGGGTCGCGCCGCGCGGCAGCCTCCCCTGACGCGCAGTCGTCGGGCCGGCGCAGATGCCGATCCGCTGAAAACCGACGTCCCGATGCGCTACGCGGCCGGTTCATCGAATGGGCGCACGAAACGGA
Source organism: Nakamurella sp. (assembly GCA_017848755.1). Classification (GTDB taxonomy): domain Bacteria; phylum Actinomycetota; class Actinomycetes; order Mycobacteriales; family Nakamurellaceae; genus Nakamurella. Next base: position 29,444 of record JAFIHI010000144.1, on the reverse strand, counting down.
TACGCCGCGGCAGCCTCGCCCCTGAAAGCTGCGCCCACTATTCGCCTGTCCGTTGGGCGAGTTGGTAGCCGTCGTGGTCGTAGATCAGGCGGTACGTGGCGCCGGGATGCTGCTGCTGCGCGAATGCGACGAGGTCGCCGTCGAAATCGGTGTGCGTGTCGGTGTGGGTATCGGACAGCACGAAATCCGGGATGACGGCGCCTCCGATGCTGTCGAACCAGTACACGCGGTAGCGGCTGGTGAGGTGGGTGATCGGGCCGCGGTTGGTCTCCACGCTCGCCCCGGGCGGCATCAGGGCGATGACCGCGGCGGCTGCCGCGACGCGCGGGTTGGGCCGGTAGGCCGCCCCGTCGACCAGGCCGCGGGTCGGGAGCCACAGGCAGGCGACGAGCGCGCCGGCGAGCATCGCGGCCGGCAGCTTCGGCGCGGCCCGGGCTGCGAACCGGAGCCACCGGCCCGGGCCGGCGTCGGAGCGCGCACTTGGGCCCGTGACCGGACTGGCGCCGACGCCCGTACTGGTGCTAGCGGACTCCCGGGCACGGATACGGGCCTGCCCGTCCAGCGCGGCGATGAACACGATCGGCATGAGCACCAGCGAGTACTGCCACTCGACGCCCCAGAACGTTGCCCGGTCGCCGGCGAACCGCCAGGCCAGGGTCGGGATGGTGGCCAACGCCCATGGGGAGCGCAGCGCCACGAACCCGGTGATCCCGAACGTCGCCGCCAACGCGCCGGCCTTGAACTGCCACCCCGCGGCAAAGAAGTTGTGCCACAGGCTCGGCCCGCCACCTCCCCCAACCAGGGACCAATAGTCGAACGAGCCCGACCGGTTGAACGCGGGAATGATCACTAACACCGTCATCGCCGCCCCGACCACACCGGCGGCCGCGAGCAGCCAGCCGACCCGGCGCGCGCCCGCCAGCGCAGCGACCACGCCGATCGCGGCGACGGTCAGGCCGAGGTCCTCCTTGACCAGCAGCAGCGGCAGGCACCAGCAGGCCGCGGACCGCCAGCGCCCGCGCAGCCCGGCCTCCCCGGCGAATGCGAGAAGCGGTGCGGCAAAGGCGACCTCGTGGAAATCCGCGCTGATCGCCGCCTGCACCCCGAACGACAACCCGTAAGCAACGGTCACCGCGAGACCCCGCCCGGTGCCGAGCATCCGCAGCGCGGCCCGGCCGATCGGGAGCACCGACAACCCCACCAACACGGCCTGCGCGACCAGCAGTGTCTGCGCATACGGGAACACGCGGTACACCGGGCCGAGCAGCGCCAGGATCGGCGAGAAATGATCGCCGAGCTGGTTGAACCCGGGCGCCTTGATGTCCACGATCGGCGCCCGCAGGTGCGCGTAACCGGCAACCGCCTGCTCGAAGATCGCGTTATCCCACGACGGCGTTTCCCACCGCGCGAACCGCGTCAGCGAGATCGCGCCGTACACCGCCGCGAACAATCCGGCCGCCAGCGCGGGCGCCGCTCGCTCCCACGGGCTGCGGCGGCTCACGCGCACACTGCTGACCCCTGTCGCGACCGCACTCACAGATGCACGGTATAGCTGCCGGTGGTGGTGGTCACCGTCATAGACGTGAGGAGCTGCTCTAACGACGGCCACCAGGCGGCGAACCAGCCGTTCGGCATGCTCGCGGCCACGTTGCCGACGTCACGAGCGTGTATGACGATGTTCCGGACATCGGCTCCCACGCGGCCGGTCACACCCATGTATCCGGCGGTCCTCACATCGTCCGGCAACTTAGCCCCGGCCTGGGCGATGTCCACGCCACCGAGCGAGGTCGCGTGCACCACCTGTACCTGCCCCGGACCCGGCTCGTAGGCGGGGGCGTGCACTACGTCATCCCGGATGCTGGCAGCGCAGGTCGACGTGGCGCTTTCAGTCGACGCAGCACGTTACGCCGCGCTCTGGCTCGGGTCGTTCACCGGCCGACCGCACCGCCGGTTGATCCACTCCGCTCGCGGGGCAGCAGGATTGCTCGTATGCTCGACAGCGGCTTCCGAACCGATGCACCGAAACCATCCGGGCACGCGACAAGCCCTGCTGGCCGGAGGCGCATCGGCACTCGCGCCGCCCCGCTGTGCACTCAGGCGACAACCGCTCGCGACCCGCCGCGCTTCGACGACCGGCCGCGACCGATCGCCACCGGCCTGCGCCCCGAGGCTCCCGTTGGTTACGCGATAGGAGACTCCCATGCCATTGCTTTCCCGTCGAACCGGGGTGATCTCGACGCTGGCGATCCTGGCGATGATCGCCGCGGCCTGCAGTTCCAGCCCAAAGTCGCCGTCCGCCAGCAGTTCTAACAGCGGGACGGAGACGAGCAGCGTGAGTAGCGCCGGCGGCGGCAGCAGCTCAGGACCGACGTCCTCCGCATCGTCGACGTCCTCGGCGCAGTCCAGCTCACTGACGCCCGAGCAACTGGCGAATGTCAACGCGAGCGGGAGCCCCGTGACCGGCGGGACGCTGAAGATCGTGGGCAACGCCGACGTCGACCACCTGGACACAGCGGCCGGTTACTACACGACCACCTACACGCTGGAGCGGGCGTTTACCCGGCAACTCTTCGCCAATCCGGCGTCGACCGACCCGGCCAAAGCCATTTCGGTGGTGCCGGACGTGGCGACCGAGCTGCCGACGACGGCCAACGGAGGATTGTCTGCCGACGGTAAGACGTACACGATCCACCTCCGGCCCGACGTCATGTGGAACACGTCGCCGGCCCGCCCGGTGACCGCGCAGGATTTCGTGCTCGGTTTCAAACGCCTGTGTAATCCGACGCAGAACTCGGTCGGTGCGCCCGGCTATTACGAGGGCGTGATCGTCGGCATGACGGAATACTGTGACGCATTCGCCAAGGTGAAGCCGGATGTGGCCGACTTCAAGACCTTCATGACGACGCATGACATCTCCGGCATCAAGGCCGTCGACAACTCCACCATCCAATTCACCCTGGTAAACCCGGCGAGCGACTTCCCGAACATCCTGACCCTGCCGTTCGGTTCCGCCGCACCGGTGGAGTACCTGAACTACCTGCCCGACTCGGCGGAGTTCCGGCAGCACACGATCTCCGACGGCCCGTACTACATTGCCAGCTACACCGCCGGCCAGTCGTACACGCTCAAACCGAACCCGGCCTGGAAGCAGTCCTCGGACCCGATCCGGCACCAGTACCTGTCCGAGATCGACGTGACCCTGGGGCCGGACGAGGCCGCCGTGCAGCAACAGATCGCCGCCGGGACCGCGGATATGGAGTGGGACACCACAGTTCCCACTGCGGACGTCCCACAGCTGAAGGCGACCAAGGATCCGCGGATGGGCATCTACGCCAACTACGACACGAACCCGTTCGAGATCTTCAACCTGCAGTCGCCCAACAACGGCGGGGCGCTGGGCAAGGTGGCGGTGCGGCAGGCCCTGGAGTACGCCGTGGACAAGACCGCGATCGGCAAGATCTACGGTGGACCGAACCTCAATACGCCGCTGAACCAGGTGATCCCGCCGGGCAATGTCGGTTACAAGGAGTTCAACCTGTACCAGACGCCGAACGACGCCGGGGACCCCGCGAAGTGCAAGTCGCTGCTGGCGGCCGCCGGCTACCCGAACGGGTTGACGCTCAAGGATCCGTACCGGACCTCCGGTAAGCACCCGGACGTGTACCAGTCGATCCAGGCGGATTTCGCCAAGTGCGGTGTCAAGGTGGAGGGCTTCCCGGTGAAGGCGTCGGACTTCTACGGAAAGTACCTATCCGATCCGAAGGCCGCCAAGCAGGGCACGTGGGACATCGCCGAGCCCGGCTGGGTGCCGGACTGGTACGGCAACAACGCCCGCTCGGTGATGGAGCCGCTGTTCGACGGCCGGCACTACGGTCCCGGTTCGACGGACTGGGGCGACTACAACAACGACACCGTCAACAAGGACATAGACACCGCGCTGACGTCCACGGATCCGGCGGAGGTGGACAAGGCGATGCACGAGGCCGACATGCAGGTGATGAAGGACGCCGCGTTCATCCCGTTCCAGACGCAGTCGACGCCGCTCTTCCACTCCTCGCGGGTGCATAACGCGATCGAGCTGCCCAGCTCGATCAACTACGACATCACCAACGTGTGGCTGTCCGGCAGTTGATGGGCGGACAACCATATGCCGCTGCTGGAGGTGCGTGACCTCACGGTGTCGTTCCACACCTCGGACGGCCTAGTGCAGGCCGTCCGAGGTGTGTCCTTCGACGTCGAGAAGGGTCACACGCTGGGTGTCGTCGGCGAGTCGGGATCGGGCAAGACCGTCTGCACCCAGACGCTGCTCGGTCTCACGCCCGGAGCGGACGTGTCCGGCCAGGCGCTGTTCGACGGACGTGACCTGTTGCGCATGTCCCCCGCGGAATTGCAGCGGGTGCGCGGGGCGCGGATCGCCGCGATCTTCCAGGACCCGCTGTCCAGCCTGCATCCGCTGTACACGGTCGGTTGGCAGATCGTGGAGATGATCCGCGCCCACCGGCACATCGCCAGGTCGGCCGCCCGCGCCCGTGCGATCGAGCTGCTGGACATGGTGGGCATTCCGCAGGCGGCGAGCCGAGTCGACGACTACCCGCATCAGTTCTCCGGCGGGATGCGGCAGCGCGCGATGATCGCGATGGCGTTGGCGCTGGACCCCGACTTGATCATCGCGGACGAGCCGACGACGGCGTTGGACGCGACGGTGCAGGCGCAGGTGATCGAACTCATGACGAAGCTGCAGACGGAGTTCGACACCGCACTGATCATCATCACGCACGACATGGGCGTGATCGCCGAAACGGCGGACGAGGTCATGGTCATGTACGCCGGCAAGGCCGTCGAAAAGGCGGACCGGCGCACGCTGTTCTACTTCCCGCACCATCCGTACACCAAAGGGCTCTTGGAATCGATCCCCGGGTCCACCGCGGCGGGCGAGAGGCTGCGGCCGATCCCGGGGCAGCCGCCGAGCCTGATCTCCATCCCCACCGGATGCGCCTTCCACCCGCGCTGCCAGTACGTGATGGACCGGTGCATTTCCGAGGTCCCGCCGCTGTTCGACATCGCCGGAGGCCACACATCTGCGTGCTTTCTGCCGACTCAGATACTCGGGCTGGGCGAGGACGTCGACCGGGAGCGCGCGAGCGCGGCGGCGGCCGGCCGCGCCGAGAACGGTGCCGCGGCCCGGCTGGCCGCCAGGGCTACCGAAGAGATCGAGACCGCCGGGGTTCACCTCCCGGATGCTGGCGTTCTGGCCGGTGCCGGCATGTCCGACCGCTCACGCGGCCCCCGCACCTCCCAGAACTCCCCCGACGACGCGGGAACGCAACCATGACCGCGCTGCCGCACGGCACGTCGCCTGCGGCTGCGGCTGCGGCTGCGGCTGCGGACGAGGATGACGCGCTGCTAACGCTCGACGATGTCGTCAAGCATTTCCCGATCCGACGGGGCATCGTCATCAAATCCGAGGTCGGTCAGGTACGGGCGGTCGACGGCGTGTCGTTGACCGTCCGGCGCGGCGAGACTCTGGGTCTCGTCGGCGAGACCGGTTGCGGCAAATCGACTCTCGCGCGGTGCATGACGCGGCTCTACCCGCTCACGTCCGGCCGGATCACGTTCGACGGTCACGATATCTCCCGCCTTTCGCCCCGCGCGATGCGTCCCTACCGCCGGCAAATGCAGATGATCTTCCAGGATCCCTACGGGTCGCTGAATCCGCATCGCCGCATCGGCTCGATCATCGGCGATCCGTTCGCCATCCACGGTGTGGCCGATGGCCCCGAGCGCAAGCGCAAGGTCCAGGAATTGATGGAGTTGGTCGGGTTGAACCCGGAGCACTTCAATCGGTTCCCGTCCGATTTCTCCGGCGGTCAGCGGCAGCGCATCGGAGTGGCGAGGGCACTAGCACTGCGCCCGAAGCTGATCGTGTGCGACGAACCGGTGTCCGCGCTGGACGTGTCGATCCAGGCTCAGATCATCAACCTGCTGCAGACGCTGCAGTCCGAACTCGGGCTCACCTACGTTTTCATCGCCCACGATCTGTCCGTGGTCGAGCATGTATCGGACCGGGTCGCCGTCATGTATCTGGGCAAGGTCGTAGAAATCGCGGAGCGGGCCGCGCTGTACAGCACACCACGCCATCCGTACACGGCCGCACTGCTGTCCGCCGCCTCCGTCGCCGATCCGGACCGCGCGGCCGTGCGGCAGCGGATCGTGCTGCACGGCGACGTCCCATCGCCGATCGACCCGCCGTCCGGGTGCCGCTTTCACCCGAGATGCCCGAAGGCACAGGAGATCTGCGGCCGTGTGCAGCCGGATCTCGTCCCGGTACTGGCGGACCCTCCGAAGCACGTCACCGCATGCCACTTCCCGATGGCCGACGGCGAGAAGCTGGGCCCCGCCCCCGCGGAGCCGGCCGACGCCCATCCGCCGGGCATCGGCATGAGGTAATCGGCGCGAACGGCACGGAGGCCAAGCGCTCTCACTAGGACCAACCGGCGAAGGCGGAAGGCGCGGACGATCTCGATCTCGGAATTGCCGGAGGCGCGCGAGCTGCCGCTCGCGCCAGTCGGTGCACCCACCGGCCCGGTACTCGGCCGTAGCCCGTGGCAACTTGCCTGGGCGCGGCTTCGTCGCGACCGCGTCGCGTGGGTGTGCGGGGCGTTCATCCTGTTTCTGGTGCTCGTCGCCGTCTTCGCCGACCCGCTGTCCCACCTCATCGGGTGGGGCCCCACGCAACAGGACCGAGCCACCGGAACCACCGCAGACGGCCTGCCCGTCGGGCCGGGTCGCATCCACCTGCTGGGCGCCGACCAGCTCGGCCGGGACGTGCTGGTCCGGCTGATCTACGGCGCCCGGGTGTCGCTCGTCGTCGGCGTCTCGGCAGCGATCGCTGCCGTACTGATCGGCGTCATCATCGGGCTGTGCGCGGGTTTCCTGGGCCCGGCAGTCGACTCGGTGCTGGCGCGCTTGATGGATGTGGTGCTCGCCTTCCCGTTCCTGTTGTTCGCGATCGCCCTGGTAACGGTCGTCGGGCCGAGCGAGCTCTTGGAGATCGCCGTGATCGCCTTCTTCTCCTGGGCGGCGGTCGGCCGTATCGTCCGCGGACAGACCCTGGCGATCCGTGAACGAGAGTACGTGGAGGCGGCGCGGTCGCTCGGTGCCGGCAATCTCCGAATCATGGTCGTCGATGTCCTGCCGAACCTGATCGCGCCGGTCCTCGTCTACGTCACCCTGCTGATCCCGATCTCGATCGTGTTCGAGGCCACCCTGTCGTTCCTCGGGGTCGGGATCATCCCGCCGACACCGAGCTGGGGCAATATGCTCGACGACGCCCAGCAGGGGGGGCTTTACCAGGTCGCCTGGTGGTTCCTGACGTTCCCGGCCGCCGCCCTGGTGCTCACCACGCTGGCATTCAATCTGCTCGGAGACAGCGTCCGGGATGCGCTGGATCCGCGCACCGAGCGACTGTTCGCGAAGTAGTCCGGGGGCTGCGATGCTGCGCTTTCTCATTCGCCGGACACTGACCGGCCTGCTGGTGATCTGGCTGATCTCCGTCGTCGTGTTCGCCATCTTCTTCATCGCGCCGCCCAACGTGGCCTTCTTGCTGCTCGGCAAGTTCCAGGCGTCCAATCAGCAACTGGTCGAGCAGGTGACGGCGCAACTCGGGCTGAACAAACCGATCCCGGTGCAGTACTGGAACTTCCTGGTGCGGTTGCTGCACGGCAACCTCGGCTATTCGTACTACAGCCACGAAGCGGTGACGACGCTCATCGGCCGGGCGCTTCCGGTCACGGCCTCGCTAGCCATCGGCGCGGCCATCATCTGGGTGGTGTCCGGGGTGCTGATCGGCGTGCTTTCGGCCACCCACCCACGGAGCATCCGGGACAGGCTGGCCACCTTGTTCGCACTGACCGGACTGTCCTTCCCGACCTTCGTGCTGGGCTTGATCCTGCTGTTCTTCCTGTTCTACAAGCTGCACCTGGCCGGCATCGACTGGTTCCCCGGCAGTGGCTATGTCCCGCTCACGCAGGACCCGTGGCAATGGTTCCTGCACCTCATCCTGCCGTGGATCACGCTGGCGGTGGCATCCATGGCGGTCTACGTTCGGTTGGCCCGCGGCCAGATGCTGGAGGTGCTGGGCGACGACTACATCCGCACCGCCCGCGCCAAGGGCCTGTCCGAGACCCGGGTGACGTTCCGGCATGCGCTGCGCGCCGCGCTGGTGCCGATCGTCACCCAGTTCGGCATCGACGTGGCAACCTTGCTCGGCGGCGCGATCGTCACCGAGCAGGTCTTCGGCCTCAACGGCCTCGGCGCCCTGTCGGTGTCCAGCGTGGTCAACCAGGACGAGCCGGTGATCATCGCGATCGTGCTGCTGGCCGCGGTGTTCGTGGTCATCGCCAACATCCTCGTGGACATCCTGTATGCCGTCCTGGACCCGCGGGTGCGGCTGGAATGAACCCGCCGGCTGCACCGCAGATCGCGCGGAGGCTCGTCAGACCCCGATGTCTTCGTTCCAGAGCGCGGGCTCCTCGGCGATGAACTCCGTCATCAGCGCGATGCACTCCGGATCGTCAGCCACGATCACCTCGACCCCGCGCGCCCGCAGGTAATCCTCCCCGCCGTAGAACGTGCGGTTCTCGCCGATGATCACCCGCGGAATCTTGTACAAAAGGATTGCGCCCGTACACATGTCGCACGGCGAGAGGGTGGTTGCCATGGTGGCGTTCGCGTACACCGACGCCGGCAGCCGCCCCACGTTCTCCAGGCAGTCCGTCTCCCCGTGCCGCGTCGCGCTGCCCAGTTGCACACGCTTGTTGTGCCCGGTGCCGAGCATCCCGGCGGCCCCGGCGAGCGCCGCCCCGATGGGGATCCCGCCCTCCGCGCGCCCGGCCTTCGCCTCGGCGATCGCCGCGTCCAGAAGCATCCGGTCGGCTGCGGACAGTAAAGTCATCTCTGCTCCCGTTGTTGTCGACTGCCTGAAGGCATTTTGAAAAGTCTTGCCGTGCCTATGGTTTCGCCGATTCATTGATGACGTTTATGACGAAATCCTCGGGCCGGGCTCCTGTCCGCAACCCTCACCCCCACGTGCCCCGTCATGGCGTTACGTCCGCCGGTAGGACTGCAGGTACGCGCCGGGGTAGCGCAGGTTCCGCCCGGACACCGCCAGCGCGATGATCACCACCAGGTACGGCAGCGCGATCATCACCTCACGCGGCACGGCGGCGAACTCCGGTGTCACCACGAGCTGCAGCTGCAGCGCGTCGACCGCGGCGAACAGCAGGCCGCCGGCCACCGCCGGCCACACCCGCCAGCGGGCGAAGATCACCAGCGCGATCGCGACCCAGCCGCGGCCGTTGGTGATGTTCAGCGTGAACGAGCCGAGCATGGCCAGCGACAGGAACGCGCCGCCCATCGCCATCAGCGCGCCGCCGATCGCGAGCGCCGCGTACCGCACGCGCGCGACCGAGATCCCCGCCGCGTCAGCAGCTTCCGGGTTCTCACCGACGGCCCCCAGCTTGAGCCCCATGCCGGTGGCGCGCAGCGCGTACCAGGCGGCCGGCACGATCACCAGGAAGGTCAGGTAGGTGAGCAGGAACTGGCTCGCCACCGGCACATCGGCGAAGAGCTGCCCGAACTTCGGGATCTGCGGCAGCGTCCCGCCGCCGTACTTCAGCCGCGAGGTGAAGTCGCACGCGGCGATCAGCAGCAGTGTGGTGCCGATGCCGGCGACGTGCTGGTTCACGCCGAGCGTCACGGTGAGCACCGCCATCAGAAGTCCCGCCAGCGTGCCGGCCACGATCGCGATCAGCAGCCCCCACCACGCCGAGCCGAAAAGCTCTGCGCCGAGGAAACCGGTGAACGCGCCGGCGTACATCGTGCCCTCGATGCCGAGGTTCAGGATGCCGGCCCGCTCGGTGATCACCTCGCCGAGCGCCGCCAGCACCAGCGGGGTGGCGGTGGTGAGCATCGCCGTGAGCAGGGCCAGATAGGCGATCGTCATACCGTCTCCTCCTCACCCGGAGTGCCGACCGTCGCGTCGGGTGCCGACAGGTGCTGTCCCAGCGTGGTTGTCGAGGATGACGTAGTTCCCGGCGGAGCGATGTCGGCGGCGGAAGCCGGTGGGCCCACCGCGCGCGAAACACTTTCTGCCGCAGCTGCACTCGCCGTCATAGGAGGGAGAGCGCTTGCCGTATCACGACTGTCGGCCGCAGATACGGGGCCGGCCGAAGCCGGGGGCCCCATCGCACCGCCCTCCCCGGACGCGCTGGCTCCGGCGATTGCGCCGGATCTGTCGCGGCGCCAGGAGATCTTGTAGCGGCGCAGCACCAGCATGCTGATCACCGCGAGCATCAGCAGCGACGAGACGATCTGGCCCATCTGCGGCGGGAGTTGCAGCACCAACGACGCGTTCTGCGCGCCGACGGTGATGTCGCCAAGCAGCAGCGCGACGAGCACCACGCCGCCGGCGGTGAGCGCGCCGAGGGTGGCGACCACGATGCCGGTGTAGCCGTAGCTGGACGAGACCTCTTGGGAGAGCTTGTGTCCCACGCCGAGCACCTGATCCGCGCCGCCGAGTCCGGCGATCGCGCCGGAGATCAGCGCCGAACGCAGCAGGGTGCGCCGCACGGAGATGCCGGAGAACCGGGCCGCGTCCGGGGAAAGCCCCACCGCCCGAGCGCGGAGGCCCACGGCGGTGCGGGACATGACGAGCCAGATCGCAATCGCGAGCACGGCTGCGATCACCACACCGAGGTGCACGCGGCTGCCGGGGATGGCGAGCGGCATCCGGTAGCCGGCACCCAGATTGTTGGAGACGGGGAAGCCGCTGGTCGAGTTGCGCCACGGCCCGTTCAGTAGCCCCTGCACCAGGAGCAGCGCAACCGGGTTCAGCAGCAGCGTGGTGACGACCTCATCGATGCGGTACCGGGTGCGCAGCAGCGCCGGCACCAGCGACCACAGCACCCCGGCGAGGGCGCCGGCCACCAGCGCGAGCGGGATCGCCAGTGGCCCAGGCAGATTCGGCAGGTACAGCCCGGGCGCGGTAGCGCCGATGGCGCCCGCGAGGAACTGCCCCTCGGCGCCGATGTTCCAGTAACCGCTGCGGAACGCGACCGCGACCGCAAGGCCGGTGAACAGGATCGGGATCGCGGCGAGGACCACCTCGGTCAGCGAGGTGGTCTGCGTGAGCGGGGTGACGATGTACCGCTGGTAGGCGGCCTGCGGGTTCGCGCCCGCCCCCCGGATCGGTCCGGCCGTCAGCAGGTAGACGATCACCACGGCGACGAGCACGAGAACCGGTGCCAGCCACCGCGGCTCCCGTCCGCGCAACACCAGGCGCATGCTGATGTTCTTGCGCCGAGCATCCCCCCGCCGAGCGGTGCGATATGCATCCGATTCTGTCTGTTTTGCCCGCATTTTCGCACCGCTCGGCGGGGTGCGGGCACCGCTCGGCGAGCTTGTAGTGCTCATGCCGCCGCCCCGCTCTGCGCACCCTGCCCGGCCATCATCAGCCCGAGCCGTTCGATGTCCGCTCCGGCTGCGGGCAGTTCGCCGACCAGCGCGCCCTCGTAGATCACCACGATGCGGTCGGCCAGCGCGAGCAGCTCCTCCAGGTCCTCGGAGACGAGCAGCACCGCGGCGCCGGCCGCGCGCCGCGCGAGCAGCTGCCGGTGCACGAACTCGGTCGCGCCGATGTCCAGCCCGCGGGTGGGCTGGGACACCACCAACGCGACCGGGTCGCGTGCGAGAGTCCTTGCCAGCAGCACCTTTTGCATGTTTCCGCCGGAGAGGGTGGAGATCGGGTCGTCCGGCTTCGCCTTGATGGAGAACTCCTCGATGAGGCGCTCGGCATGCGCGCGGATCGCCGCGCGGTCGAGGAAAACACCGAACGGCCCGCGCCGGAAACGGGGTAGGTCTTCCATGACGAGGTTCTGCGCCACGGTCAGCTTGCCGACCACGCAGGCGTGCCGGTCCTCGGTGATGCGTCCCAGCCCGGCCGCGATCACCTTCTCCGGGTCCGCGCCGGTGACGTCGATGCCGTTCACCGTCACGGTGCCGGCCGTGGGCCTCGCGAGGCCGCACAGCACCTGCACCAGTTCGGTCTGTCCGTTGCCGGAAACGCCTGCCACACCGACGATCTCGCCCGGCGCCACGGACAGGGTGACGCCGGCCAGCGCCTCCTTGCCGCGCCCGGCGAGGCGCAGTCCGCGCACCGAGAGCACGTCCTTGGGCGGCGCCGCAGGCGGCTGCGCGTCGTCGAGGGCGCTCCCGCCCGCCCCACCAGCCTCGTCCCGGTCGTCGCGTCGCACACCGACGGTGGGCCGGCCGACCATCATCTCCGCGAGCCGCGCCGGCGTGGCGCCGGCCGTCGGGACCGTGTCGATGATGCGGCCGCGCCGCAGAACCGAGACGCGGTCGGAGATCTCGGACACCTCGCCGAGTTTGTGCGAGATGAAGAGCACCCCGATGCCCTGCGCGGTGAGCAGCCGAATCGACGCGAACAGGGCCTGCACGTCCTGCGGGACGAGCACGGCCGTCGGCTCGTCGAGGATCAGTACCCGGCAGTCCCGGGACAGCGCCTTCAGGATCTCCACCCGCTGCTGTTCGCCGACGGAGAGCTTCTCCACCACGGCATCTGGGTCGACGTGCACGCCGATGCGCTCGGCCGCGGCGGCCACCATGCGCCGCCCGGCGCGACGATCGAGCCGGCCCGCCCCGGCGCGCGAGAGCAGCAGGTTGTCGGTGACCGTCATCCGACCGACCAGCGAGAAGTGCTGGGTCACCATGCCGATGCCCGCACCGATCGCATCGCCTGGCGACGCGATAGTCCTTGCTGCGCCGGCGATCTCGATCACGCCGCCGTCCGGCCGGGTGAGCCCGTACAGGATCCGCATGAGCGTCGTCTTGCCGGCGCCGTTCTCGCCCAGCAGGGCATGCACCTCGCCCGGAAGCAGGGTGAGGTCGACACCGTCGTTGACGAGCAGGTCGCCGAAGGACTTGCGGATGCCGTGCAACTGCACCAGCGGCACGGCCCCCGGCTGGCGGCTCCCGGCGGACGCGCCCGGCCCCGGAGCTACGTCATACCCGACCGACGGGCCGGGGAACCCTGCGGAACCGGCGGACGAGGCCGGTGGTAGGCTGCCCGGGGCGGGCACGTCGCCGCGCCCCGGGCGGTCGGATGGCGACGGGATCACTGGCCGACCGTGGTCGATCCGGCGGGCGGTTTCTCGTCGATCGGCGTGGTGAACGTGCCGTCCATGATGTCCTTCTGCTTCGCCATGACCTTGTCGATCAGCGCCTGCGGGATGCCGCCGGGGATGTCGGTGTTGATCGGGGCGAGCGAGGAGCCGCCGTTCTTCATGTAGGAGTACTGGCCCAAGTTCTGCGAGTGCAAGGTGCCCGCCTTGAACTCCTTCAGCACCTCCTCGACGGTCGGGCGCATGTTCCAGACCAGTGACGTCATCACGTTTTTCGGCGCCTGGCTCTTCTGGTCGACCATCATGCCGATCACCGGCAGGTTCTTCTCCTTGGCCGCCTCGATCACGCCGTCGCGTTCGGCGAACAGCACGTCGGCGCCCTGCGCGACCTGAGCGAGGGCCGCCTGCTTGGCGGTGGTCGGGTCGAAGAAGGAGTTGATGAACGTGACCTTGACGGTGGCCTTGCTGTTCGTCTCGACGACGCCCTTGATGAACGCGTTGACGATGCGGTCGACCTCCGGGATCGGCATGGCCGCGACGACGCCGATCGTGTTCGACTTGGTGACGCCGCCAGCGAGCATGCCGGCCAGGTAGGCCGGGTCCTGCAGCCAGTTGTCGAAGGTGGAGAAGTTCGGCTCCACCGGGTCGTTGCCAGAGCCGAACGCGAACTGCACCTTCGGGTAGTTCTTGGCGACCGCGCGGACGGCGTCCTCGGAGGAGAACGCGTCGCCGAAGACGATGTCCGGCTTCTGGTTCGTCAGCAGGTCGGTGAGGGTGCGCGTCATCTCGTCGTCGGAGTCGTGGTTGTCCGTGCGCTTGTAAACGCTCTCACCGGCGCCGGCCGCGCCCCGCATCCCCTGGTCCCCGGCGCCGTCCCACGGCTCCTCGAGGGGCGTCGCGAAAACGCCGTAGACGAGCGGCTTGTCGGTCGACGCGCCGGACGAACCACCGGAGGACGCCTCGCTGGACGCGCCGCCGCCGGACGAGCTGCTACTCGAGGATGAGGACGTCGTCGACCCGGTGGCGCCGCCGCACGCGGCGAGGATGAGCGCCGCCGCGGCCGCGACGGAGGTGACGGCGAGACCGCGCGTGAACCGGGGGCGCCGGCGAGTATGACGGGATTCGGGCAAGAGTCCTGCGCGCATGAGTCGACCCTTCTCGGACGTTGACCGTCCGGTTGTCTCTCCCACGCCCGGTGGGCGGGGCTGTGGATGGGGTGCCGATGGGGCTGTGCTGCTGGTGACGCCGTGCTGCCGGTGGGGCCGTGCTGCTCAAGGGACTGAGCTGCTGCTGGCTATGTAACCGCGATCACAACGCGCGCGGTAGGGACACACCGTCTACTCTGTTGACGGTTGAAGTTGTCATTCCGTTCGCAGGGAGGTCCGGATGGACGAGCCCGCCCACGTGACGACACAGCGGCCGGGCGGTGCGGCCGGGCCGGCGGGCGGGCTCACCGGCACGGCCGCTGGGGCCACGGACGCGGCGGACACGCGGTCGGGAGCCGTGGTGGAGCCGTTCGAGAACGACTCCACCGCAATGGATCTCGCCGATGGGGATGCCGACCGCAGGCTCACCGTCGCGGACCTGCTGCAGCTTCCCGTGTTCGCCCGCGGCAGGCCGGAAGTGCTCTCCGGCCGGAATCTCGACCGGCGCTTCGTGCGCTGGGTGCACACCAGCGAGATCTACGAGATTTCGCCGCTGCTCAAGGGCGGGGAAGTCCTGCTGACCACGGGCCTGGGCCTGGTTGGAGCGAGCCCGGCCGACCTACGCGGTTACGCCGTCGGCCTCGCCCAGCGGTCCATCGCCGCACTGGTGCTCGAATTGGGGCGCACCTTCGTCACCGCGCCCGAGCCGCTGGTCGCCGGCGCCCGGGAGTCCGGCCTGCCGCTGGTGACCATGCGCGGCATCGTGCCGTTTGTCGAGATCACCGAGTCCGTGCACGCCCTGCTGATCTCCGGCGAGGTGGCTCGGCTGCGGCTGGCGCAGCGCATCGACGCGGTCGCCACCGGGGCCGTGCTGTCCGGCGCGGGGCTTACCGCAATCCTGGCCGAGCTGGCGACACTGGCCGATGCGCCGGTCCGGCTGTATGCCGACGACGGGCATCTAGTGGCCGCCTCGGATGCGCGCGGCGGGCCGCGGCTCAGCCCCACCCGGGCGCTGTCCGACGAGGATTCGTCCTTCCCGCGGGCGGCGGTGGACCTGCTCGCCCGGGCGTGGGGGCACGTCGTGGTCTGCGGTGCGCCCACCGCGGCGCGCACCCTGATCGCGGATCGCGCGGCGGTTGCGATCGCGCTGGAGTTGGGCCGCGCGGGCGGCGGCAGCGCCGGCCCGACCCGGCGGCGCGCCGGCGCGCTGCTGCTGCGCGATCTGTTCGGCCGGCAGTACTCCTCGATTGACGAGATCGTCGGCCGCGCAGCCGCTCTCGGAGTGGTGATCCGGCCGGGCGGGCGGGCGGCGGGCATCTGCGTGGCGGTGGACAGTGCGGGATCCAGGCGGGCCGGTACTGGGCGATCCGGCGCCGGCCGGGCAAGCGCCGAACGGGCATCGGTCCACGCGTCCGCGGCGCGGCGCGGCGGTTTCCCGTCGGCAGGCGGGCCGGGCACCGCCGCCCCGGTCAGCGCGGGATCAGCCGTCTCGGACGCGGCCGCCGCCGTCCTCGGTCCATCGCTAGTCGCCGAGCTCGGCGGCAGCTACTTGATCGCCGCATCCATCGAGGATGACGATGTTCGCGGCCTGCTCAGCCGACTGGCCGATGCGATCGACGCCGAACTCCCCTCGGGCCGTGCCATGGCGGTGACCTGCGGGCCGCTGGTGGGCGACTTCGGCTCGATCCCGCGGTCGCTACGCGTCGCCCGCGAGGCCAGCGTGCTGGCCCGGCGGTTGCACAGCGACATGCGGACCCTGCTGTGCACCGATGTGGGCGTGCACCGGCTGCTCAGCCGGTTCGCCACCGACCCGGAGCTGGCCGCCTTCGTCGACGAACAACTCGGGCCGCTGCTCGACTACGACGCGGCCCGCGGCCGGGAGCTGGTCCGTACCCTGGACACGCTGTTGGCTTGCGGGCTGTCCAAGGCAGAAACCGCGCGCGTGCTGCACATCCGGCGGCAGACGCTGTACCAACGGCTGGAGACGATCTCCGGCCTGCTCGGCGGCCTCGACCTGGATTCGCGGGAGCGGCGCACCTCGATCGACCTCGCGCTGGTCGGCTGGCGGCTGCGCACCGCAGGAGTGGCGCCAGCCGCGACCTCACCCGCGAGCCGCACCGAGTCCGGCTGAGGTCCCGCGCCGTCGAACCGACACCAACCGAGCCGCAGGCCGACCGGCCGCATTCCGATGGAGCGCAGTCCCAGCGGACGGCGCTCGGCCCGGGACGTCGTCATAGTCGTCATATTCGATGAGGAGCCCGGACACGATCGGGCGGGGCCTGGCGGTGGACGCGCGGGCAGCACCGAGCCCGGCTGAAGTCCGCCCCGGCGGAGAGGGCTTGGCCCGGAACGTCGTCATTGTCGTCATAGTCGATGACGAGACCGGACACACTCGGGCAAAAGCTCGCGACGGGGGTAGTACCGACACAGCAGCTCATCGCGCACACCGGGCCGGGTGCGGTCACCCCGCCGCGGGCGTGACCAGGCCCGCCTCGTAGGCGGCGATCACCGCTTGCGCGCGGTCGCGTGCGCCGAGCTTGGCGAAAATCCGTCCGATGTGGGTCTTGACGGTCGTCTCGCCGACGACGAGCGTTGCCGCGATCTGCGCGTTGGACAGGCCGCGCGCGATCATCGTCAGCACCTCGCGTTCGCGCGGTGTCAGGGTCTCGGGCAGATGGCCCTGGGCGGGGAGCGCGGGCCGGGCGGCGACAAACGCGCCGATCAGCCGCCGGGTGACGGTGGGGGCGAGCAGCGCGTCGCCGTGGTGCACGGTGTGGATCGCGTCGACGAGAGCGCTCGCCTTGACGTCCTTGAGCAGGAAACCGCTCGCCCCGGCGGCGAGGGCGGCATAGACGTGCTCGTCGAGGTCGAAGGTGGTGAGGATCAGCACCTTCGGGCCGGCCGACCCGGGCGCGGTGAGTTCGCGGGTCGCGGCGATGCCGTCGAGTACCGGCATCCGCACATCCATGAGCACCACGTCCGGGCGGGTGCGCCGCGCTTGCCGAATGGCGTCCTGCCCGTCCACCGCCTCGCCCACCACGTGCAGATCCGGCTCGGCGTCAAGAATGAGGCGAAGCCCGGTGCGGACGAGAGCTTGGTCGTCGGCGATGAGGACGGTGATCATCGGACGGTCTCGGGGGTCGCGGCGGATTGTTCAGCAGGCTCCGCGGCCCGCTCCTCGGCCGGTTGTTCGACGGGCCTGGCGGCGAGATCTGCCGCGTGGTGTTCAGCGAGATCGACGGCGGGCTCTTCGGCGGGCTCGAGGGGAATCGTGGCGCGCACCCGGAACCCGTGGTCCGTCGGCGCGGCCTCGAGCAATTCGCCGCCGACGAGCGCCAGCCGCTCGCGCATGCCGATCAGCCCGCGCCCGGCTCCGCGGTGTTCCGGCGGTGGGAGGCCGGCTGTGCGGCGGTCCTCGACGAGGATGTCGAGCCGGGCCGCATCGCAGCGCAGGGCCACCCGCGCGGCTTGGGCGTACTGCAGGGTGTTGGTCAGCGCCTGCTGCACGATCCGGTAGGCGGTGAGGTCCGCCGTCGGGGGCAACGATGGCAGCGGGTTCGGCTCGTCATAGGCGACATCCAGGCCGGCCGCGCGGAACGTCGCGATCAGGTCGGGCAGCCGGGTGAGCGATGCGAGCGGTTCGAGGGCCGATTCGCCGCCGTCGGTGAGCAGGGTGAGCAGCCGGCGGAGCTCCACCAGCGCCGAGCGGGCACTGGTCTCGATCGTCTCGAGAACCTCTGCGGCGAGCGCGGTGTCGCGCGGCAGGGCGCGTTCACCAGCTTGCGCCTGGATGACGATGACGGCGACGGCGTGGGCCACGATGTCGTGCAGCTCGCGGGCGATCTCGGCCCGCTCGGCGGCGGTCGCGGCGGCCACCCGCTCGGCGTGCAGCCGTTCGGCGGCCTGCGCGGCCGACTCCAACGCGCCGATCCGCTGCTGGCGGGTGCGCACCGCCCAGCCCAGCAGCCAGGCGATCACCAGCATGCCGAGCGCCCACACCGCGTCGCCGAAGCCGTGCACATGCGGGTCGCGCAGCTCGTGGATGGTGCCGGCGACCAAGGCGGCGGCAGCCAGCGCGGTGGGCCAGCGGGCGTACGCGGTCGCAGTGAATGCGGTGACCACAAACAGCACGAACTCGGTGGTGGCCTCGCCGCCGCCGAGCACCGCGCAACTGACCGCGAGCAACACGAACACGAAGCCGCACACGGCATCTGGCCATCGGCGCCGCCAGACGAGCGGGACGGTGAGGTCGACGATCAGCACGGTGTAGAGCGCCCGCGAGCCGCCGGGCCAGACGCTTGCGCCGTCGTAGGTGGCCCCGGACCACAGCTCGTATTGGCCCATGGCGCACATGGCAAGGGCTAGCGCAAGGTCGCGCCACCGGTTCCATTCCGCGAGCACCTTGCCAGGCATGCGCTGACGTTACGCCGCGGGCGCGCCGGCCGCGTCCTACTCAGGTCGGAAGTTCCTTGCTTCTCTGCCCGTGGTTCGAGCCCGGAAATCGTCCGGCCGGCCGACGACGCGAGGATTCACGGCTCCTTACGGTGTGGCGTGTTTCTAGAGCACCTCTACTGAAGGAAGGAGTGGTTGATCATGTCGCACAGCGTGACACGACACGACGGCGCGGCCTGGCTCGCCGCCGTCGGCTACCTCGCCGAGGGCGGGATCGTGCTGGCTGGGCGGGCCGGGTTCGCCGGCGCGACCGAAAGCCGTTTGCTGAACCTGTCTTACGCGGTCGCCGTGCTCGCCGCGGCGGTGGCGCTGCCGGCCGTGACGTCCCGAATCGGGCTGCGTCGGAAGGGCGCGGGCTGGCACGGCATCATCGGGTCGTGGGCGGCGCAGGCGGGGCTGGTCGCGATGGGCGTGGAATCCGGCGTTGCCGTGATGCACGAGGTGGCGGCGCTCGGCATGCTGTTCGGTATCGGCATCGTGCTCAGCGTGGCGGGGCTGCTGGTGCTGGCCATCGGGGGTGCCGTTGCCGGGTCGCCACGGTGGCTCACCGTGCTTCCGCTGCTGGCCGTTCTCGTCGCGGCCGCGGGCGGGGACTTCGGGGCGAGCATCCTCTCGGGCGCACTCTGGGCGTCGATCGCCTGGCTGATCCGGTCCCGGACCGTGACGGCGACGGTGCCCTCGCTCGATGCCGCACGCACCCCGTGACCGCTGAGAACTGTTGGGAGCGGCCGAGACTCACAAGACCGATCGCGGGCCGCCGGCGGCTTGACCGTCGGCGGCCTGCGCCGGTTTGTGCGCGCGTGATCCGGTGCGCTGTGGGGTCTAGCCGTGGGATCTAGTGCGCCGTCGATGTCGGGCCACTGCGAAGTGCCGACCTGCGGCGGCCTCGTTGCATCACCCACATGATCAACAGAAGCAGGAACACGGCGCCCGCGGCCAACGTGCCGATCCACGCGGCAACGCTGATGTCGTGTGCGACGCCTGGGGTGTCGCGTCCGAAGAGGATCTGCTCGAGGGTGAGCAGCACGATCAGCGCGGCACTGGTGATCATTCCGTAGCGGAGGTGTCGGGTCATCTCAGTTCTCCATGGTGAGTGTGATGGTAGCGGTGTCGTCGGATCCCGCCTTGGCCGCCAAGACGCCGCGTGCGCCGGTGTAGTGGCCGGTACCGCCGAGGATGGGGACGGTGTAGCTGTCCTGGCTGGCAATGCCGGCTATCGCGGTGATATCGCCGTCGGCCAGGTGCAGGGTGATGCTCTGTTGCTCCTGTCCGGAATCGGCGGTGCCCGCGATGAGCTGGGTCACGAAGACGAAGCTGCCTGCGGTCGAATGGTCGGTCTTTTCCAGGACGCCGTGCTCGAAGTACTCGTCCCCGACGGACGGCCCTTTCGGCGCGTTGTCCACGCCGTCGCCCCCCTTCGGTACGGCGACGAACGTGAGCTGTTTCGTCGATGTCTGCGCGGCGGCGTGATCGGTGTGGAAGGCGCTGCAACCGGTCGTGACCGCGAGGGAAACAGCGGCGAGGACAGCAAGTGCGCTGCGATACATGGAACCTCCTGGGGTGTATACGGAACGGGCTGAGGGAAACGTAGGTTGGCGCGGCGTCCGCGTCGTCGGCCCCGCGGCGCTGCCCTGTCGGCTGCCCGGCCGATTCCGTCGGGTCGCCGGGTACTCCGCGGGGCCGACGCCCGTCGTCCCGGAAGCGGACGACAGGAAGCCACTCGTGGCGCTACCGTGCTCATCGTGGGTTCGGTCTCCCCGCGTCAGTTCCTGCGCCGATGGGCGCAGCGAGTCGATGTGGCCCTGGCGTTGACCCTCTTCGCGGTGGGGCAGACGGCGCTCTGGACCGGGGCGATCGATGAGGGCCCGCTGTCGGTGACCGCCCCGAGCTACGCGGTGATCTCCGCGGCCGTCTTGCTGCGCAGGCGACGGCCGCTGGTGATGGCGGTGGTGGTCACGGTGGCCTGCGTCGCGCAGTCGGTCCTCGCGCTGTCGCCGACATCGCTGTGGGCACTCGTCATGATCCTGATCGTGTCCTTCTCGGTCGGTGCGCATGCGCAGGGGAAGCACGCGCTGGTCGGCGGCCTGCTACTGCTCGGTGCGACCTACGCCGGCCAGTGGCTCGAGCCGGGCGCCCTGCTCGGTGACAGGCTCTTCACGGCACCCGTGCTGTGTGGTGGCCCGTGGTTCGCCGGCTGGCTGGTGCGCCGGCACTCCTCCCAAGCGCGGGCGCTCGACGAACTCAATGTCGAGTTGCAGCACCGCCGCGCCGAGGATGTGCAGGTCGCGAGACGGATCGAGCGGGCGCGGATCGCCCGCGAACTGCATGACGTCGTCGCGCACAGCATCAGCGTGATGGTGGTGCAGGCCGGCGCAGCCGGTCGGGTGATCGACCAGGACCCGCAGAGCGCCAAGGAGCCGCTGGAGCAGATCCGGATCACCGGCAAGGCCGCTCTCGTCGAGATGCGCCGACTGCTCGGCGTTCTGCGCACGGACGACGCCGGGCTGGCGCTTGCTCCGCAGCCCGGCGTGGCCGACCTGAACAGTCTGGTCGCCCAGATGCAGGCGTCCGGGCTGGCGACAACGATGGAGATCCACGGCGACGGAGCGGCCCTCCCGGCAGGCTACGACCTGGCGACGTACCGCATCGTCCAGGAGGCGCTCACCAACGCGCTCAAACACGCCGGCCCGGCCAGCGCCATCGTCCGCATCGACATCACCCACGACCACGTCACCATCGACGTCTCCGATGACGGCGTCGGCAGGCGGGCGGTGAACGGTTCCGCGGGACACGGTCTCATCGGGATCCGGGAACGCGTCTCGGTCTACGGCGGCACCGTTCAAGTCGGTCCCTATCCGGGCGGCGGATGGCGCGTCGCCGCGACATTGCCGTTCGAAGCCGGTGCGGTCAGATGATCCGGGTGCTGGTGGCCGACGACCAAGCTCTGGTACGCGCCGGTTTCCGGATGATTCTCGAGCATGAGGACGATATCGACGTCTGCGGTGAGGCGGCAGACGGTGCAGCGGCGGTTCAGCTCACGAAACAGAGCCGTCCCGACGTGGTGCTCATGGACATTCGCATGCCCGGCGTCGACGGCGTCCAAGCCACCCGGCGTATCACCGAAGACCCCGCATCCCCGGCGCGGGTCCTCATCCTGACCACGTTCGACCTGGACGAGTACGTGTACTCGGCGCTGCGCGCCGGGGCCAGCGGCTTCCTCCTCAAGGACGTCGACCCACCAGAACTCGTCGCCGCCGTCCGGGCGGTCGCCCGAGGCGATGCCCTGCTGGCACCGACCGTCACGCGCAGGCTCATCGAGCAGTACACCCGCAGACCGCTGCCGACCGGAGCCACGCCGGAGAGCCTCGCGCGCCTGACGGACCGTGAAGTCGAGATCCTGCGCCACGTCGCCCGCGGCTCGACGAATGCGGAGATAGCCGCCCGCCTGTATCTCAGCCCGGCGACCGTGAAGACCCACGTCGCGCGGATTCTCGGGAAACTGGATCTGCGCGACCGCGTCCAGGCCGTCGTTCTCGCCTACGAAAGCGGCCTGATCGAACCGGGCGACGCCAACGCCCGCCGATGACGACGCAGCCCAGCACAGATCGCGGTGGTACCGGCGAGGCTGCGAATACCGGCGGTGCGCCGTCACGGCTCCTGTTCGCCAGGGCGGACGAAACCGGTCTCGTAGCTGAGCACGACGACCTGGACGCGGTCGCGGACGCCGAGCTTGGTCAACACCGCGGTGACGTGCGTCTTGACCGTGGTCTCGGAAACGAAGATGCGGGCGGCGATCTCGGCGTTGGACAGCCCGTGCGCGATCAGACGGGCGACATCGAGCTCTCGCGGCGACAGCGCAGCGAACGCTTCCGGCAACCCGCCGCCGGGATGCGGACGTCGAACGAAATCCGCGAGCAGCCGCTTGGTGATCGCCGGGTCGAGCATCGCGTCGCCGGCAGCGATGGTGCGCACCGCCTCGATGAGCTGGCCGGGGCTGACGGTCTTGAGCAGGAAGCCGCTGGCCCCGGCCCGCACCGCATCGTAGACGTGACTGTCGCCGTCGAAGGTGGTCAGCACGAGCACCCGGGTGCGCACGCCCGGGTCGGCGAGGAATTGACGCGTCGCGGCGATGCCGTCGAGCCCGGGCATGCGGACGTCCATCAGCACCACGTCGGGCTGGTGCGCGCGGGTCAGCTCCACGGCGGCGCGCCCGTCCTCGGCCTCGGCGACGACCTGAAGATCCGGCTGGCTATCCAGGATCATGCGCAGGCCGGAACGGACCAGCGCCTGGTCGTCGGCGATCAGCAGCCGGATCGGGGTCTCCATCAGCCGATCATCGACCCGATGACGGATCCAGCGGAAGTCGCGCGTCGACGAGGAAACCGCCGTCCGCCTCCGGCTGCGCGGCGAGAGTGCCACCGTAGACGCGCACCCGCTCGCGCATGCCGACGAGCCCGTGCCCGGCCCCGGTCGCGGCCTGCGGAGCAGGGCGGCCCGGGGAGTTGTGGATGCGCAGGTGCAACGCGTCGGGTTCGTAGGTCATCGTCATCTCCGTCGGGGCACCGGAGGCGTGCTTGAGGCAGTTCGTCAGCGCCTCCTGCGCGATCCGGTACACACACAGCTGCAGGCCGCTGGACAGTGGCACGGGTGCGCCGGTGGTCGTGAGCGTCACCGGCATGCCTGCGCTGCGCAGCTGCTCGACCAGGGCGGGGAGCCGGTCCAGGCCGGGCTGCGGTTCACCGGCGTCGGCGGCATCGCCCGTACGCAGCAGCCCGAGCAGCCGCCGCATCTCGGCCAGCGCCTCCTGCCCGGTCCGGCGGACCGTGCTCAGCGGCTCCTGGGCCGCGGACGGGTCGGATTTGAGCATCTGCTCAGCCGCAGCCGCCTGCACCACCATCACCCCCATGCCGTGCGCGACGACGTCGTGCAGTTCCCGTGCGATGCGGGAGCGCTCCTCGGCGGCCGCGGCTTGCAGCGCGGCGGCCGCGGCCTCGCGTTGCGCCTGCGCCTCGGCCGCGGCACGTTGCCGGTCCATCGCGCGACGACGCATCGCCCGGCCCACCAGCCAGGCCGCGGCGGACAGGACCCCGGCAAACGCGAGGTTGTCGAGCCGATCGCTCATCGCCTGGTCCGGCAGGCGCACGATGTGCAGCGCCAGCGCCGCGGCGATGACGGCGCTGATCGCCACCAATCGCCACCCGGCGACCCAGCGCCCGACGGTGTAGATCTCCACGAGCCCGGCGAACAGCCCGCTGGTGGTGTTGGTGGGTGCGGTGGCCAGCGCTTCGACGGCCAGCGCCACCGCGCAGATACCGGCGACCGTGGTCGGGTAGAGCCGGCGCAGGGCAATCGGTGCGGTCTGGGCGAGCAGCAGCATGCCGTGGACCAGCCCGTGCCAGCCGGACGCGTGCGCGAAGTGCAACTCGAGTTGACCGCCGGCGGTCAGCGCCGCCGCCAGCGCAAGATCGGGCCAGACGCTCGTCCACGTAGCGGCGTCGGCGCGACCGGACCAGCCGTGCACGCCCCTTAGCGTAGGACGATTGCACCCATATGCGACCGGGCTCGGGAAGGAAATCGGTCATCCGGAGGTCGGAATCTCCGGTACGCGGAACCCGACCAGCGACGGATCAGATCGATGCGTCCCGGCGGATGTGGACGACGTCACTTCGGACCTAGCGTCGCCGCCATGACCACAACACACCGCTTACCTCGCACCGCACGTCGCGTCCGGTTGGCCCTGGCGGGTACCGTGACCACGCTGGGCGCCCTCGCCCTCTTCGCGCCGCCGGCATCGGCAGAGCCGCCCGGCACCACGCAGATCCCCGCTGCCGGTGCGCCCGTCACCTGCGACCGGGTCGGGACGCTCACCGGCAGCAGCGGCTACCTGGTGGAGTCCGAGTCGACCCACATCGACCGGCAGGGCCGGGCGCACGTGCTGTTCACCATCGGCGCACGCAGTGTCGTTCTCACCGGGGACGACGGCGCTCGCTACCGGCTGGTCGGCGCCGGATTCGACGCCGTGCTCTACCAGACTGGCGACGTCACCGGCGACATCCAACACGAGGACGAGGCGTTCGTCTTCGACGTCGTCGGGCCGCACGGTCGTGTCGGTGTCGTGCGGTTCTGGTTGCACACCGGCCCCGACCAGATCCCGCACGTGCACGACTCCAGCACCTGCCAACTACCGAACATGTCCTAAAGGAGACCCGTCATGAAACGCACCCTCGTCATCGCCCTGATCGCCACCCCGGTGCTGCTGGCACTGTCCTACCCGTGGCGCAACGCCACCGCCGGCGCCGGCGCCATCGTCAGCACGGTCGGCTGGTTCGGGTTCCTGATCGCACTGCTGATCGTCATCGTCATGGCCATAGCCCTCGGCGTCCGCCGGCTACGCACCCGCAAGACCGCCGCCGACTGACCCTCAGAGAGGTCAGTAAAGCTCGAGGTGGAAGTTCACGCCGAGTTCGTCATACAGTTCCCGGCCGCGGCGCGCCTCGTCGGCGAGGTCTTCGACGAGACGCTCCCGCGGGAACGGGATATCGCGGAAACGTGGCAGATCGGTTTCGGCCGAATCCTCGTCGGTCGCCTCGGCGGCCGCCGCTTCGACGCACTCGTAGACATCGGTGACGGGCATGCCCTGGTGATCGACGGGGTACCGGTAGGCCATGTCGGGATCGGTCACGTCGATGACGGAGATACGCACAAGGTCGGCATCGGGACGCATCAGGAAGAACCCGCCCACAGGCGCATCGTCCACCGCTATGCGAACCAACGCAGGCTCATCGTGCCGAAGCCGGTCGCTCGCCGCACCCATCTGGAACGTCAATCGGGCAAGGTCGCCCATGCCGACCCGTGACGGCCACAGCGATTCGCCGCCGACTGTCAGATCCAGAGCGACCATCCCCAGGTAGGGCGTCCAGTCGGCCTCGCCGCGGCGACGCTGGGCCAGATACTCATCGACCGGCACCGTGTTGCCGCCGGTGCCTCGGTACAAGAGCAGCCGGAGGCGGTCGTCTGCCATCGGTTCGCTCATGGTCTACAAAATGTACCCGCGAAGTCGACCGATGCCCTCGGCCAAGTAGCCCTTGAGTTGGTGATGCATCCATCCGGCCTTCGGGTAGAACTGGCTCACCGCGACGCGGTAGGTTTGCCCGCCAGGATGGTCGTAATAGGCATAGGCGATCACGTAATTTGCTGCCACCTGCTGCGTGCCTCCGGCATTCCACGCCGCATTCCTGATCTGCACGGAGAGTCCTGCGCCGGCGGCTGTGGTCGCCTTGTTCGCGATATTCGTCCCCGGAGCCCACATGGAGCTCAAACCCCCGTACCGGTGACAGTTCCCGACATCAAACCAGAACGCTTCGTACGAATGGCCGTCCTTGAAATGCGTGTGCTTGTCCTCGGGTAGCACGACTTCCGCGCGGTACGGCCCGCCCAGAGCCGGCGGGACGTTGTAGGACACGAGAGCGGTAAGAGCACCCCCGAGACCGTTCGTGCCGGCCGCGGGCTGGACATGGGCCCGGAACTTCTGTGCCTGTTCGAGCCGCTGCGCCCAGGTGTACCCGCCCGCCCGCACAGCCGTGGTGATGTAGTCCTTGGCCATTTTCGCCTCGTACTTGCCGGCCGCGTGATAATCGGTGCACTCCTTGAGCAGGTCTCCCGCATCGGTCTTCGTCATGGCGTTGTCGTAACCGGTGTCGATGACGGACGCGAGTTCGGTCCAGTCCGGCCATTTCTTGCTCACGTTCTCGATCTTCGTTTGCAGATCCTCGGTCTCGGCCACGTCCTTAAGCGGTGCAGCCTTGAGGCCGTCGACGAGGAGTTTCACGTTGTCCTGGGTCCAGGCATATTTCGCGCAACCCTTGACGAGTTTGGCGAGCATGGAGCAGTCCGGCTGCCTCGTGTAGAACGCCTCGAACAGAGCGGCCACTTTCTTGAAGTCGGTCCAGGTGGCCTTGACCTTCGCCTCCTTGATCTGCGGATTCAGGTCGGTGGCGTCATCGGCAACGCCGGTCAGAATCTCCTTGCGACAGCCATCAACAAGATCGCGCGCCTGGACAAGGGTGGCTTCGATCGTTGCGAACGCCTTGACGAGTTTGGCGAGTATGGTGCAGTCCGGCTGCTTCGTGTAGAACGCCTCGAACAACTCGGCAATCTTCGCGACATCGACCCAGGCGGCCTTTACCTTCGCATCCTTGAGCTGAACCTGCAGATCCGTCGCGGTATCGCCGAGCCCCAGAAGGATTTCCTTGCGGCATTTCGCCACCAGGGTGCGGGATTCTTCGGCGGTGAACTCGCACGTCCGGCTCGCCTTGATGAACCTTTCGATCTCTGGCAGCGACCCGGCCTTGGCATGGAACTCGGCCATGACCGTGCCGATATCGGCGAAACTCCAGGCCTTGGCGCGCTCCGTGATTTCCTTGCCCAGCGTGGCGGAGACGCCCAGATGGATCAACACGTCCTTCGGAAGCGTGGTGGCGAGGCCCAGAACCTGTGCGGCGCTCCATGTCTCGGTCTTGCACCGCCCCAACAGGCCGGACTGCTCCGCGGGGGCTAGAACGTCGTTGGTCGCCACGAGAACGGCATTGATGTGCGGGACCGTCCACGGCACGGGAGCCAGCTGCAACAGATCCTCGAACAGCGGAACGTCGGCCTGTCGACCGTAGAAGAGGTCGAACCGCGCCTCGTCGAACGGAGCCGGGAACTTGTCGATATTGGCTTTCGCAAAGGCGATCTTCGCCGCGTTGTCGGCGTTGGTCTCGAGCCAGGCCACCATTTCCGGGCCGGCCACGGCGTGGCGGAGGGCAAGCAAGGACTGCGCCTTCGTCTGGTCGCCGCCGGACAGCGACCGCGCCCACAGCGTCTCCTCTGCCGCGCTTCGCGCCAGCGGCCCCGGATTCAGCTGGCGCGCCTCATCGGTGGCACGCTGGCCCGCGGTCGTCAACAGGGCCTCTCCCGCGCGGGTCTGCGCACGCGTCTGTTTCTCGGCGAGCACCTGATTTCTCAGTTGATTCCGCCGGTAGTCCTTGACGCCTTTCTTGCGCTTCTGCTCCTTCCGCCACCTTTTCTTCTTCTGGTTCCGCCCCCGCTTCTTGCGCCGCTCTTCGGACTCCTCCGACCCCTTTGTCGGCTGTTCGCCGGATTCGAGGGCCGAGCCGGAGCCGGGTGTCTGTGTGCCGTCGTCGTCCTTCGTCAACAGGGCGAGGCCGCCGCCTTCCCCTCCTTCGTCGCCCGAAGACTCGACCTCGTCACCCGTAGCGCGCCGCAGGGCGGGGAACATGCGGTCGGCACCGGTCCGGCGCAGCCCGGAGCCATCGGGTCTGCCAGCCACAGGCGTCGCGACCGCCGTGCTACGCCGCAATGCCGTGAGCACCCGATCGGCCGAGCGGTCCGCCGCCGCCTCGGCTGGATCGTCCGAGCGTCCCACGGTGAGCCTGCCCCGGGGCGCGGCGTCGGTCCCGGCGCGCTGGGCAGCGACATGGCTGAGTTCATGGGCGATGGTCCGGCGGCCGGTGTCGGATGAGGGCTGGTAAGCGCCGGGGGCGAAGTAGATGTCGTTACCGTGGGTGAACGCCGTGGCCTGCACCGACCGGGCCATGGATCCGGCCTCCGCATCGGCGTGCACCCGAACATCGGAGGCGTCGATCTGGAGCTGGGCGGCCATCGGCCCGGCAATCGAATCCGGCAGGGGGCGCCCACCGCCGCGTCGCCGACGAAGTGCCCCCACCACCGCATCGTCCACAGCAGAACCGCCGAGCGGATCATCACGTGCGCCGTCGCGGCGCCGCAGACTCCGGAGTCCCTGACCGCCGGAACCCATCGCTTCCGGTATCGGCATGAATCCAGGGGTGGGCAGTCCGCCTTCGAATTCCGACGCACGCGCAAGGGTTGTCCGGCCGGCACCATCGTCGGCGTCCGGTTTTCGTGCCTGCGCCATGGACTGTTCCGGCATTCCCCGACCTCGATGTCCATGCATCGCGCCACCATCACCCGGCCGCCGGGTCACGCGCAATGTATGGCGATGACGATACGCCGGCTGACTCGGTCTGTCATGACCGATTGTCAGAATCAGCCGGAATTGGCGACCCAACCGGCACCTCACTCTCCCGGCATGTTGTCCACAGGCCGGGCATCGCAGCGGCACGCGTTGTCGGCACCCCCGGTTATGCTCGGACGACCGCGCGTTGCGGCAGCGCTCGACGTGTGAACGCGCGGAAGACGGAAGACCAGAGAGCGGACGACAGAGGGGAGAGGCCGTGAGCACCGGACCATACGGCGACGCCGACAGCCCGTTCGGCGGCAGCGCCGTCGGCGGAGGTGCACCGGGCCAGAATGAACCGTCCGCGTATCCGGGCGTACCGACCGGGCAGAGCGGCTACCCGGCGGCATATCCCCCGGCAGCCGGTTACCAACCGGGACAGGCTTACCCGCCTACTGTCGGCGGCCCCCAGCCCGGCTACGCCGGGGCGCCCGCCGGGTATCCGGCTGCGTATCCGTCGGGGGGCTACGGGCCCGGCGCGGTGACGTACGGCGCAATTCCGGCGCCGCGCAACGGCCTCGGCACCGCGGCGCTCGTGCTCGGGATCATCGGGGTCGTCCTCTGCTGGATCCCGTTCACCGGGTGGGCGCTCAACATCCTGGCCGTCAT
>JAFIHI010000143.1 GCA_017848755.1 Nakamurella sp. | reverse complement strand
CTTAACGGTATTGTCGCTAGCCCCGCCTACCCCGACTGTATTTTTGCAGGTCACGGCGCTGCCGGTGGCTCCAAGTTGATCTTGTGAGGGCACCGTGCCCACGCATTCGCGATGACCGGAGGACTGCCGATCCGCGCCGGGTCGTTGCCCACGCCGAGCAGGTACGGGCCGAGGTCGCCGCACCGTTGCTTGAGCGGGCACGCGTGGACGCCGGGCGCGAATCCAGTGAGCAGAGGCGCACACGGCTCCCGCCCCGGGCCCTTCAAGTCGACCAGTCACGGTCGGCCAGTCGCCGAGCAGTGTGCACCCTGCGGCGTGACATCCACAGCCGATAGCCCGATGATCTTCCACCTTCGACTTCTCGGCGCCAGGCACGTGGTGGCCATACACTGAGAGCATGACTCGGGACCTGGCTGAGGTGATCGCGGCGGGCAAGGCTCTCGACGCCGATGAGCGTGAAATCGCCGCGCTCGCTCTTCAGTACGTCGAGAACGACGAGCAGGCCGAGATCGACGCCGCCTGGGACGAGGAGCTCGACCGCCGCGTCGAAGACATCCTCTCTGGCAAGGTCGAACTGGTCGACGGCGAGGAGACTCGTCGTAGGGTCCGCGCGATGCTGTCGGCCCGTCGCGCGTGACATTGCTGTCCTGACACGAGCATCCCGCCGCCCGTGACGAATACCTCGACGCGATCGCCTGGTATGACGAGCGGGAAGCCGGCCTCGGCGACCGATTGTCCGCCGACATCGACGACGGCGTCGACTTTATCCGGGCATGGCTGGACGCTGCACCGCTGTATCGCGGCCAGCAGCGACCCCCGTATCTCCGGCGCAAGGGCATCGACGTCTTTCCCTACGGGATCGTCTACTTCGTACGCGACGCCGAAATCATCGTCGTCGCCTATGCTCACGACAAACGCCGCCCCGGCTACTGGCGCAAGCGGCTCGACGACCTCTGAAGCGCGCCACGGCGATCACCCAAAATCAGCCCGAGCGCGGATTCAAGGGTCCAAAAGACTCCCCGTGGCGCCCAAAAATCAAGGGGATCGCCATATCCAGCACGTTCGGGACGAAGAGGCAGCGAGTTCGAATCCCGTCACCCCGACCGTTGTGATGTCGCAGAACATCGGACACCCTTGAACCTGCGTTGTGTGGGTTCGGAGGTTTCATCTGAGGTCAAGCCGAGACCTCGTCGGTCGCGACGTACGGAGGACCATCAAGCCGCGCCATTTCGTCATATACCGAGGCGGGCCACACCGTCCGGATAGTGCGTGTTCCGCACGAGGCGATGAATCTCCCACAACAACAGATTCCCTGACGCACCAGCGGTGCTGGGCGACCGGCGTCAGCTCTTTTCACCGTCGGCGTCGGCAAGCAGGTGGCGCAGGAACCGCCCGGGTGCGTCCAGGAAGGCGCGCCAGTTCCGCGTCATATCCGCTTCCTCCCATGACGTTTCGCGCCATCCCCAGTCACCGAGTTCGATCAGCGTGGCCCCTGGGAGCGCGGCGATGAGCGGCGAGTGCGTCGCCACGATCACCTGGCTGCCCTCGGCGCGAAGCGTGTCCAGCAGGGCGATCAGCGCCAAGCTGGAGGAAAAGGACAGCGCGGATTCAGGCTCGTCGAGGAAATAGACGCCCACATCGTTGAATCGCTCCCGCAATACCGCCAGGAACGATTCACCGTGGCTGCGCGCCAAAAGCGCCCGGTCGTCCCACGCCCGTTCGGTGCGGCCGGTGGCCTCGTCCCGGGCGGCGAAATAGCTGTGCATCGCCTCGGCGCGCAGGAAGAACCCGGATCGAGCGGCGAGCGGTGCGGTGGCGACCGACAGCCAGGAACCGAGTGGCGATTCGTCACCGATCGCGGTCGGGCCGACCAGGTCGTTGCCGAGCCGGGGATAGCGTCCGGCGATCGCCTCGATGATCGTGCTCTTGCCGGAGCCGTTCTCGCCGATCAGCACGGTCACCCCGCCCGGCACCTCCCAGCCGTCGGCCAAAAGCTGGGCGACCGCAGGAATGTCGAACGGCCAACCGCGCGGCGGGCTGTCCATGTCCGGACGCAGCCGAACGCTTAACAGGTGGCGCGGACGATCGGGCATTCGGTCATTGCAGCACAAGCAGCCGGCGGCGCTGTCGGCGATGCGGCGGTGGAGATCGCCGGATTCGACCGCGCCGTCGCCCCCACCTCCACCGTGATCGGCGCGGCCATCGTCAATGCCATCGTCGCCGAAGCCACCGACATACTGGTACACCGAGGCACGCCACCGGAGGTGTATCGCAGCCTGAACACCGCCGCCGGAGATGCCGACCACCAGCGAACAGCGGCGCAGCCCATGGAATCGAGCGAGGAAGAATCATGACCGGCACGGAAGAAGCCCGCATCGCGCGAACCGGCGATCCCGCATTCGCCGTACGCGGCGTCATCGAAGGGTTCTACGGCACACCGTGGACGCACGCGCAGCGCCTCGACATGATCGAGTTCGTCGCGGCGCACGGCATGAACACGTTCGTCTACTCGCCGAAGGACGACCCGCTCATGCGGCACGACTGGCGCAACCCGTACCTCGGGGAGGACCTCCAGCGCCTGAGCGAGCTCATCGACCGGTGCCGCCAGCGCGACGTCACGTTCATGTTCTGCCTGTCGCCGGGGCTGTCGATCGAATACTCCAGCAGCGACGATATCGCCGCGCTCACCGGCAAACTCGCGTCCGTGGGCGATCTCGGCGTCACCGCGTTCGGGCTGCTGCTCGACGACATCCCGACAGCCCTGCAGCACGCCGCGGATCGGGCCCGTTTCGCGAGCCTGGTCGATGCCCACATCGCGCTCATCGAATCCGTTTATGACGATGTTCTTCGCCGCAGCCCCCGCGGCACGCTGTACGTCTGCCCCACCGTGTACTGGGGGTACGGCGACGAAGACTACCTCACCCGCCTGGGCCGCGGCATCGACCCCAGGATCGAGGTTTTCCATACCGGACGGGCGATCTGCTCGGCGACGATAGATCTCGCCGACGCCGCCACGGCCGCCCGGGCGCTGGCCCGACCGGTGACGTACTGGGACAACTATCCGGTGAACGACGTCGCCATGGGCGGGGAACTACACATCGGCCCGTACCGCGGCCGCGATCGGCACCTGTACCGGTTCGCGACCGGCGTGATCGCCAACGGCATGGAATTGGCGGAATCGTCGAAGATCGCGTTCGCGACCATCGCCGACTACCTGTGGTCTCCCGAGCAGTACGACCCGGAGGCGAGCTGGCGGGCCGCGATCGACGAATTGATGGGCCCGGACGCCGATGCGTTCCGCGTGTTCGCCGACAACGTGCGCTCGTCGTGCCTCTCGGCCGAGGACGCGCCGGTGATGGCAGCGGCCGTCGGCCAGTGGGCGTTCCTCGCGTCCATCGGCGAGACCGACCGTGCCGAAGAGGTTCTCGCGGATGCGGCGAACAACGTCATCTCCGCCGTGGACCGGCTGACGGGAGCCGCCGTACACAATCAAGCACTTGTCGACGAGGCGCGACCCTGGCTGGAGGCAGCTCGGGACGGCGCACAGGCGCTGCTGCTGTTGGCGCGCCACGGGTCTCGCGGTCCGCTGGATACGGTATCCGCAGCACTGGTACGTGAAGCGTTGGTACGCTTCACCTCTCACGGCAAGCGCGTGTTCGGCGATCTGGTGCAGATGACGGTCGGCGACGTGCTCGCCGCTGCCGCGCGGAGCTGAGCGATGCCACGCCGCCGAATGCAGCCAGCGCGAAGCCGGGTGATCGGCGCCGGCTCAGCACGAGACGCGCGGTGGCGCACGGGTTGTCAGGTCAAAGATCCCCAGGCCAGGCGTTGTCAGGCGAGCGCCCGTCGCAGCGCGTCGAATCGGCGTTCCCAGATCCGGGCGGAGAGGGCCGAGTCGGGGGCCAGGTTTTCAGCCGCGTGGTAGGCGCCCGGATAGACGTGGAGCTCGGTCGGCACGCCGGCCTGCATCAGGCGCATGGCGAAGATGATGTCCTCGTCACGGAACAGGTCCACAGTCCCCACGTCGATGAAGGTCGGCGGCAGCTCGGCGAGGTTCTCCGCGCGCGCCGGCGCGGCATAGTCATCGGGTTCGCGCCCGCCCAAATACCAGCGCCACGCTTCGGCGTTAGCGGAACGGTCCCAGATGCCGACGTCGACAATTTCGTGGCTCGACGGCGTTTCGTTCCGGTCGTCGATCATCGGATAGATGGGCATGTGAAACCGCAGCGCCGGGAATCCTCGGTCCCGCGCCATCATCGATGTGGCGATCGTCAATCCGCCGCCGGCGCTGCCGCCGTAAATGGCCAACCGGATCGGGTCGACGTTCAGCTCTTCGGAGTGGCGTGCCATCCAGCACAGCCCCGCGTAGCAATCGTCGACCGGCGCCGGGTAAGGGTTTTCCGGTGCAAGCCGGTAATCGACCGAGACCACGACCGCACCGATCCGGTCACAGATTTCCGTCGCGACGGCGTCTTCCCCGGCGATATCTCCCATGATCATTCCGCCGCCGTGGATGAAGTAGATCCCCGGCGCCGTGCCCGCCGGCTTCGCGGGCGTGTAGATGCGTATGGGCAGGTCCGGGGCGCCGTCCGGGCCCGGAATCATCCGGTCCTCCGCGGTGACATTCGGGCGCGGCGGCGCCCCGATGGCGGCCTCGAACTGGCTGACCGCGGCGCGTCGTTGGACGATATCCGGGATCGTGTTGAAACCTCCCGGGACCATCTCCAGAATCTGGTCGAGCGCTTCTCGTGCCTCGGGATCAATCAGGTCGCGTACGGTCATAGCGGTCCTTCCGGTAGGTGCCGGTACGGGAAAGAGCCTACGGTGCGGTGCGCACGGCTGCCTGACATCGCGGCGCAGATCAACACCTTCGACCACATTCGTGCATCTCCTTTCCCGGCGAGGCGGCTGGCATCACATTGAGCCGGGTCTCAGCGAGACTGGGCGCGGTCCCGATGTGCGCGGGTTCCCGGCACCGTCCTGTGCCATCCTGACTTCTGCGCCATCCTCGCCTTCGCGGCTTCGTGACGCGGATCGCCGGACAGGCCCAACACCGAAGGGACACATGTGACAGCCACACCCCTCCGCTGGGGCATCCTGGGAACCGGTTGGGTCGCCCACATGTTCTGCCACGACCTGGTGGCCAACGGCATCACGATCGCCGCGGTCGGCGCCCGGAACCTTGATACGGCATGGGGTTTCGCCGCCGAGTACCGGGTGCCGGCCGCCCACGGCAGCTACGCGGAGCTCGCCTGTGACCCGAATGTCGACATCGTCTACGTCTCCTCCCCGCACCCGTTCCACGCTCCGCACGCCGAGCTCGCCATCCGCGCCGGCAAGCACGTCATGGTCGAAAAGCCGTTCACCATCAACGCTGTCGAGGCGCAGCGGCTGGTCGACCTGGCGGCCGAGCATGATGTGACGGTCCTGGAGGCGATGTGGACCCGCTACGTGCCGCACATCGCCCGCATCGACGAGATCATCGCCGCCGGCAGGATACGGCCGTCGCCAACCGGATGCCCGTCGGCGCTGATCCCGCCCTCGCGAGATCGGTTGCTACGACACCGCTTCCGACGAGAACACCGTCATATTCGATGGTTTTGTTACCGCCGGAGCTATGCCGAATCAGGCGCCGCACTGTCCGAGTCGTGCGCATCGGTCGGCTCCGACCGGTGGGGGGTATCCGCGTCCGGGGACACGGTGGGGTCCCCAGCCGACCTGCGCGTTCCGATCCCCGCGCTGAGCATGACGCTGTTCGGCAGCCGCAGTATTTCCCGATCGGTCTGCACGGTCGTGTAGATCAGCCGCATGTCGGTCACCGTGCCCTCGTGCGGACCGTTGACCGATCCGGCATAGACAGTGACGCGGTCGCCGACCACGTACGGGCGCGATGCCTGCAGGACGAGGCCGGCGAAGAAGCTCGCCAGCGACTGCTGCGCCGCAATGCCGATCACCACACCGGTGATCGCGCCGCCGGCAAGCAGGTGGGTCAGGTTCACATTCACGGCGTCGAGCACGCCGAGGAGGGTGAGCACGTATCCGACGATCTGCACCAGCACGCGCACCGGGGTGGCCGCGCCGCGACTACCGCGCATGGTCACGATATGCGACAGTGCTTGCGCCGACTCGCGTGTCGCCAACACACCGAAAACCAGCACACCTGCGGCGCATCCCCACGCGCCGATCTGCCGGCCAGTGGAATGCGTGAAGACGGTGCCGAGCTGGTGCCCGGCGATCAGCGCGGCCAACGCAAGCACGCCGAATATCGCCGCATCGCGCAGGTGCGCTCGCAGCGGCCGCGGTCGATGGCGCAACCTGGACACGATGTCCTGTCTACCGAATCGGGAGGCCGTGCGCCAGCCGCCCGGCCGCCGGGGCGGGTTCGCGGCGCGGCGGCCCCGCGTCGCTGAGCGAGGTGACCGCCCTGCCCGCGTCCGCCCATTCCCGCAGCAGCAGCCGCGTCGCGGCCACCGTGGTCCGCCAGGAGCCCGGCGTGCCATAGACGTCCGAATCGTGCAGCAGCACGGTGGCCGGACCGCGCGCCGCCACCCCGCGCCCGACGAAGTCATAGACGGAGCGCGCGGTTGCGTGACGCGACCAGTCCCGTCCCCACGCCGTCCACCAGGTGGGGGTGAGGCCGACGCGACGGCACGCGACCATCGCCGGAAGCGAGAACACCCCGTAGGGCGGGCGGTATCGCGTCGGACGCTGCCCCGTCACATCGGCGACAACCTCTGCGCCGCGCGCGATCTGGCGAACGGTTGCCACCGGACCCACCCGCAGCAGGCATCGGTGGTCCCAGCCGTGCAGCGCCACCTCGTGGCCGGCGGCGACCATGCGGCGGCACAGGTCGGGATGGCGGATCACCTGCTCAGCGACGACGAAAAAGGTGGCGTTGGCATCGAACTCGCCCAGCAGGTCGAGGACGGCCGCGGTCCCGTCGGGGTGCGGGCCGTCATCGAAGGTGAGCCGGACAGCGGTCGGATCACCCGCCGGCTGACCGGATGGGATGGTGCGGGTCACCACGGGGATTCCTGTCGCCGCCGGCAGTGCATACAGCGCGCCAGCCGCTGTCAGCAGGGTTCCGACCTGCCGGTGACGTTGCATGGAAAGGAATCTCACCGGCCTTTGGCTGTGTCATCGGTCTTCGGCTGCGTCATCGGTCTTCGGCGGTGTTACGACCTTCGACCGTGTCATCGGCCTTCGGCGACGGCGTCGCGGCCGAGGATCGACAGGATCGCCGCCGCCGGATCGACGTCGCCCAGGGTTCTCGTCAACGATGCCGCATTGGCCAGAGCATGGTCCAAGGCGGCGCGCAACTGAAGAACATCGTTGCTGACCGGCGCTCCGGCTCCGGCGCGGCAGGCCGCGGCGTTCATCTCACCCTGACCGGGCAGCGGCTTGTGGTGCACCACCGGAAGGCCGATGGACGCGGCTTCCGCCAGCGTCAAGCCGCCCGAATTGAGGACCGCCACCGAACAGTCGCGCATCAGTGCCGCCATGTCGCGCACCCACCCGAGCGCGATCACACCGGGGATCGCATCGACCTCGGCCAGCAGCTCCGCGTTGTTCCCACAGACCACGACGGGTCGAAACCTACCGTCCGCCAATACATCCCGCGCGGCGCCGACCACATCGCCGACCCCCCAGGATCCGGAAACCACCAGAGCCCAAGGCTTGTCGCCGGATGGCTGCCAGCCTGTCCGGACGTCGCCAGGTCGACTGTTGAACGGTTCGCGGGTGGCCGGCGCGACCAGTGCCGCCGGTGTCGCCGTCAACCCGCGCAGCAGCGGCATCGTGAAGGTCCAGGTCGCGAGGTAGAGGTCGGTCACGTCGTCGATCCACAGCGGATGCACCGCCGGGTCGGTGACGTAGGTGACGACCGGAACGGCGCGATCAAGATACTCACGCGCGGCGCCCATCACCCGCCCGCCGAAGAGGTACGTACTGACGACGAGATCGATCGAACCCTCGTCGATAACCTGCGCGACCCGTCGGCCGGCCAGCGCGATCAAGACGCGGGCGGCAACGGGCAATCGCGGGCTCTTCTCGAACGACGCGCAGATGCGCCCCCACCGGCGCGGGTTCCGGGTCAGGACTCCGCGGAACGCGCGTCGAAGCGACTGGCCGAACGGCGCGACGTCGACCAGGTCAACGAGCGTCACGTGCGCGCCGCGAAGCTGGAGCCGTCGCGCGAGTTCCCTGGCCGGGCCGTCGTGTCCGGCGCCGATCGACGCCGTGAGAAGCAGGATCCGCTGCCTGGTCACCGAGACACCACCGCCAGCGACGACACCGATGCGCGCAATCGGGGCGTCCCGGCCGTCCGGCCGGTCTCGAGACCGTCCGGAGGGCGGGCGATACGGACTTGGCCGCCGACGCGCGCAGTCCACCGGCGGACACGAAAATCGTAGACAGGCCAGTGGTGCTCCGCAGCCATACATTTCAGCGCGTGTTCGGGATTGATGACCGCCGGATGCCCGACGGCCGTGAGCAACGGCAGGTCGGCGGTGGAATCGCTGTAGGCGACGCAGCGGGCAAGGCTCCAGCCGTGCTCGGCCGCGAGCCGAATCACCGCGTCCGCCTTCGCCGGGCCGTGCAATGGCGGCCCGTCCATCCGTCCGGTGAAGACGCCCCCACTGGATTCGATCCGGGTGCCTAGCGCACCGGCGAGGCCCAGCCGCTCGGCGATGAGGCTGGCGAGCCGGATCGGTGCCGCGGTCGCAAGCCAGACCGGGGTGTTCGCCGCCCGATGCGCATCGAGCAACCGAACGGTGCCTGCCCACAGCCGCGGCGCCACGTACTCGTCGTACAGCCGATCCAGCGCACCCAGGATGTGCTCCGCGGGAAGTCCGGCGGCTATTGCCAGGCCGCGCCGCTGCGCGGATTCGACCCGCCGCGGGTGCTCGCCGAGCAGTCGGTACAACGCATGCCCGGCGACCAGCCGCGCCATGTCGGACGGGTTGATCACGCCGGATGCGACGAGTCCGCGGCCCACGTGGAACAGCGCAGACCCCTTGACCAGGGTGTTGTCTAGGTCCACGAAGACGGCGTCGATGTCGGCACGTTCGATTCCGACGTCGACGGTCATGATCGCGCCCCTCGCCCTCGCAACGGTTTGGGCGGCTTCGCCGCCTTCGAGCACATAGTCGCCACCGACCACTGTGCTGAGGCTGAAGAGGAATAAGAATGCTCTCAGGTTCGCTCGAGAGCTCCCCCCGTCACCCGATCGCGGCGGCCGCGGCGCGGGCTACGCGCGCACCGCAACCGCTTCGGTGCCGAGTAAGTCCGCGACTGCGGCCACGTCGGCCGTCAGATGCCCGGTCGCGAGTGCCCAGTGATGCGATATGCCGGACGCCGCCCACGCGTCGGCCCAATCACCCGGATGGCACCCGAAATCCACCCGTGAGGTGGTGTTGCCGATCTGCAGAAGTGGGCCGGGGACCACGGTTCCCTCGGAGGTGACGAACGCGTACCGGCCGTCGCGCCGTTGGGCGATCCCGATGGTGGTCACCGGCCCGTGACGCACGCCGAACTCGACGGACACGCCCCAGCCGCGCTTGCCGTGGTAGACGCCGAGCCCGCGGAGCAAGGGCCTCGTGTCGCTGATCGCCAGGTGAGCCGGGCCGTCGTGCCCCATTTCGACCACGTCGTCCCGGAAGTTCAGTGCCTGGATCTCGGTGAAGGAGCCGCCACCCCCCAGCCGCTCCGCGACGAGCATGGCGAGTGATGTTCGCAATTCGAATTCGCCGGCGGCTGGGATGCCTCTCGCGGTAAGCAGCGACGCACCGAGAATCATTCCGGCACCGAGCCTCTCGTGGACCTCCCCGTCGAGCCCACGATGGTAGTAGGCCAGCGAATCGAGGGCGAAATCCCTGATGAGCCGATCGAGCCCGAGAGACACGGCACAGGCCCACCGAAGATCGTCCTGGTGGACCGTTCGGTCGAGATCGAAGATCTGCGCGGTCGCCGCCAGGCGCTGATCGACGTCGGCGTCCGACACCTGCTCCACGCGAACCCGGAGATCGTCGAATTCGAGGACCTCGACATGCCCACCGAAGTTGGCCGAGACGAGCGTCAGATCGGTGGACACGTCGAGCATTCCCGGGTACAGGTGGCCCATCAGGCCGTGCCTGCCAGTTCGCAGTGTCGCTCGGGCCCCCGCCGCTCGCACCCATCGTTCGATCTTCGCCCACGCCCGTTCTTCGCGCAGATACCCTGACACGGAACGAAACTCGATTCCGGCTCGCCTGAACGTGTTCGCCATCTCCGGCAACGCGCAGGCACCGCAATATGCCAACCATTGTCCCGTATCGAAGGTCGCGTGGTCCATCGATTCGCTCGGCTGGAGATCGATCAGAAGTACGGGGGCATGGCTGCGCTGCGCGATGGGCAACATCATGGACGCCGTCATATACGTGGTGAGGAAGCCCACCACGATGTCGCATCCGCTGCGTCGCAACAGTTCGGCGGCTGCCGCGGCCTCCTGCGCGTCGGACACGAAACCGGCGTCCACCACCTCGCAATCCATGCGTCGGAAGCGCTCCGACACGTAGGAGGCCGACGCCCGCAGTTGCGGCAGCAGGTCTGGGAATTGCGGCCAGTAGGCGCCGAGACCA
Source organism: Nakamurella sp. (assembly GCA_017848755.1). Lineage (GTDB taxonomy): Bacteria > Actinomycetota > Actinomycetes > Mycobacteriales > Nakamurellaceae > Nakamurella. Next base: position 22,862 of record JAFIHI010000143.1, on the reverse strand, counting down.
CCAGCAACCAGGCCTACCGTCGTCGACCGGCCACGCGGCCCACCATCGCCAAGGATCGAACTCACCGCTGCCGGGCTCACGGCGCCGGACATCAGTCGGTCTCCTGCGATCGGGCCAGCTGGTCGTCCAGGTTGAAGATCTCCTCGAGGAGTTCGAACCCTTCATCCGGGGTCTTGCCGTCTAGGCCGACGAAGAACGGCTTCATCTCGTTCTGCCAGCGAGCATTGACCTCTGTAGCCGCCATCGCTCGCTGAGAGGCATCGAGATCGTCGGACTCGACGTAGCCGACGATGACGCCGTCGCCTGCCGAGAAAATCGAGTAGTGGTGCCATCCAGCGCTCTTGAGCGCCCGCAGCATCTCGGGCCATACGGCACGATGCCTGGCCACGTACTCGGCCAACCGGTCTCGGGAAACCTTGAGGCGGAAGCAGTATCGTCGCATGACGGGATCCTTCGCAGGGCGAGGGCCGGAATCGGCATACGCTGCCGGTTCCGGCCCCTGTCACTAGAAATTGAACTTGTCCACGTTGCTGGCGTCGAACACTGTCGGCGGGCCGAGAACGACAGACGCGCCGTTGGCATCACTGCCCTGGACCGTGTACTTGCCGAGTCGGCCGGCATCGAACGTCTGGCCGTCGGCGATGGTGAACGTGCCGGACGCCAGCCCCGCCGCGGCATATCCCGCCAGGTATCCGAGATCGTCCGGGTTCCAGAGCTCGAAGGCTTTGACGGTCCCGTCATGGACGTACTGCTTCATCTGCGACGGCAGGCCGAGACCGGTGAGGGTGATCCGCTTCGCGACATCCGGATGCGTCGAAAGGTATTGCGCCGCGGTCGAGATGCCCACCGTCGTCGGCGAAATGATGCCCTTCAGATCGGGGTAGGCCGATAGCAACCCCTGAAGGACGGTGAGCGACGTCGCTGGGTCGTCGTTGCCGTAAACCGTGTCGACGAGTTGGAGCTTGGGGAAGTTCTTCAGCTCTTCTTTCATGTACTTGATCCACGCGTTCTGGTTCGTGGCGCTCGCGGCGGCGGACAGGATCGCGATCTGCCCACCGGTGCCGCCCATCAGTTTGTCGAGCAGCTGAACCTCGGAGCGGCCGATCGTTTCGGTATCCGCTTGGTTGATGAACAACCGCTTGGGTTGCCCGTTGCACGTGACGTCGGAGTCGAACGAGACGATCGCGACACCCGCCTGCGCGGCCTCATTCAATGTCGGGCACAGCGCTGCCGGGTCGTTCCCGGCGACCACGATCGCGTTCGCCTTCGCCTGGATCGCTGCCTGGACGGACGGGATCTGAGCCGCCGCGGTGTCTTGGGTGCCGCTGGAGACGACGACATTCCCGCCGATCTCCTGCAGAGCGGTCTTACCACCGTTGTCGGCGATCACCTCGTAGGGATTCTGGGTGTCCTTCGGGATGTAGTACACCGTCAGACCCTTCTTGAGGTTCGCACTCCCCGAGGAACCGCCGGTTCCGCTGGTTCCCGACGACGCCGATGACGAAGTGCCGGACGAAGGCCCCGACGATGACGATGAACTCGACTGGGACTGGCTGCTCGACGACGATGTTCCCGCACCGGTGCCCGAGCTGCCGCATGCGGCCAGCGCCGCAGCGGCGACTAATGCCACGGCCATGCTTCCGAGCTGCCGTGTTCGCGTGATTCTGCGCATTACTTCACCTTCCTGATGTCGTTACTTCGGACGTGTGCACGTCGGGGTTCTGGGCTCCCGCGGTGCGTTTCGGTGACCCGGCACGCCTGAGGAGACGCCGCAGCGCCGCACCTCGGCCGGGAACGATGACGGAGAGCACGAGAAGTGCGCCCACGATGATCTGTTGCAATTGCGGCTTGATCCCCTGGATGGTCGCCGACGCCGGCAACTGTGTGATCTCCTGTTGCACGAAACCGATCACCGCGAGGCTCAGCACGAGTCCGACGATGGTTCCGCGTCCGCCGAAGATCGAGGCGCCGCCGAACAACACGATGGCGACCACGGTGAGTTCGAGCCCCGTGCCGGCGTTGTACGTCACCGACGCGTTCTTCGCCGTGAACAAGAGCCCGGCGAGCGCGCACACCACGCCCGACAGGACGAACAGCCACAGTTTGATACGGCGCACGCGAATACCGGCGAATTCGGCGGCCTCGGGCTGCAGTCCCGAGGCGTAGATCGCGCGCCCGAGGCCGGTGCGCTGCAAGACGACTGCCGTGAGTATGGCGAGAATGAAGAAGATCAGGATCGAAACCGACAATGGCGTCCCCGGAACCGGTGTCGTGCCGATCGAGGTGAACCACGTGGGGAACCCGGTCACGGTTCGCGGCGCGAGGATGATCAACGCGATCCCCCGGAAAAGGCCCAAGGTTCCGATCGTGACCGCGATCGACGGCAAGCCGAATCGGGCCACCAGAAATCCGTTCAGGAATCCGCCCGCGGCCCCGACGGCCAATGCCACGAGAATGGCCGGCCAGATTCCGGTGCCGGCTTCGAACATGACTCCCGCGACAGCTCCGGAGAGCCCGAGCATGGAGGCGACGGACAGGTCGATCTCACCGGTAATGATGATGAGCAGCATGGGCAGCGCCATGATCCCGATTTCGCCGGAATTGAGGCCGACATGGAACAGGTTGGTGGAACCGAGGAAGTCAGGGACTTCCCCGGCACCGAAGACGATCACCGCGAGAAGGACGATCACCAGGCCCGATTCCCAGCGAAACAACCCGCGTCGCAACGAATTCAGGCGCTGCGGCGCGGCGAGCTCAGTCGCTTGATTGCTCACGGAGCGCCCCCTTTTCGAGCTGCAGCTTCGTCGTCATACGCGACTTGAGCCACTGGTCGAACGCAATGGCAGCAAGCAGCAGAGCGCCGGCGATGGCCTGGTTCCAGAACGCGGATATCCGCGTTGCCACTAGCGCTTGATTGATCGTGTTGAGCAGGAACGCGCCCAGGGCCGCACCGGCGACGGTGCCACTTCCGCCGAAGATCGCAACGCCACCCACCACGACGGCCGCGATGACGAGGAATTCGTACCCCGTCCCGCCGTTCACGTCGATCTGCGCGTACAGGGCGAGGAACAAGGCGCCCGCCAGGCCGGCTAGCGCTCCGCTCACGACGAACGCGGTGAACACCCTCCGACCCGCGGGTATCCCGGCGAGATCTGCGGCCTCCGGGCTGGACCCGATCGCGTACAGATCGCGCGCCCATCGGAAGGATCGCAGCGAATAGGCCGCCACCGCCACCACGACGACGACAATGATGGCCATCCATGGGATCCCGAAGAGGGTCGCAAATCCGACCGCCTGGAATGAACGGGGCACGACGTCGGAACCGATGATGCTCCCGTTGACGATGACGCCGTCGACTCCGCGGATCACGTACAGCATCGCGAGCGTCACCACCAGGCTAGGGACCCGCAATGCAGTCGTGATCCAGCCGTTGATCGCACCGATGGCTGCGCCGAGTGCGATACCGATCAGGAAACCCAAGACGATCGGCGTGCCCGGATGCGCGCGAAAGGTCATCCCGATGACGTATGCGCTCAGGCCGAGAATCGAACCGATCGACAAGTCGTAATTCCGGGTGAGGATCACCATGGTCTCGCCGACGCCCATGAGCGCGATGATCGAGGCCCCGATCAGGAGTTGCTGAACGCTGTCAAGCCTGGCGAAGGCGGGATTGACGGATGTTGCAGCGACGAATACCAGGACGATCGCGAGCACGATCCCCAATTCGCGGACACGCATCAGGAATCCGGCGCGGGCAAAGCGGGTATGGCCTTGCCTCGGTGGTGACAATGTCGCGGTCACGCTGCCTCCTGCCCCGTCGCCGCCCGCATGACGGACGTCTCGGTGGCGTCGGAGCCGCCGATCTCGGCAACGAGCCGGCCTTCCCGCAGGACCAGAATGCGATCGGACATGCCGAGAACCTCCGGCAGCTCCGACGAGATCATGAGAACGGCAATTCCCTGGCTGGTCAGGTCATCGAGCATGCGGTGCACTTCGGCTTTCGTGCCCACATCGATTCCGCGGGTCGGCTCGTCCACGATAAGAATTCGCGGGTCGCGAGCCAGCCATTTCCCCAGCACGACCTTTTGCTGGTTTCCGCCGGATAGCGTGGACACGGTGTCGGTGAGACGTGCGAATTTCAACTGCAGTCGGCGCGCCCAATCCTCCGCCAGCAGCCGCTCGGCAGACCGTGGAATCAGCCCGCGGCGGCGAAGTCTCCGCAGGGAGGCCAGCCCCACGTTCCTGTCGATCCCGAGGCCCATGACGAGGCCCTGTTGCCGGCGATCCTCCGGGACCAATGCGATACCCGCCGCCATTGCCGCGAGCGGATCGCCGAGCCGCAATGGCTTGCCGTCGACGGTGACGGACCCTGCGGTCGCGTGATCGATGCCGAAGATCGCTCGCGCGACCTCACTGCGACCCGCGCCGACTAGCCCCGCCAGGGACACGAGTTCGCCCCTGCGGACCTGGAAGGAGATGTCCGAGAAGATACCGGTCCGGCTCAACCCGCGTACTTCGAGGACGACGTCGCCAGGATGTGACGGAGTCTTCGGGAACATCGTGTCCAGCTTCCGTCCGACCATCGCCGTGATCACGTCACCGACGGTGAGCATTTCTATCGGATCGGTTCGCACAAAAGCGCCGTCACGCATGATGGTCACGCGCTGGCACGCCTCGAAGACTTCCTCCAACCGATGCGAGATGAACAGGACAGCGGCGCCATGGCTCCGCAGCGTGGACACCACGCCGAACAGCCGATCGACCTCGACATTGGTCAACGCCGCAGTCGGCTCGTCCATGACGAGAACCTGTGCGTTCAAGGACAACGCCTTCGCGATCTCCACCAGTTGCTGATCCGCAACGGACAGGCCGCGGGCCTGCCGGTCCGGGTCGAGCACGACGCCGAGCCTCGTGAAGATCTCGGTAGCGGCAGAGTTCATCGCGCGCCGGTCGATCCGACGCCCGGCGCGAACCGGCTGGCGCCCCATGAAGATGTTCTCGGCGACAGTCAGGTCCGGAAAGAGCGTCGGCTCCTGGTAGATCACGGCTATGCCGGCGTCACGCGCGTCAGCGGGGCCACGAAAATGAACGTCGATGCCGTCCACGCGCAGATCTCCGCTATCCGGTGCGTGCACGCCCGCAAGAATCTTCACCAACGTGGATTTCCCCGCGCCGTTCTCGCCGACAAGAGCATGAGCTTCGCCGCGATACAGCGTGATCGTTCCGTCAACGATCGCGCGCACAGCGCCGAAGGACTTCGTGGCACGTTCGAGTTCAAGCACTGGCCGAGCATCTGACGCGTCTACTGGCATGTCACCACCTTGCCGGCGTGAAATGAAACCTTTCAACTGTGGCGCTGACGCTAATCCTCGGGCCGGCGTGCGTCAAGGGTTGCGTCGACAGACGCATCGTAACGATTTGATTGCTCGACAGTCGGTGGAGAATCGCATGTTTCGTTATCATCAACCGTACGCAGTGTGTCTGCCCGTCTGGCCGAGCACGATGCCACATCGCCCAGCACCCTTGCCCGCCATCGCAAGTATTGATACGTTTCATCCTGCGCCGCCGCACGTTGGCGGTCGATCGGAGGTTCGCCATGTCGTTCTCGGATATCGCTTCCCTGCTGGATCAGCAACGCATCGAGCTGCCCAGCTGGGCGTTCGCGAACTCCGGCACCAGGTTCAAGGTCTTTGCCCAGGCGGGCGTGCCACGCGACGCCTACGAGAAGGTCGCCGATGCCGCCGAGGTCCATCGGGTGACGGGCATTGCGCCCACGGTTGCCCTGCACATCCCGTGGGACACGGTCGATTCGTACTCGGATCTGAGGCGCTTCGCACGCGAGTGCGGCGTCGGCCTCGGGACCATCAACTCCAACACATTCCAAGACTCCGACTACATGTTGGGCTCGCTCGCGCACCGGGACGAACGCGTCCGGCGCAAGGCGATTGATCACCATCTGGCGTGCATCGGGATCATGGGCGAGACCGGGTCGCGTGACCTGAAGATCTGGCTTGCCGACGGAACCAACTACCCCGGGCAGGACGACCTGCGTGGGCGTCAGGACCGTCTTGCTGATTCACTGGCTGAGATCTATGGGCACCTCGCGGCGAATCAGCGAATGGTGTTGGAATACAAGCTCTTCGAGCCGTCTTTCTACCACACGGACGTTCCGGATTGGGGCACTGCGTACGCACAGGTCGCTGCGCTCGGCCCGAAGGCCGTGGTCTGCCTCGACACAGGACACCACGCGATCGGAACCAATATCGAGTTCATCGTCATGCAGCTGCTACGCCTGGGGAAGTTGGGCGCCTTCGACTTCAACTCGCGCTTCTACGCCGACGACGATCTGATGGTGGGTGCCGCCGATCCGTTCCAGTTGTTCCGGATCCTGGTCGAGGTGGTTCGCGGTGGAGCCTTCGGCGCCGGCAGCGAGACGACCTTCATGCTCGATCAGTGCCACAACATCGAGGCGAAGATCCCGGCGCAGATCCGGAGCGTGCTCAATGTCCAGGAGATGACGGCCAAGGCACTTCTGCTCGACCGGACCGCGCTGGAAGCGGCGCAAGGTGCGGGCGACGTGCTCGGCGCGAACGCCGTCTTCATGAATGCGTTCTACACGGATGTCCGGGCGCCGCTGGCCGACTGGCGCGAGGAACGCGGCCTGCCGCGCGATCCGATGCGGGCCTTCGCCGAGTCCGGCTATGCCGACAAGATCGTCGCCGAGCGGGTCGGTGGAGTTCAGGCGGGGTGGGACGCCTGATGAGCAGCAGCGACACCAACCACGGGCATGGCGGATCATGGGGATACCGGGTCGAGGACACGGCCGATCGCGATCTCCCGACCGAGGTCCGCGACCTGATCGCGCGCAGCAACCGGCTCGGGGCGGATCCGGCCACCACGAACTTCGCGGGCGGGAACACGTCGGCCAAGGGGACCGTGATCGATCCGGTGACGGGGGCGCCCGCCCCGGTGATGTGGGTCAAGGGATCCGGCGGCGATCTCGGCACCCTCACGCCGCGCGGGCTCGCGGTTCTCCGGCTCGACAGGGTCCGCGCGTTGGAGTCGGTGTATCCCGGTGTCGACCGCGAGGACGAGATGGTCGCCGCGCTCGGCTACTGCTTGTACGGAAATGGCGGTGCCGCACCCTCGATCGATACCGCCATGCACGCGCTGATCGACGCCACACACGTCGATCACCTGCACCCGGACGCCGGGATCGCTCTCGCAACGGCCGAAGACAGCGAGCGGATCACCCGAGAGGCCTTCGGCGGCAAGGTTTTATGGGTTCCCTGGCGCCGGCCCGGGTTCCAGCTCGCGCTGGACATCGCGAGGATTCAACGGGAGAACCGCGGGATCATCGGCTGCATCCTCGGTGGGCACGGCATTACCGCATGGGCGGACTCGAGTGCGGAATGCGAGGCCCGATCGCGGTGGATCATCGCCACCGCGCAGCGCTATCTCGACGACCACGGCAGGCGTGAGGCGTTCGGCCCCGTCGTGGCCGGCCGCGAAGCGCTACCGAGGGAACAGCGCCGTGCCAAGGCGGCGGCGCTCGCCGCCACCATCCGGGGACTTGCGTCGATCGACCACCATATGGTCGGTCACTTCTCCGATGCCGCAGCCGTTTTGGATTTCATGGCCGCAGAACGCACCGCCGCGCTGGTCGCTCTCGGGACAAGTTGTCCCGACCATTTCCTGCGCACGAAGGTCAAACCCCTGCTCCTCGACCTGCCGGCCGACGCCCCGCTGGATGCGTGCAAGACCAGACTGAAGGAACTCCACACCGCGTACCGCACGGAATACGCGGCCTACTACCACCGGTACGCGACAGCGGACTCACCGGCGATTCGCGGCGCGGATCCCGCGATCGTGCTGGTGCCGGGCGTCGGAATGTTCAGCTTCGGCGCCACCAAACAGACGGCGCGGGTGGCCGGCGAGTTCTACATCAACGCGATCAACGCCATGCGCGGCGCGGAATCCGTGTCGAGGTATGCACCGATTCCGGAGAGCGAGAAGTTCCGCATCGAATACTGGGCCCTCGAAGAGGCGAAACTGCAGCGCATGCCCAAGCCCAAGCCGCATGCCGGGCGGATAGCACTCGTCACGGGTGGCGCCAGCGGAATAGGTCTGGCGACCGCGAAACGCCTTGCCGCCGAAGGCGCATGCGTCGTCATCGCCGATCTGGACGCCGGGAAGGCCCGCGCGGCGGCCGAGTCCATCGGCGACGCCGACCTCGCGACAGGCGTCGGCGTCGACGTATCGGATCCCGAGGCCGTCGCGCGCATGACGGACGAAGCGGTGCTGGCATTCTGTGGCATCGACCTGGTCGTCAACAACGCCGGGCTGTCTCTGTCGAAACCCCTTCTGGAGACGACGGCCGCGGACTGGGACCTGCAGCACAACGTGATGGCGCGCGGATCCTTCCTGGTGTCCAAAGCCGCGGCGCAGATCCTGATCGACCAGGCGATGGGCGGAGACGTGGTCTACATCGCCTCCAAGAACTCGGTCTTCGCCGGACCCAACAACATCGCCTACGCCGCAGCGAAGGCGGACCAGGCGCACCAGGTCCGGCTTTTGGCCGTGGAACTCGGTGAGTTCGGCGTCCGGGTGAACGGGATTAATCCGGACGGCGTCGTGCGGGGATCGGGGATATTCGCATCCGGCTGGGGTGCGAACCGCGCGAAAACGTATGGCGTGCCCGAAGAGAAGCTCGGCGAATTCTATGCGCAGCGAACGATTCTCAAGCGGGAGGTGCTCCCCGAGCATGTCGCCGACGCGGTCTGCGCCATCACCGGGCCGGACTTCTCACATACCACCGGGCTGCACATTCCCGTCGACGCCGGGGTTGCGGCCGCGTTCTTGCGATGACCGGCGGAACGGTCGCGGCGATCGACCTGGGAGCGACGAGCGGCCGCGTTATCGTCGGCCACGTGACCGCCGACCGCGTGGCCGTGGACGTGATCCGCCGATTCCCGAACGCCGCCATCGAGACTCCGGACGGCCTGCATTGGAGCATGCTCGATCTCTATCGGCAGGCCGGCGCGGGATTGAACGACGCCGTATGCGGCGCGCCCGACCTCGCCAGCGTCGGCATCGATACGTGGGCATGCGACTACGCGCTGATGCGGCGAGATCGTTTGTTGGGGGCACCCTACTGCTACCGCGACGAGCGCACGGCCACCGCGGTCGAAGAGATCCACCGGGTGTGCCCACCGGACGAGCTCTACCGACGAAATGGCTTGCAGTACTTGCCTTTCACGTCCCTGTACCAACTCGCGGCGGATCGCTCGAGCGGCTTTCTCGAGCTTGCGGACAGGTTCCTTATGCTCCCGGATCTGATCTCGTTCTGGTTGACGGGGGTGATGGCCGCCGAGCGCACGAACGCGTCGACCACCGGGCTCCTGAGCGCACACTCGCGGGATTGGGACCGCGGCCTCGCGGCTGACGTCGGCATCACCCCCGCGCTCCTCAGCCCGCTCGCCGATCCGGGCACCGCGATGGGTGGCCTGTGCCCCTCCGCACGCCGAACGATCGACGCACCGCACCTGCAGGTGACCACCGTGGGTTCGCACGACACGGCCAGCGCCGTCGTGGCCCTGCCGACTCCCGATCCCGACGTCGCCTACATCTCTTGCGGCACCTGGTCTCTGGTCGGGGTCGAGCTCGAAGATCCGATCCTCACGGATGCCGCCCGGATGGCCGGGTTCACGAATGAGCTCGGAGTCGACAACCGAGTTCGCTTCCTGCACAACGTTATCGGGCTGTGGATACTGTCCGAAACGGTTCGCGACTGGGAACGGGACGGCACGAGCGTCGATCTCTCACTGCTCATCGCGCAGGCCGCGGACGTGACCGATCCGGTGCCCATCTTCGACGCCGACGACCGGGAGTTCCTCACCTCCGGCGACATGGTCGCGCGGATCGGCCGCCACCTTCGATCGCACGGCGCTCCGGTGCCGCACTCACGACCGGCGTTCATCCGGTGCATCCTGGCCAGCCTCGCAGAGGTCTACGCCCGCACGATCCGCGATGCCGCAAGCCTTTCGGCGACGTCGATCAAGAGCGTCCACATCGTCGGTGGGGGCAGCCAGAACGCGCTGCTCTGCCAACTGACGGCCGATGCCACCGGCCTACCCACCTTCGCAGGCCCCGTCGAAGCCACGGCGATCGGCAACGTCATGGTTCAGGCCCGCTCGCTGGGTTGGATCACCGGGGACCTTGAGGTGCTGCGCGACCGGATCGCGTCGTCATTCCCTACCCGTCGCTACACGCCACGGCAGGCATCGCGATGACACGGAAATCCCCGAAACCTGCAACAATCTTCCGGCTGAAGCGCCGCTGCACGCCGGTATTCCATCGCACGAACAGAGTCCTGCAGAACACGCTGACCCTCGTTGACAGAATCAGATCCTCACCGCCGATCCCGGACCCCGAGGAACCATGACCGCAGACGCCACGCCACGCCGGCAACCGCCGGTCGGCATGAAGGACGTCGCCAGACGTGCGGGTGTCTCGTTGGGCACGGTATCGAACGTCCTCAACCATCCGGACCGTGTCGCACCGGGCTCGCTTCGAAAGGTGCAGGCGGCGATCGACGATCTCGGATTCATCCGCAACGAGTCTGCCCGGCAGCTTCGAGCCGGATCGAGCCGCGTCGTCGCATACCTGGTGCTCGATCTGCGAAACCCGTTCTTCGCCGATGTCGCCAGCGGCGCGGAGGAAGTCATCGCCAAGGACGATCTCGCATTGCTGCTCTGCAATAGCAACGAGGACGTCGGACGGGAGCGTTCCTACGTGACACTCCTGGAACAGCAACGGATCCGGGGACTGTTGATCACGCCTGTCGACGGCGAGCGGACCGGTGCCCATTGGCTGCGCAAACGTGGGACGCCGGTCGTCTACGTCGACCGCATTGTTGACGACGTCGAAGGATGCAGCGTGTCCGTCGACGATCATCTCGGCGGTTCCCTCGCGGTCGCGCATCTGCTGGAGCTTGGGCATACCCGGATCGCCTATGTAGGAGGACCCGCCGACCTCGCACAGGTCTCCGATCGCCGCGCCGGCGCGCATGCCGCCATTGCGGCACGAGGTTTGCCGCCGGAGTCGCTAGTGGAGATCGAAACGCACGCGCTCACCACGGCTGCGGGCCGCCTCGCCGGCCAGCGCCTGCTCGGCCTGCCGGCGCCGGAACGCCCCACCGCAGCCTTCTGTGCCAATGACCTCGTCGCACTGGGGTTGCTCCAACAGATCATCTCGACGGGACGATCCGTGCCCAAGGACCTGGCGATCGTCGGCTACGACGACATCGAGTTCGCGGCGGCGGCCGCCGTGCCGCTGACCTCAGTCCGGCAGCCCCGACGGCGTATGGGCCGGCGCGCCGCCCGGCTGCTCCTCGACGAATCGAACAACCCCGATCACGTGCACGAACGTGTCGTGCTGAAACCCGAACTCATCGTCCGCCGGTCGACCGACACGGTCGGATAGCGCGCCTGCTGAGCGCCCGGCCGGCCAACCAGCACCAAGCCGGAGACCCCCGCCCCGTCACCCGATCGCGGCGGCCGCGGCGCGGGCGGCCGCCGGGAGCGCGACCTCGATGCGGTCCAGGCTCTCGTCGTCGTGCGCGCCGGACACGAACCACGCCTCGAACGCGGACGGCGGCAGGAAGACGCCGCCGTCGAGCATGGCGTGGAAGAAGGCCGCGAACGCCGCGGTCGACTGCGAGCGCGCATCGTCGTAGTTCCGGACCGGCGCCTCGGTGAAGAACACCGAGAACAGCGTGCCGGCGCGCTGCACCCGGTGCGGAACCCCCTGGGCCGACAGCGCCTGCGACACGAGATCACCTACGGTGTCAGCGGTGTGCGACAGCGTGGCGTAGAGAGCGTCGTCACACCCGCGGAGCGTGGCAAGCCCGGCGGCGGTGGCGACGGGGTTTCCGGACAGCGTTCCCGCCTGGTAGACCGGCCCCGACGGGGCGAGCAGGTGCATGATGTCCGCTCGGCCACCGAACGCTCCCACCGGCAGGCCGCCGCCGATCACCTTGCCGAACGTCATAAGGTCCGGCGACCATCCCTCGACGGCGCCGTCCAGGCCGTACATGCCCGCCTGCGATGCGCGGAAGCCGGTGAGCACCTCGTCGCTGATGAGCAGCGCTCCGTCGGCGTGCGCCAGCGCGGCAAGCGCCGCGTTGAAGCCCGGCCCGGGCGGCACGACCCCCATGTTGCAAGGCGCGGCTTCCGTGATCACGGCGGCGATCTGCCCGGGGTGCGCCGCGAAAGCCGCACGGACGGCATCAATGTCGTTGTACGGCAGCACGATCACGTCCGCCGTGGTGCCCGCCGTGACGCCCGCCGAATTCGGCAGCGCGAAGGTCGCCACCCCGGAGCCCGCAGCGGCCAGCAGCGCGTCGACGTGGCCGTGGTAGCAGCCGGCGAACTTCACGATCACCTCGCGGCCGGTGAAGCCGCGCGCCAGCCGAACAGCGGACATGGTCGCCTCTGTCCCGGAGGACACCAGCCGCACCTCGTCCACCGGCGCCACGCGGCGAACGATCTCCTCGGCCAACTCGACCTCGCCCAGGGTCGGTGCGCCGAACGAGAGTCCTTGCCGCGCCGCCACTTCCACGGCCGCGAGCACTTCCGGGTGTGCATGCCCGAGGATCAGCGGCCCCCACGAGCAGACCATGTCGACGTAATTGTCGCCGTCGGCGTCCGTGACGGTCGCCCCGCGCCCGGAGGTGATGAACCGCGGGGTGCCGCCTACCGATCCGAAGGCGCGGACGGGTGAGTTCACACCACCGGGTATGACGGCGCGAGCGCGATCGAACAGCGCCCTGCTGCGCTCTTCGACACCCGTCTCGGGCCTCACACCCATGGAAACCTCCCGGATCGCCGGCCGGCGGCGACCTCCGCCGCCCAATACGTCAGGATCACGTCGGCGCCGGCCCGGCGGATCGCGGTGAGCGATTCCCGGACGGCGTCATCCAGGTCGATCCAGCCGCGCGACGCCGCCGCCTGGATCATCGAGTACTCGCCCGAGACCTGGTACGCGGCAACCGGAACGGTGCTCACGGCCGCCGCGTCGCTGAGCACGTCCAGGTACCAACCGGCGGGCTTCACGATCACCATGTCGGCGCCCTCGGCGAGGTCGAGGGCGACCTCGCGGGCACCGGCGCGGCGGTTGGCCGGGTCGAGTTGGTAGCTGCGGCGGTCGCCGTGCAGCGCCGATTCGACCGCCTCCCGGAACGGGCCGTAGCAGGCCGAGGCGTATTTCGCCGCGTAGCCGATGATGCCGGTCTGCGGATGCGCCGCCGCATCGAGCGCAGCGCGAACGGCGCCCACCTGGCCGTCCATCATCCCGGAGGTGCCGACGAGATGCGCTCCGGCCTCGGCGAGCGCGACCCCCATCTGCGCGTACCGCCCGAGAGTCGCGTCGTTGTCGACGGTCCCGTCGTCGCCGAGCACCCCGCAATGGCCGTGATCGGTGAATTCGTCGAGGCAGAGGTCGGCCATCAGGACGGTGGCGTCGCCCAGATCGGCGGCCAGCGACCGGATTGCGACGTTCAGGATCCCGCTCGGGTCGGTCGCGCCGCTGCCCTGCGCGTCGCGCTTCTCGGGCACGCCGAAGATCATCAGCCCGCCCACCCCGTCTGCCACGGCCTCGGCGGCGGCCCGCCGCAGGGAGTCGAGCGTGTGTTGCGTCACGCCAGGCATGGCGTCGATGGGGTGCGGCTCCGTCAGGCCCTGCCGGACGAACATCGGCAGCACGAGATCTGCCGGGTGCACGCGTGTTTCGGTGGCGAGGCGGCGCATCGCCGGAGTGCTGCGCAGCCGACGCGGCCGGTCAGTCGGAAAAGCCATAGCGATACTCACGGTTCCTTCGTCTCGGCGGTGGAAGTCGTTGCAGCGCGGCGCATATCGGCCGCGACTCCGCGTAATTCGATCAGCGCGTCGACCAGCCCCTGGGCCGACGGTTCGGCCGCGACAGCCGCGGGCGCACGTCCCGCGGCCCGAGCCGCGCTCGCTGTCGGCCGCCCGATCGCGACGAGCCTCGTCCCCGGCGCGATCATCGTGCCGGCCAGGGCACGCACGATGCTCGGCGACGTCAGCAGCACCGCGTCGATGCGCCCGTCCGCAAGGTCACGTGCGAGCAGTTCCGGCACGGGCAGGATCTCGGTGCGGTAGGCGACGACCGTGGTCACGTGGTGCCCGGTGGCGCGCAACGCGTCGGCGAGCGTCGGCGCTGCCCGATCGGAACACGGCACAAGGACACGCGAGCCGGGCGGCTCTACCGGCCAGGCCGCCGCGAGAGTCGCTGCAGAACCGGCTGTTTCGGGGAATAGGTGCACGGGCAGCCCCGCGCCCCGAAGCGCGGCCGCGGTGGCGGCGCCGACCGCGGCGATCCGGGTGGACGACGCGATGCGCAGCGGCAGACCGGTCTCGCGCGCGGCCGCCTCAAGCGCGGACACGGCCGCCGCGGAGGTGACGGCGACCCAGTCGAAGTCGCCGTCGGCCAGCGCGTCCAGCGCTGTGCGCAGTTCGGCAGACAGCGTCACCGGCATGGTGGCGATGAGGGGAACATGCAGCGGCGATCCGCCCGCCGCCCGCACCGAGGTGATGAGGTTGTCGCCGCGGCCGGCCGGCCGGGCGATGAGGATCCGCCAGCCGGTGAGCGGCGCCGGCGAAGAAGACGCGGCGGCTGGCCGCGCCGTACCGCGAACACCTTGCGCACTCATGGACGCATCAACTCCGCGGCTCCGGCGGCGAATAACGCCTCCGCCGCCGCGCGCCCAATCTGTTCGGCATCGGTTGCCGCGCCGTGACTCTCGTGGTCGAGCAGGTTCCGGCCGTCATCGCTGATCACCCGCGCCCGCAGCGTCAGCGTGCCGTCAGTGATGGTGGCCAGTGCCCCGACCGGAGCGGAGCATCCGGCCTGCAGCCCGGCGAGCACGGCGCGTTCGGCCAGCGCGGCCTGCCTGCTCGCGGCATCGTCGATGGGCGCGACGATCACCGCCGTCGCGGCGTCGTCGGCGCGGCATTCGACCGCGAGCGCCCCCTGGGCCGGGGCGGGCAGCATCTGCGCCGGATCGAATACCTGGGTGATCGCGTCGAGACGACCGAGGCGGGCCAGTCCGGCGCGGGCCAGCACGACGGCGTCCACCTTCCCGTCCGCCACCGCCGCCAGCCGGGTGTCGGCGTTACCGCGGATCGCGACGGGCTCCACGTCCGGGCGCAACCGTCGCAGTTGCGCGGCGCGGCGCGGCGAACCGGTACCGATCCGCGCCGTAGGCGGCAGCTCGGGGAGCGCGAGATGCCCTGCCGCGCACAGTACGTCGGCCGGGTCCTGCCGAGTCGGGACCGCCGCGAGGGCGACCCGTGCGTCCTCGGCGGTGGGCAGATCCTTGAAGGAATGCACCGCGATGTCGACGCGCCCGTCGACCAGGGCCTCGCGCACGGCGGTGACGAAGACGCCGGTCCCGCCGATCCGCGCGAGCGGCGCCCGGTCGACGTCGCCGGTGGTGCGGATGCGGACGAGCTCGAACCCGCGCCCGGTCGCCGCGGCCAGCGCCTCGCCCACCAGGCGCGCCTGCGCGACGGCCAGCGCGCTCCCGCGCGTTCCGATGCGGATCGAGGCGAGCGCGCTCACCGCGTCACCGATCGGAGGTCGGCGGGATCCGTCACGATGACGGTCACGATGGCACCGCCGCGCCTATCCCGGATGCCGCGAGCACGGTCTGCGCGTAGCCCGATCCGGCCCAGTCCTCGGCGGAATCGGTCCCGGCCGTGGTGGGGCGGCGGGAGCGGCCCTGGCAGCAGCCCGGCGGGCACGTGCGCGGCCGTGCTGGCAGCGCGGTGGCGGACGGCGTCGGACCGGCACCGACTGCCCGCTCGACGATCAGGTCCGCGAGCCCCGCGACGAAGCGCGGGTCCGTCCCCGGCGTCGGCACCCGCGTGAACCACAGTCCGTGCGCCGCAGCGGCTTCGGCGGCTTCCGTGTCGAGATCCCAGATCACCTCGACATGGTCCGACACGAAGCCGATCGGCACCACGACGACGCCGCGTCGGCCCGACCCGCCCACGGCGGCGATCACGTCGCACACATCCGGCTCCAACCAGGGGATGTGCGGTGCACCGGATCGGGATTGGTAGGCCAACCGCCACGTCGGAGCATCGTCGCGACCGGCCGCAACGCGGCGCATCACTTCGGCGCAGGCCGCCAGGTGCTGCGAGACGTAAAGCCGACCCTCGAAAGCAGTCCCTGATGCCTCGGCCATCGCGATCGGCAGCGAATGAGTCGTGAAGATGATCTCGACATCCGCTGCGCCGCACCCATTGTCCGCGGCATCCGCGAGTGCGCGTGCTACGCCGTCGGCGAACGGCTGCAGAAACCCCGGAAGGTCGTAGTACGGCCGGACCTTGTCGATCCGAACCGTTCCGACCGTGCCCGAGTCCATCAGGGCTGCCGCGAAATCCTCCCGGTACTGCCGACACGACGAATAGCTGGAGTAGGCCGATGTCGTCACCGCCAGCAACCGATTCAATCCGGCCCCCGCGGCGTCCGCCACCACGTCGGACAGGTACGGCGTCCAGTTGCGATTGCCCCACAGCACCGGCAGGTCCACGTCGCGGCGAGACAGCTCGCGGGCCAACGCATCTCGTAAGGCCATCGCCTGTGCGTTGATGGGCGACGCACCGCCCAACGCCAGGTAGTGCGCGGCCACCTCGGACAACCGCTCGTCCGGAACGCCGCGGCCGCGCGTCACGTTCCGCAGGAACGGCATCACGTCGTCGGGGCCTCGCGGCCCGCCGAAGCTCGCGAGCAGAACGGCGTCATACCCGGGTCGCACCAAGTCCGTCACGCAAGAACCTCGGCGACCCCGGCCGCGTCGATCCGCCGGCCGGTGAAGAACGGCGTCTCCAGCCGCACGTGCCGCCGGGTCGCCGACGACCGCAAATGCCGCATCAGGTCGACGATCTGGTCGAGCTCATCGGATTCGACGGCCAGCAGCCACTCGTAATCGTTCAGCGCGAACGCTGCGATCGTGTTGTTCTGCACGGCCGGATAGTCGCGACCGAGCTTGCCGTGTTCGCCGAGCAGGGCCGCCCGCTCGGTGTCCGGCAGCAGGTACCACTCGTAGGACCGCAGATACGGATACACGGCCACCCATCGGCGCGCCGGCCTGCCATCGACGAACGCCGGGACGTGCGTCTTGTTGAACTCCGATGGGCGATGCAACCCGACCGCGGACCAGGTCGGTGCCAGGCCGCGTCCGGTCGCGGAGGCGCGGAACCGCCGGAAGGCGGCCTGCAGCGCCTCGGCCGTTGGCGCATGCAGCCACAGCATCAGGTCGGCGTCCGCGCGCATCGCACTCACGTCGTAGATGCCCCGAGTGACGACGTCCTGCGCCGCGAGATCGCCTACGAATTCGGTCATCTCGGCATGAACAGCCGAGGCGTCGATGGTCGGCGCGGAGACGCGCCGGTATACGAAGTACCCCGCGTAGCGGATCGCGTCGGAGGGGTAGGAGGGGGTGGTTTCACTGCTCGTCATGGTTCGATCCTGCTCCCAATGGTGGCACGTCACCAATGGGGGTGGTGGCGGCGTTCGTCACCACGGCACCGAGTCCGGTGCCCGCGATCGCCGATCCACACAGCGCGAGGCCGGGAAACCTCTGCAATTGCACGGGGATTCGTTCAAGAGCGGCGCGCTGGTCGGCGCGGCGCGCGGCGAGCTGTCCGGAATATCGCACGGTGGCGGCATCGCCCAGCTGGCGCCTCGCAAGGGGCACCCCGAGCAGCCGGGCGGCGTCGTGGAGCGCCAGATCCGGGAAGTCGGAATCCGCCGGCGTGGCGCCGCCGCGGCCGTAGGACAACCGCAAGACGTGCCGATGCGGCCCCGCCCGGCGCGCGAGGAAGGCCCATTTCGCCGTGGCGTGCGTCAACGCCTTCGCGGCGACGTCCGTCACATCCGGCGCGACGAGAAGACCGGTGCCGCGCGGAGCCTCGTCGAGCAGCGGCTCGTCGACCACCAGGGTAGCGATCAGCACATCGGTGGCTGGGGTCGTCGGCAGGGCCACCGCGCCGTCCGTCGCCTGAACGATGAGCGGCGCGGCGCCCGCCGCTGGAATCGCTACCACCGCGCTGTCCGCCAGGATCGTTTCGACCGGGTATGACGCTGTTCTCGGCTCGGACCCCTTCGCGATTCCCGACGCCCCTGGGGCAGGTTCCGACGCTGGGGGCCGCACGGCCACCGCCCATCCATCAGCCGCACGGGCGAGCCCGGAGACCCGTGCACCGCAACGGATCTCACCGCCCGCCTGTTCGACAGCGGCCGCCAACGCGCGGCTCAGCAGACCCATCCCGCCGGAGATCCCGGCAACGGCCGACCCGGCGGGCGAGCCGCTCCCGCGCAGCCGCTGCACGGCACCGGTGAGCGAGCCCGCCTCGCCCAGCGCGTGGAGCAGCCCCGGGGCGACCGCCTCCGTGTCCAGGCCGGCGGGGTCGGCCGAGTAGACGCCCGCCACCACCGGGGCGACGAGCCGGTTGAGCACCCTGGAGCCGAGGCGTGCGCGCACGAGTTCGCCGAGGCCTTGAGGGGCTCGGCCGGGCGGCAGCAGCCGGTCGAGCGCCGCACGAGCCGCCCCAGGCCACCCGATCACGCGGCGCACGTCGGCCGCCGCGGGATGCGCGGGGATGCCGAGCAGCGTCGCCGCCGGGATGGGTGCCGGCCCGGCTCGGTGATAGATCCATGCGGTCCGGGCGAGCGGCGCCTCGACCGGGAGCGCGAGCTGCGCGGCGAGGGCGGCGACGGCCGGTCTGGCGGTGGCGAACGATTCGGCGCCGCGGTCGAGGTCCAGGCCGCCCACCCGGTGGAACCGCACGCATCCCCCGGGCTCGTCGGCTTCGTCGAGCACGAGCACCGTCCGGCCGCTGCGGGCGCTGCGGAGCGCAGCGATCAATCCGGCGACACCCGCCCCGACCACGACCACGTCATATCCGGTCATGCGCATCGGCGCCTATCCACCGGCCGGCGGTTCCGCGTGGACCAGGTCGACCAACCAGGTCAGCACCCCGGGGTCGGTGTCCGGTGGTACGCCGTGGCCGAGGTTCACGACATGGGCCGGCGCCTGCGCGCCCGCCGCCATCACCTCCCGCGCGTGCGCGGCCAGGGCGCGCTCACCGGCGAAGAGCAGTGCGGGATCGATGTTGCCCTGCAACGGATATCGGCCGCAGAGTCGCTCGTTGGCCTCGTCCAGCCCGAGACGGTGATCGACCCCCATCGCGTCGGCCCCCGCCTCGGCCATGTCGACGAGGAGTTCGGCGGTGCCCAGGCCGAAGTGCACCCGCGGCACACCGAGATCCGCGACGCCACCGAACACCGCTGCCGAGTGCTCCTGCACGAAGCGCCGGTAGTCCGCGCGGGACAGTCCGCCGACCCACGAATCGAACAGCTGCACGGCGCTCGCGCCGGCCAGGATCTGCGCTCGCAGAAATGCGGCGGAGACCGCGGCCGTCCACGCGGCGAGCGCATGCCACGCGGCGGGATCGGCGTGCATCATCGCGCGGGTGCGCAGTTGATCACGGCTCGGCCCGCCCTCCACCAAATAGCTGGCGAGCGTGTACGGGGCGCCGGCGAACCCGATCAGCGGCGTCGAGCCCAGCTCTCGAACGGCCAGTCGGACCGCCGCGACGACCGGTGCCAAGGCTTCCGGGTCGAGGTGTGGCAGCCGAACAACGTCATGGGCGGTTCGAACCGGGCTGTCGACGACCGGCCCAATTCCGGCCTCGATGGTGACCCCGACCCCGGCGAGCGCGATCGGGACCATGATGTCGCTGAACAGGATTGCGGCGTCCGTGTGATGGCGGCGGACCGGTTGGAGGGTCAGTTCGGCAGCGAGTTCGGGATTCAGGCAGGCGTCGAGCATCGGGATGGTGCCGCGCGCCCTCCGGTACTCGGGCAGCGATCGGCCGGCCTGTCGCATGAACCACACGGGACGTGTCGCGGTTTGTCGCGCGCGTAGCGCCTGGATGAGCGGCGCGTCGGTCGTCCGGCCGGTGACCAGTGGGTGGCCCGCGGGAAGCGCGGACGTATCGCGTGGTGCGGATTTGGCGTGGTCCATGACGCGATCATTGTCCCGCGCCCCGGAGGCCGGTGCACCTGACATGTTGACGTATCAGTATCGTTGGCTGCGTGCTCGCCAGTCTCGGAGCCTCGTATCACGACGTCGATCTCGCCACCCTGGAGCGGCTGTCCACCCAGGTCGGAGTGGAGCGAGGCCTGTACGCCCTCACCGCCGAACCCGCGTCCAGCGCGGCAGGAGTCGTGGTGCTCGCGACCTGCAATCGGTTCGAGGTCTACCTGGACCTGGACCGATTTCACGACGGGATCGACGCCGCCATAGGCGTTCTCGCGCGGCTGGGCATGGATTCCGTCGACGATCTCGCTGGGCTGCTCCGCGTCCGGGTCGGCCCCGATGCGGTCACGCACCTCTTCCGCGTGGCCTCCGGGCTGGAGTCGATGGTCGTCGGTGAGACGCAGATCTCCGGGCAGGTCTCCGCCGCCCTGGATCGCTCGCAAGCGGCCGGCCGGGCGAGTCCGGAGCTCCATCTGCTGTTCCAGAGCGCCGCGCATGTCGCGAAGCAGGTCGCCACCGATACGGACCTGCAGGCATCCGGGCGTTCGATCGCGTCGACGGCGCTCGACCTCGCGCAGCACCGAACCGGGGCTATCTCACGTGGACCGGTGCTCCTGATCGGAACCGGCGCGTATGCCCGGGTCGTCACCGCGGCTCTGCAGGACCGCGGACTGAGCGATATCGCTGTGTACTCGCCGACGGGCCGGCAAGAACTCTTCGCGACCCCCCGCGGGCTGAGGGCGATCGGAGCTGAGGACCTACCGGATGTCCTCGCGGCCGCGCAGTTCGTCGTGACGTGTAGCGGTCGGCAACAACCGGTCCTCGATCGGCGCGCCGTCGAGGCCGCGCTCCGCCGCCGCGACACCCCATTGTGCATCGTCGATCTCGCGCTGGACCGGGACGTGCCGGCGGACGTCCGCACCATGGATCGCGTCGAGGTGATCGACCTGACTGCGGTCGCTGCGGCGGTGGCCGAGGCGACCGCGGCGGCTGGCGGGCCGGCCGATGCCGCGGCTTTTCAGTTGCCCGGCGAATCGGCCGGCGAGTCGACAGCCAGGGCTGTCGCCCAGGCCGAGGCCCTCATCGACGAAGCCGTCACAGACTTCCAGCGCCGGCGTGCCGACCGGGCGGTTGCGCCGGCCATCGTCGCGCTCCGCGCCCACGTCACGACGACCATCAACCGGGAGATCGAACGGCTCCTGCCCCGTATTTCCCCCGACGCGGCCGACGAGGTCCGCCGCGCCGCGCACCGCATCGCCCGGGCACTCCTGCACACGCCCTCCGTGCGCGCCCAGGAGGTCGCTCGCAACGGCAGAGCATCGGACTACATCCGGGCGATCCACCTGCTCTTCGGCATCGACCTCTCGGCGGGCGGCGACGCCGGGGATACCGGCACAGCCGACCGCACCGGCTCCGAAACCCCCGCGCTGCGGGAGGCGTGACCCAGGCTTCCCGACTGTGACGTGCGCGTCACCGCGGTTCACGCCAGCGCCGCCACCAGCATCTGAGGCACGAGCACCGCAAAGCGTTATCCGTTCGTAACATCCGGCTATCGAACTTTGTTATAACGTTCCATCAAATGAATACAATGCCCACGCGGGGCACATCATTCAAGGAGGCATTCTCGTGATTCGTCACAGGATGACGGTCGTCATCGGAGCCTGCGCCGTCGCGCTGGCCCTGGCCGCCGCAGGCTGTTCCAGCAGTGGGGGCACCGGCTCGAACACGACAGGTTCCAACGCTCCGGGGTCGAGCAACTCGAATGCCACCGGATCAGGCGGCTCCGGTTCGACGGGCAACCCCGTCACCATCAGCTATCTGACGCACTGGGGGCCGGACCAGGTCAAGCAACTCGAGGCGGCAGCCGACGCCTTCCACAAGGACAACCCGACCATCACGGTTAAGTTCCAAGCGGTGCCGTTCGCCAACCTGCTCAGCACCATTCAGACGCAGGGTTCCTCCTCGGGAGGCGCGACGATCGCGAGCATCTACGACCTCTGGCTCCCGGGGCTGATCAAGAGCGGTGTCGCCGCGAAGGCGCCCGCGGACGTGGCCAGCGACGTCACCAGCAACTGGTCCGAAGGCCTCGTCAACGACGTCAGCTCGAACGGCGCGGTGTACGGCATCCCGAATGAGGTGGATCTCTACGCACTGAACTACAATACGAAACTCTTTGCGGCGGCAGGCATCTCACAACCGCCGGCCACCTGGGACGAGTTGGTGGCCGACGCGGCGAAGCTCACCGACAAGGCGAAGGGTCAGCAGGGTTTCGGCGTCATCACCAACTGGGCGGCCGGTGTCGACCATCCGTTCCTGTCGCTCGCCGCCTCCAATGACGGCTACTTCCTGAACTCCGACAAGACGGCGTCGGCGCTCACCACGCCGAACGTCGAAGCGACCGCGCAGCTGTACGAGACGTTGCTCAAGGCCGGCTCAACCGTCGCCTCGATGAGCGCGGCGAACGCGAACACCACCGGCCCGTACCTGGACAACTTCGCGAACGGCAAGACGGCCATGATCATCATGGCGAACTGGTGGGAGAGCACGCTCAAGCAGTCGATGGGCGACAACTTCAAGGACATCGCGACCGCGCCGATCCCGAAGGGCCCGTCGGGCACCAAGTCGTCGAGCATCTCCTACCCCTGCCGCACCATGGTCAACGCCCGCGCCGATCAGGCCGCGCAGGACGCGGCGTGGACGTTCCTCACCTACCTCAACGGCCCCCAGAGCG
>JAFIHI010000142.1 GCA_017848755.1 Nakamurella sp. | reverse complement strand
GTCGCGCAGTCCCTGCGTATATTCGCCGTCACTCTGGACGGCGAGTTCCTCGACCCAACCCCCCGCCCCGCCGTGTAATGCCAATGCCCAGGAATTGTTCCGAATGGGGCCGTAAATGCGCAAGATATTTCCTTTCGACGCGTTTCCGCTGACCCGGATTGACGCCGAGTCAAACGACATGCGATGCCGCTACTCCGCAATATCGCGGGTTAACACCACGACGCAGATGAACCGCTGGAACAATGCAATAGGGTCGGTGTCGGTCATGGTGATCGTCGTTCCTGGACCACGCTCGACCCCGACGATCCAGGTGGCCATGTCGGCAAGGCTGGCGTCGCGGAATGTCACCCGCAGCGTCGCAGGCAATTCGATAGCGGGTGGCGCTGCAGCGGCGATCGAACGGATCGCGGCCGCGGCCTGGTCCCGGATCAACTCACATGCCTTGACGGGGTGAAGGCTGTTAGCGGCGAAGCGGGTGACCGCGGTCTTCACCGCCGCCCCGTGGATCCCTGGCGAGACCCGCGCCGCCTCTTCGACGGTCACGTCATCCCCAGTGATCAGCACGATCGGCACCCCATAGCCAAGTGCCACCAGGGCATTGATCCCGGACTCCCCAACGATGACGCCGTTGAGGGTGACCTCAGCAATGGCCCGCGGGTTGTAGGTGTGAGACAGCGGCGAGCGTGCCGACATCGACCCGTGGTAGCTGATGAAGAAGATCGCGTCGAAGGACGCGTCGAGCCCTTGCATCATGTACAACGGCTTGTGCCGGCCGGACAGATACCGGGCATTCCCGGCGAGCGTGTCCGGCCGCAGGTTGATCATCTTGGAGTGAGAGTCGTTGACCAGGAACTCGTTCGCCCCAGCGGAGGCGGCCCCCTCGATTGCCGCGTTGACCTCTGCCTGCAACAGGCCCCGGTAATACTCGTAGTCGCCGGCCCCGGCCAGGCACTGCGACCAATCCGCCACTCCGGCGGTGCCTTCCATATCCGAAGAAATGAATACCCTCATCGACGAGCCTCCTCGAGAACGTCAGCCAGAAATCCCTGCATGATCGCGCTGCTCTCGGATCAGCCGACCACTCGGCGCGGCAGGAACCGCACCCGAGTCTCGCCCTCGCTCATCACGGAGTAGGTCGAGCCGGCCTGGCCCGCAGCCCCGCCGTGCCGGCCATCGGGCGTCAACGCCAGCACCCGGAGTTCGGCCCGGAACGGATCGGGCAAGGTAGCCGCTTCAGCCAGCATGGCGGCGCAGGCGGATTCGGGATCGTCGCCGGCAGCGAGCCGTTCGACGACATGCCGAGCACCGGTCGCTCGGATCGTCAGCTCGCCGCGACCGGTGCACGCCGCCGCACCGTAGCGCAGATCGCAGTAGTTGCCAGCGCCGGCCAGCGCCGAATCACCCACTCGACCGGGATACTTGAACGGATAACCGCTGGTGGACACGCCGGCGACGAGTTCGCCGGACCGGTCGAGGGCGATGACGTTGATCGTCCCCCACGGTCCGTCATGAGGCGCAAGCCGCTGCACGAGCTCGACTGCCGCCAGCCGGTACGCCTCGTCACCCGCGGTCGCCGCGGTGTTCTCCCCTTCGACGGAAGCCTCGCTGGGCGACAAGGCTTCCAGCCATTCCGCCTTGGCCTCCTCGGTGAGCAGATCACCCTGCTCGAATCCGCATTCGTCGGCGAACAGTTCGGCTCCGGTGCCGACCAGGAGCACGTGCTGGGGGAGCCGCTCCAGCACGGCGCGGGCGATCGAGATCGGATGCGGATAGTTCTTCACCGCAGCGACCGCACCGAACGCCCGGGTGGAGCCCACCATCACGGATGCGTCCAACTCCACTTCGCCACGAGCGTTCGGGAGACCCCCGGTTCCGACATAGTGGTCCGCCAGGTTGTCCTCGCAGGCGCGCAGCGCAGCCTCGACCGCGTCCAGCGCCGATCCGCCCGTCGAAAGGATGGCGAACCCCGCCGGAAGCCCAACCTCGCTGCGCTCGCTGCCGATGATCACCGCGCCCGTCACGGCGTCACCTTCTGCTCGGCCACCGCGGTAACGGACCGCTCGGTAACGTGCCAGCAGGCGGCCGCCCGATCCGTGTTCCCGGGAAGTGGGAGCAGGGTGGGCTCATCGGCACATGCCGCGATCGCCACCGGACACCGCGGGCGGAACCTGCAGCCGCCGCCCTCGCCCTCAAGCAGGTGGGCAGCGAACGGCGACTCGTCCGCGTCCGGCTCACCGTCGACGACCGCCAACGGATCAGCGGTCCCTTCCGCCTCCGCGGCATGCGGCGATGTCAGCATCCGCGGCACGCTGCCCAGCAGCAGTTGGGTGTACGGATGGGCCGGGTCGTTGAAAAGACGCTCCGTGGGGCCGATCTCAACGATTCGCCCGCGGTACATCACGGCGATGCGATCGCTGATCTGCCGAACTACTGCCATGTTGTGCGAGACAAAGACCATCGACAGACCCAGCTGCTCCTTCAGATCGAGCAGCAGGTTGATGATGGTCGCCTGGACCGAGACATCAAGAGCCGAAACCGCCTCATCGGCAATGAGCACTGTGGGCTCCAGCGCTAGCGCGCGGGCGATGCCGAT
>JAFIHI010000141.1 GCA_017848755.1 Nakamurella sp. | reverse complement strand
GTTGGTGGCGAATACCCGGCCGGCGAGCCGGAACCGGATCGGTTTGGCGCGCATCCAGCGTCGCTCGCCGAGCCGATAGCGGTCCCACAGCAAGGCCATCACGAACAATGGGAACACCATGCCGAAGGTGTAGGCCAGACCCAGCGCAAGTCCGCCGATCGCCGAGCCGGACAGCGCGGAGAGCGTCATGACTCCGGCGAGCACCGGGGCGCAGCAGGAACTGGCGATGCCGGAAAAGACGCCGAGGGCGAAGAAGCTGCCCGTGTCGCCGGCGCGGGTGTCCGGGGCGCGCAGGAAGGAGGGCAGGGCGATCATCCGCCCCGACAGGCTGAGCGCGGCCAGGGCAAGCATCAGTACGCCGCCGGCGAAGTAAAGCGGCCGGTGGTAGTTGGCGATGGTGGAGGCGACCAGGCTCATGCCGAGCGTGATCGGAACCAGCACCAAGGCCAGGCCCGCGGCGAACACGAAGGTCAGGGGCAGCAGACGCCAGCGGCGATTCTTGACCGCGACCGCCAGATACGACGGGGCCAGGAACACGATGCAGCAGGGAGCGAAAAGCGCGACCCCGCCGGCGAAGAACGCCGCCAGCGCCGAGCCGGTGGTCAGCAGGTCACCCATGGTTGGCACCGCCGCGCGCAGCAAGATCGCCGGCGGTTGGCGCCTCGAAGCGCTGCGCCAGCACCTGCGCCAGCTTGCGGCGCGGCAGCCGACCGGTGGAGAAGAAAACGCCGTCCACGAGCACCAGGGGACTCATGGTGGCCCGGTGCTTCTGCATCAGTTCCTCACCCTCCGCGCTGCGCACATCGACGGTGCGCACCTCGACTGGGTAGCTGGCCGCCGCCCCCAGGAGAACCCGCTGTGCGTCGATGCAGAAATGGCACGCCTCGGACTCCACCACCGTCACGTGCGCCGGGGATGGGCTCGGGCCCGTGATGCTGGGGCCACTGGCCCCTGGTGGTCGAGTGCGCATGGGCACCCCCTGACGTGGTTGTCGGTGCGTGGCACCGTCCACTGTCGCGGGCCGCCCCAATGGTTCCGACGCCGGTTTGGTGAAGGTTCGGTGAAGGACCGCGGCCTGAGGATTCGTCGCCCGCGGCCGCCCGCCTCAGCGTGGCAGCCGAAGGGTGAAGGTAGCTCCCTGGCCCGGACCGCGGCTGCTGGCGGACAGGCCGCCGCCGTGGGCCTCGGCGAGTGCCTTGGCGATCGCCAGTCCTATGCCGGAGCCGCCGTGGTCCCGATCGCGGGCGGTGTCGATCCGGTAGAACCGGTCGAACAGGTGCGGCAGATGCTCGGCGGCGATGCCGACCCCGTTATCGGCGACGGTGTATTCGACCCAGTGGTCGAGCCGGCGACATGCGACGGTGACCCGGCCGCCCTGCGGAGTATGTCGCAGCGCATTGTCGAGGAGATTGCCGAGCACCTGGCCGATCCGCTCGGAATCCACCGTCAGAAAGCCGGCCGGTCTCACGTCGCTGTGCAGTGCGACGCCTTTGGCGGCGTATCGGTCGGCGGCGGCGGCGACAGCGCTGGTGGCCAGTGACGCGGCATCGACGGAGTGCGGCTGGAGGTCGAGATGTCCCTCTTCGGCGCGAGAGACGGCCCCAATGTCCTCGGCGAGCCTGCGCAGCCGCCGGGTGGACTCGCGCAGCACCGACAGCGTCTCCGTATCGAGGTCGCGAACGCCGTCCTCGACGGCCTCCAGATGTGCATCGACCGTGGCCAGTGGGGTGCGCATCTCGTGCGCCAGATCCGCGAGCATCCGGCGTCGGGTCGCCTCGGTCGACTCCAGCTTGTCCGCCAGCGCGTTGTAGGTATCGGCCAGGGTGGCGAACTCGGCGCCGAGTCCCGGTGCGGAAACTCGCGCCGCATAGCGACCAGCGGCGATCTGCGCGGCCGCGGCCGTGACCTGCCCTAACGACCGCTGCACCCGCCTGCTGAAGTACCACGACACCGCGAGCGCGGCGACCACCGCCGTGAGCAGGGCGACACCGAGCGAGATCAGCAGGGCCGAGGCGAAGGCTTCCTCAATATGGCGGGTCTCCGCCTCGGTTCGCGGAACACCCGCTTGGGCGAGGTGATCATGAAAGATGCTCGGGCCGACGGCAGTGGCGACCAGCCAAGTCGTTAATGCCCCGGCGATCAATACCAGACCCTGCGCCAGTAGCAGCCTCGTCGCGAATCCGCCGCGCCGGGGCTTTCCGGTCGCGACCGGGTCGCCGTGCGGCGTGGTGTTCACTGGCCGGTGCCCATCCGATAGCCGACCCCGCGCACCGTGCGCACATATTTGCCCTGGTTGGCGTCGTCACCGAGCTTTCTGCGCAGGTGACCGACGTGCACGTCGACCAGATGTTCGTCGCCTACCCACGCCTCACCCCACACGCGTTCGATGAGTTGACGCCGTGAGAACGCCATGCGCGGGCGCTCCGCCAGCGCGGCGAGCACGTCGAATTCCGTTCGCGTCAGCCGGACCAGTTCCCCGCCCAGCGACACGTCCCTGCCCTGAATATCGATGGTCAGCTCCCCGAACGACTGCCCTTCCGCGCCATCCGGTGTTCCCGTCGTGGCACGGGGTCGTCGCAGCATGGCGGTGATCCGGGCGATCAGTTCGCGGGGGCTGAACGGTTTGGTCATATAGTCGTCCGCGCCGACGGACAGGCCGATCAACGTGTCGATCTCCTCCGCCCGCGCGGTCAGCATCACCACGTAACAGTCGGAGAACGTACGGATCCGCCGGCACACCTCCACGCCGTCCAAGCTGGGCAGCCCGAGGTCGAGAACGACCACGTCGGGGTCGACCTCCCGGGCGCTGGTGACCGCTTGCAGTCCGTCGTGGATGAGTGTCACCTCGAAGCCGTCGCGTTCCAGGTAGCTGCCGACAAGTGCAGCGAGCGGCGCCTCGTCCTCGACGACTAGGGCGCGCAGTCCAGGCGGCGCGAGTGGGCGATCGGCGGCATGAGCGGATTCCGGGACTCCCATACCTTTCATCGTTGCAGCCGCACGTGCCCGACACGAACGCCTGAGCCTGCCAGCGCCGTTCTTCAGCGAACCTTCACGAAATGTCGACCCCATGCGCGGGCGTCCGGCATCACCGTGAATGACAGCAACATCGGCGGCGAAGGAGCTGAGGGCGATGATGGGCTGGTATCACGACGGAATTGGCTGGGGCGGCTGGCTGGTGATGGCGCTCAGCATGGCTGCGTTCTGGGGGCTGGTGGTATTCGCGGTGGTGGCGATCTTTAGATCGAGCCGCGTCGAGCGTACCGGTCAGGGGAAGGAAACGACGCTCGACATCCTCGATCAGCGCTTCGCGCGCGGCGAGATCGACGAAATCGAGTACCACGCACGCGTGGACGTGCTTCGTTCGGCCGCCCACTGAGCATGGCGACCGACCGCGTTCGGGCGCCCGCCCGCCCTCCCGCACGGCCGTCGGCCACGGACCCTGGCCGGCGGCCGCGCGTGTGGGTCGGGCTATGGAACGCAACGACCGCGCTGATCGCGGCCGTGGCCGGGATCGCCCCACATGTTCTGCACCACATCGGTTTGTTCGCCGGAGCGTTCGTCGTCACGGGCGCCGCGGGCAATCTTCTTTTTGGGGCAATCGGGATGGTCCTGTCCATCCCGCTGCTACGCCGGCTGTATCGCCGCTTCGGCACATGGAAGGCGCCCACGATCGCGATCGGGGTCTTCGCAATCATGTTTCTAATCTCCGCCCTCATCATCGGACCGGCCATCAACGGGAACGAGCCAACCGCGCAGATTCCGGTCCCGGAACTGTCTCCCGACATACACGCCGGGCACCACGGCTGAGATCGACCGTCACGCGCGAGCCCGCTGATACGATGCGCGCCCGATCGGGGTTGATCGAACGTTCATGGAAGAAGCGCGGAGACGTTCATGTGCAGGCGGCACAGTGGGTGATGACGATCCGGAATCACCTGGTTCGGTCCGCAGGAGGGAGCCAACAATGAGTAGCCGCTGGAAGGTGAACATCACCCCGACCGAACGGGCCGCCCGCATCCTGGTCGGCGCATTCAGTGTGATTCTTGGGGCGATCCTAGTGAGCTCGGCATCTTCGGCGATCGGGGTCGTGCTCGAACTGATGCTCGTGGTGGCAGGGCTCGACCTCGTCGTTACCGGTGCCACGGGCCACTGCCCGCTATATGCCAAGCTCGGCCACATTCCAGCTTCATTAAGGAAGAAGGAGTCATGAACACCACCGCCAACGAACACAACAGCCGGATGCCCTATCCCGCCGACCGCGGCGGCGCCATCGGGCAGGCAGATGCGTACCCCAGCCTCGGCGAGCAGGCGCCCTCCGACCACGCCCGCCACAACACGCACGGCGGCCACAGGCTGGCGATGCTGATCTGCTGCATTCCGATGATCGCAGTAGCGGTACTCCTAGTCACCACCGGAGTCGCCGGCTCCGGCGCCCTGCTGTGGGCGCTCGGCTGCCTCATCATGATGGCGATGATGATGTTCATGATGCGCGGTGAGCACACCCACAAGTAGCTCCACCCGGGGCCGCGCGATCTTGCGTCGGAAGAGTGAACGCGCATGGTCGTCATACCCGCAAACAGGCATCGACGCCGCGATGCAAATCTTTTGGCCTCCTCGAAACGTCCGAACCCGCTGCCGGTATCGCGCCTCACCGCAGGCCGAACCACAACCGGGACGCAGCACCCAAATCGCGGGAAATCGGGCTTGGCGATGGCCGCCCGCCCCGCAGGATCTGTCCGGCTCACCGTCCCGGGGCGCGCCCGTCAAACAGAGAGCGACGACTTCGCCGGGTGAATGGCGACGAGATACCGCGACGATCGATCCGTTGCGAGCCTGCCTCGGCTGGCGCGAAGCTCCATTGGCCGCACGACGCCTCATGACCAAGATCGTTCCCGTGCCCACATTTTGCCCACACTTGCCGGTGATTCCGGTGGTCTCCGGTGAACTACCGTGATGTATTTCCGCAGCTCAGGCTTTATTTGGGTCTCGGACCAGCACGCCCAGGCGCCCTCCGGAGGCGGGTGCGCAGGTTCGAATCCTGCCGGGGGCGCCCACGTTTCCGCAGGTCACAACGCTATAGGTGATCTCGATTTCCATGATCATGATCACCAGTGGGCGCCAGGACGGACAGGTAGGTCCCGTGTCCGTAGGGGCTGCCGCACAATCCGGCCCCGCAGTGCGCCCGTCCAGAACCGCGCGCCGCGGTCCAAGTCGGCCACATCGTCGGCGAGCTTGGTCTTGCCTGCCCCGTTGCGACCGATCAACACCGTCGGGCCGGGACGGAGCGGCAGTTCGGCGTGCTCCCAGGACCGGAAATCGGTCACCGACAGGTGCCG
>JAFIHI010000140.1 GCA_017848755.1 Nakamurella sp. | reverse complement strand
GGTTGAAGTGATCGTGCCCGTCGTCCGACCGGAAGGTGCTCGCCGCGCTCGCCGAGCCCGTGGGTTGGAAGGAGCTGATCCCGTGCGGACCCGCCGGACCGCCGCCACCCATGCCCGGACCGCCCTCGTAGTCC
This sequence comes from Nakamurella sp., assembly GCA_017848755.1. Classification (GTDB taxonomy): domain Bacteria; phylum Actinomycetota; class Actinomycetes; order Mycobacteriales; family Nakamurellaceae; genus Nakamurella. The sequence continues at coordinate 27,911 of JAFIHI010000140.1, read as the reverse complement.
AGCGAGCAGAAGAGCTGCTCGTGCTGGCCCATCAGCCGGCCGGCTTCCTCCGCGTGCGCGGGGGGGATCACGTACCGGTCCGAATACTTCCCGATCGCCAACAGTCGGTACAGGTCTTCCAGGTCCTCGGGAGTGGAACCGACCGACGCGGCGAGGCCGGCGTCGACGGGGAGTCCGAGCTGCTTCGCCCGCTGGGTTGCCCGCACGGCAGTCAATTTGCGGAGCACGGTCCGGATCAGGTCGGCGTCGCCGGCGGTGAACAGGTTCGCAAGGTAGTCGATCGGGATGCGCAGCGAGTCGATCGTCGCGAAGACGCGATCCGGATCGGAATGGTCGTAGCCCTGCGCGTGCACGATATCCGCCACCGGGGAAAGCGGCGGCACGTACCACACCATCGGCAGCGTGCGGTATTCCGGATGCAGCGGGAGCGCTACCTTGTGCCGGACGGCCAGGTCGTAGACGGGGGAGCGCCGCGCCGCTTGGATCCAGTCGTACGGGATGCCGTCGCGGATGGCCGCCGCCTCGACCTCGGGATCGTTCGGGTCGAGGAAGACGTCCAGCTGGGCCTGGTACAGGTCTTTCTCATCCGGCGTCGCCGCGGCGTCCAGCACCTTGTCCGCGTCATACAGGAACAGCCCGAGGTACCGCAGCCGCCCCACGCAGGTCTCGGCGCAGATGGTGGGCTGGCCCGATTCGATCCGCGGGAAGCAGAACGTGCACTTCTCCGCCTTGCCGGTGCGGTGGTTGAAGTACACCTTCTTGTAGGGGCAGCCCGAGACGCAGAACCGCCAGCCGCGGCACTTGTCCTGATCGACGAGCACGATGCCGTCTTCCTGCCGCTTGTACATCGCGCCGGAGGGGCAGGACGCGACGCAGGACGGATTCAGGCAGTGTTCGCAGATCCGCGGGAGGTAGAACATGAAGACGTTCTCGAACTCCATCCGGACCTGTTCCTCCAGGCCCTTCAGGTTCGGGTCGTCCAGCGCGGTTTCCGGCGCGCCCGCCAGGTCGTCCTCGAAGTTGGACCCCCACTGGACGGTCATGTCCTTGCCGGTGAGCGCCGAGATGGAGTGCGCGCTCGGGTTCGGCGTGCCTAGCGGGGCGTTCAGCACCGACTGGTAGTCGTACGTCCACGGGTCGCCGTAATCGTCGATGGTCGGCAGGTCTGGGTTGTAGAAGATGGACAGCAGCTTGCGCAGCCGCCCACCCGCCTTGAGCTGCAGCCGCCCCTTCTTGTCCAGCGTCCAGCCGCCGTGCCACTGCTCCTGGTCCTCGTACCGCTTCGGGTAGCCGATGCCGGGCTTGGTCTCGACGTTGTTGAAGTAGACGTATTCCGTTCCGGGGCGGTTGGTCCACGTCTGTTTGCACGTCACCGTGCAGGTGTGGCACCCGATGCATTTGTCGATGTTCATCACCATCGACACGTTGGCCATTACGCGCATATCGTCACCGCCGAAAGGAATGGGTCTGCAAAGGGAACCGTCACTTGTACTCGACCTCCTGCGACCGCTTCCGGATCACCGTGATCTCGTCACGCTGGTTTCCGGTCGGCCCGTAATAGTTGAATCCGGCGCTGAATTGCCCATAGGCGCCGATCATGTGCGTCGGCTTGATCACGACCCGGGTGAGCGAGTTGTCGCCGCCGCCGTGCCAGCCGGAGATCTCCGACTTCGGCGTCATCAGGTGACGATCCTTCGCGTGGTGGTAGTACACCGTCCCCTTCGGCATGCGGTGGCTGATCGTCGCGCGGCACACCACCACGCCGTTGCGGTTGTAGACCTCGACCCATTCGTTGTCCTTGACACCGATGGTCGCGGCATCGACGTCGCTCATCCAGATCGTCGGGCCGCCGCGGAACAGGCGCAGCATGTGCAGGTTGTCCTGGTATTCGGAGTGGATCGACCACTTCGAGTGCGGCGTCAGGTATCGCACCGTGATCTCCGGATATGACGACGTTCCGGACTGTTGATTCCCGAAATGCCGCAGATAATTGAGCGGCGGCCGGTAGGTGGGCAGTTGCTCGCCGTATTCGATCATCCAGTCGTGGTCCACGAAGAAGTGCATCCGGCCGGTGAGCGTGTGCCACGGCTTGAGCCGTTCGACGTTCACCACGAACGGCGAGTAGCGCCGCCCGCCGGCCTCGCTGCCCGACCATTCCGGCGACGTGATCACCGCGCGCGGCTGGATCTGCGTGTCCGCGAACGAGATGCGTTCTGCGGCGCGCTCTTCCGCGAGGTCCGCGAGCTTCATCCCGGTCCGCTGCTCGTATGCCTGCCAGCCCTGGATGGCGACCTGCGCATTCGTGGTTCCGGACAACGCCAGGATGGCCTCGGCCATGTGGACGTCCCGCTTGAGCGCCGGCCGGCCGTCGGCGACCCCGCCGCGGATGCGCCCGTTGACCCGGCCGAGCACGTCGACCGCACCCACCGGTTTCCAGCTCACGCCCTTCTGCGGGGTGCCGAGCGTCTCCACGAGTGGGCCGAGCGCCACCATCTTCTCGGCGACCTTGGTGTAGTCGCGCTCGATGGCGATGAGCGCGGGCATCGTGACGCCGGGGATCGGCTCGCAGTCGCCGTTCGCCCAGTCCAGGACCCGGCCGCCGGGCTGTGCCAGCTCGCCAGGGGTGTCGTGCTGCATGGGTGCCGCGATCACATCGGTGCGGGTGCCCAGGTGCTTGCCTGCGAGCCGGGAGAACTCGCGCGCAATGGTGTTGAACGTATCGAAGTCGGTACGGGTCTCCCACGGTGGTGCGATCGCCGGGTTGAACGAATGCACGAAGGGGTGCATATCCGTGGTGGAGATGTCGTGCTTCTCGTACCACGTCGCGGCGGGCAGCACGATGTCCGAATACGTGCAGGACGACGTCATGCGGAAGTCGATCGTGGTGATGAGGTCGAGTTTCGCCCGGGGCGCCTCGTCGTGCCAGCGGATCTCCTTGGGCCGCAATGCTTCTGGAGTCTCATCGGCGCGTACCGCGTCCGCGGCGCCGAGCAGGTGGCGCATGAAGTACTCCATGCCCTTGCCCGAGGAGCCGAGTAGGTTCGCCCGCCACACCGTCATCACCCGCGGGAAGTTCTGCGGCGAATCGGGATCCCGGCCCGCGAACCCGAGCCGGCCGGCCTTCAGCTCCTCCACGATGTAATCGGCGACGGGCTTGCCCGCTGCCGCGGCCTCGTCGGCGACGTCCAACGGGTTGCGGTCCAGGGTCGGATGGGACGGCGTCCAGCCCATGCGCGACGCCTGGGCGAGGGCGTCGGCGAAGGCCTTTCCACGGAAGATGCCCTTGCCGAGTGGGGATGCCAGCTCATCGGCGCCGAAGCTCTCGTACCGCCACTGATCGGTGTGCATGTAGAAGAACGATGTGCTGGTCATGTGCCGGGTCGGTCGCTGCCAGTCCAGCGCGAAGCCGACCTGCTGGAATCCGGTGAGCGGCCGCACCTTCTCCTGGCCGACGTAGTGTGCCCAGCCGCCGCCGTTCACCCCTTGGCAACCGCACAGCAGGAGCAGCGTGAAGAAGGTGCGGTAGATCTGGTCCGAGTGGAACCAGTGGTTCGTTCCGGCGCCCATCGCGATCATGGATCGCCCGTGCGTGAGCTCGGCGTTGCGGGCGAACTCACGCGCGACCCGGGTTACCGCCTCGGCCGGCACCGAGGTGATCGGCTCCTGCCAGGCCGGCGTGTAGGGGTGAACGTCGTCATATCCGGTCGGCCACTCGCCCGGCAGCCCGTCACGGTGGACGGCATACTGCGCGAGCAGCAGGTCGAAGGCGGTGGTGACCAGGTGCCCGCCGACCGTGGCGGTCGGCACTCCGCGCCGGATCGACGTTCCGCCCTCGGTCTCGCCGATGTCGAATCGCGGTAGATCCACGGCGACCGGCTCGCCGCCTCGGCCGAGCATCGTCAGCGCTGGGTCGACACCTTCGAGGTCGAGGTTCCATTTGCCCTCGCCGGATTTCGAGTACCGCGACGCCAGGGTGCCGTTCGGGAATACCGGTGTGCCGGTCGCCGAATCCATGAGCACGGTCTGATGCGCGGCCGCTTCCTGATCGCGGCCGAGATCCGCGGCGGTCAGGAACTTGTCCGGCACGTAGGCATCTCCATGCTTTCGCAAGGTGACCAAGAACGGCAGATCGGTGTACTTCTTCACGTAATCGGTGAAATAGTCCACCTGCCGGTCGCGATAGAACTCGGTCAGGATCACGTGCCCCATTGCCATGGCGAGCGCGCCGTCGTTTCCGGGGGAGCAGGGCAGCCAATCGTCGGCGAATTTCGTGTGGTCGCCGAAGTCCGGGCTCACGACCACGACCTTCTGCCCCTTGTAACGGGCCTCCGTCATGAAATGCGCGTCGGGGGTGCGGGTGATCGGCAGGTTCGATCCCCACAGCATGAGGTACGCGGAATTCCACCAGTCGGCGGATTCCGGCACGTCTGTCTGGTCGCCGAAAACCTGCGGGGAGGCGATCGGCATATCGGCGTACCAGTCGTAGAACGACAGGATGGTGCCGCCGATCAGCGACAGGAAGCGAGTGCCTGCCGCGTACGAGACCTGGGACATCGCCGGAATGGGGGAGAAGCCCACCACTCGATCCGGGCCGAACTGCTTGACCGTCTGCACGTGCGCGGCCGCGATCAGCTCGGACACCTCGGGCCAGGTGGAGCGGACGAACCCGCCCTTGCCCCGGAACTGCTTGTATTGCGCGGTCAGCTCGGGGTTGGCGATGATGTCCGCCCAGGCGAGGACCGGATCACCGAGCCGCGCCTTCGCCTCGCGCCACACCTTCAGCAGCGGGCCGCGAATGTACGGATAACGCACCCTGGCCGGGGAGTAGGTGTACCAGGAGAACGAGGCGCCGCGCGGGCATCCGCGAGGTTCGTACTCGGGGCTGTCCGGACCGACGGACGGATAGTCGGTCTGTTGCGTTTCCCAAGTGATGATGCCGTCCTTGACGTACACCTTCCAGGAGCATGACCCGGTGCAGTTGACGCCGTGCGTCGACCGGACCTCCTTGTCGTGATGCCAGCGGTCCTTGTAGAACTGCTCCGCCTGCCGGCCGCCCTGGCGATGCAGTTCGCGGTGGTCGGGGGTCGGCGTGCCCGGTGTGAAGAACTGTGCCTTTCGCAGCAGCGATTCAACTGGTGCGCCTCCGGGCAACAGCGGTGCGAGTTGTGCGGGATTCGCGGCCGGGGTCGTTCGGGTACTGCTGGTCATCGTGATGCCTCTACTCTCACGCATATCGACGAGCGTCGGGTCCCGCGGCATGGTCGATGGTGCACGGAAATACCGCGGTGTGGTCGTACTTGCTGGGCATGCGATGCATCATGTTAGTGGCCCAAACGTGTTCTCGCGCGCCGAGTTTCGGCGTTTCGAGAATCGATTTATGCAACCGGAATGTTGATAAAACGCGTCGTTGTCGGGGAGATGACGGACTGTGTTCATAACGGACGGCATTGGCGCTGGATATGACAATCCGACGTCAATGTGGTGGGCCGTTCCGGAATGGGGCTGACGCAGGTCAGAGGTGCTGGTGCAGGCGCTCCAGGGCTTCGAGCGCAATGGTTGAGTGGGCGTATGAGCCACCGGCACGCATTTCCGCTGCCACCCAAACGGCTTCCATGATTTCCTCGTCGGTCGCACCCTTGCGATGCGCCAATGTGGTGTGACCCTGGATACAGTAGGGGCATTGCGTGGTGTGCGCGACGGCCACCGCGATCAACTGTTTCGTCTTCTCGGGCAGGGCGCCGTCGGCGAATACCGCCTTGCTGAACGCCTCGAACGCGTCATGCGTCTGCGGCGCGAGTTCCTTGCGCCGCTGGGCGATCTCGCGGGTGGTGGGATGGTACAAGCTCTCGGCCATGACGTGTCCTTCTTCGTGAGTGTGTCTGGTTGCCGTGTGCCCGCTGGGGTTCCGGTGTCTGGTGTCGGCCGCACGGGCGGTGCAATGCACCGCATGGTCAGCGCGGAAGCTGCGCCTCGATCGCGCCGACCAGCGCGGGATCGTCGGGAGCGACAGCGGACCGGAACCGGCCGACCGGCACCGAATCCGGGGAGATCAGGAACTTCTCGAAGTTCCACTGCACGTCCCCGGCGATGCCGTCGCCGTCGGGATACTGCGTCAGCTCCGCGTACAGCGGATGGCGGGTCTCACCGTTCACGTCCACCTTCGCCAACATCGGGAACGTCACGCCGTAGGTGGTGGAGCAGAACTCCGCGATCTCCTCGGGGGTTCCCGGCTCCTGGCCGCCGAACTGGTTGCACGGCACCCCCAGGACGGAGAAACCGCGATCCTGATACTTCGCGTGCAACTGCTCGAGGCCGGCGTACTGCGGGGTGAACCCGCATTTCGACGCGACGTTGACGATCAGGACGGCCCGTCCCCGGAAGTCCGCGAGATCGACCGGGTCGCCAGCCAGCGATTGCATCAGATAGTTGTCAATGGTCATATCCATCTCCTTCGCCGATACCTCGAGGCTATCCCGGCGCCGGTCCATCGGCCCGGGGCACGTCATCCGCAGCCGCGGGCGGTGCGGTTCCGGCTGGCGGATCAGGCTGGGCGGTGCGCGCGGCGCGGCGGATACGATCGACCAGTTCCTGTTGTCGACCGCTGGGAGCCCGCTCGTGTCCGTTTCCGCCGCATCACCGACCCATGCCGTTCGGGTGCGAGTACCCGCCGGGACGAGCGCGTCGGTCGCGATCGGCGAGGCGGGGCTGCCGCGAACGGGCCCGGATGCGGTCGTCGTCATCCGCGATGCGGACGGGCGCCTGCGCGATCTCGCGTGGACGCCGGACGCGGACACCGAGGTCGAGGCGGTTTCCGCCGATTCCGACGACGGTCGCGCGGTGATCCGGCACTCCACGGCGCATGTGCTGGCCCAGGCCGTCCAGGAGGCGTTCCCGGAGGCGAAGCTGGGCATCGGGCCGCCGATCCGGGACGGCTTCTACTACGACTTCGACGTGCGGCGGCCCTTCACGCCGGATGATCTGGTCGAGCTGGAACGCCGGATGAAGAAGATCATCAAATCCGGACAGCGCTTCGCCCGACGCGTCGTCATACCCGACGACGCCCGCCACGAACTCGCGTCCGAGCCTTACAAGCTGGAGCTCATCGGACTGAAATCCGGTGTCGCGCAAGAGGATTCGGAGGCCGTGGACACCGCCGAGGTGATGGAGGTCGATCCGGCGGGCGGCGAGCTGACCATCTACGACAACCTGCACGCGCACACCGGCGAGCGAGTGTGGGGGGATCTGTGCCGCGGCCCGCACCTGCCGACGACCAAGCACATCCCGGCGTTCAAGCTCATGCGCACGGCCGCGGCCTACTGGCGGGGGAGCGAGAAGAACCCGCAACTGCAGCGCATCTACGGCACCGCGTGGGAGTCGGACGAGGCGCTTGCCGCGCACCTGGACATGTTGGCCGAGGCGGAGCGCCGCGACCACCGGCGGCTGGGTGCGGAACTAGACCTGTTCAGCTTCCCCGACGAGATCGGTTCCGGCCTGGTCGTTTTCCATCCGAAAGGCGGGGTGATCAAGCGGGAGATGGAGGACTACGTCCGCCGCCGCCACATCGAGGAGGGTTTCGACTACGTCGGCACCCCGCACATCACCAAACAGCACCTGTTCGAGCTCTCCGGGCACCTGCCGTACTACGCGGACACCATGTTCCCGCCGATGCACGTGGACGAGGAGCGCGATTCGGACGGCACGCTGCGGCGCGCCGGGCAGGCCTACTACCTCAAGGCCATGAACTGCCCCATGCACAACCTGATCTACCGCTCGCGGCAGCGCTCCTACCGCGACCTGCCGATCCGATATTTCGAGTTCGGCAGCGTCTACCGGTACGAGAAGTCCGGCGTGGTACACGGCCTCACCCGGGTGCGCGGGCTGACCCAGGACGACTCACACTCGTACGTCACGCGGGAGGGCGCCGCCGACGAGGTCAAGCACCTCCTGAAGTTCGTGCTCTCGCTGCTGGACGATTTCGGGCTCACGGACTACTACCTAGAGCTGTCCACCCGCGACGAGAAGAACGTCGCCAAGTTCAAGGGCTCGGAGGAGCAGTGGGCGGCGGCGACCGCGGTCCTGGAGGAGGTCGCCAAGAGCACCGGGCTGAAGCTGGTGGCGGATCCAGGCGGCGCGGCGTTTTACGGCCCGAAGATCTCGGTGCAGGCGCGCGACGCGATCGGCCGCACCTGGCAGATGTCGACGATTCAATACGACTTCAACCAGCCCGAAGGATTCGAGCTGGAGTACGTGGCCGCGGACGGCTCCCGGCAGCGCCCGGTGATGATCCACTCCGCGAAGTTCGGGTCGATCGAGCGGTTCTTCGGCGTGCTCACCGAACACTACGCCGGCGCGTTCCCGGTCTGGCTGGCGCCGGTGCAGGTGGTCGGAATCCCGGTGGCGGACGCGTTCGCCGATCACCTCGACGCGGTGGCAGCACAGCTCCGGTTCGCAGGGATCCGGGTGGAGGTCGATCGCTCCGACGACCGGATGCAGAAGAAGATCCGCACGCACACCACACAGAAGGTGCCGTTCCAGCTGCTCGCCGGGGCGAAAGATATTGAGGCGGGCGCGGTTTCGTTCCGGTTTCGGGACGGCTCGCAGATCAACGGAGTGGGCGTGGCCGCCGCCGTCGCCGCGATCACCGAGTGGGCGGCCAGTCGGCGAAACGATTCCCCGACGGCCGAAAGCTTCCGGGTGCGCTCGGAGACGGCGTGACTCGAACAGGCCCGCCGGACAGGGCCGGGACGCCGGACGGCCTCGAGCGGCTGTGGACCCCGCACCGGATGGCCTACGTCGCGAAGGACGACGGTCCCGCCCATGACGCTGTTCGCGGCGAGCCGCCGCCCTGCCCCTTCTGCCGCATCCCGGCCCAGCCGGACGCGGACGGGCTGGTGGTGGCCCGGGGGCAGCTGGTGTTCGCTGTGCTGAACCTCTACCCCTACAACGCCGGTCACCTGATGGTGGTGCCGTATCGGCATGTCGCCGACTACACCGACGCGACGGCGGACGAGGTGGCCGAGATCGCTGCTTTCACGCAACACGCCATGACGACCATCCGTGCCGTCTCCTCGCCGCACGGTTTCAACATCGGACTGAACCAGGGCGCCGCCGGGGGTGCTGGCATCGCCGCGCACCTGCACCAGCACGTGGTGCCCCGGTGGAACGGCGACGCGAACTTCATGCCGGTGATCGGCCGCACCAAGGTGCTGCCGCAACTCCTCGCCGAGACGCGCCGACTGCTCGCCGACGCCTGGTAGGACGCCGGTCGGGAGTCGCCGGCGAGCTGCCCATCACGACTTGCCTATCGGCGCTGCGGCTATCGTGGGTTCCTGCGCCGCGCGGCGCACATCGTGCCCATCGCGGATGCCCATCACGGCCGGGCGAGCCGGCACCGTCGGCTCACAACAGAACGGAATCGCGCCCCCATGCTCAACGCTCTGGCCCGGGCCTCGGTGTCCAAGGTGACCGCGCCGATCGGTCGGGCCCTGCTGCGTCTCGGCCTGACCCCGGACGGGGTGACCGTGATCGGCACGGCCGGCGTGGTCGGCGGGTCGGTCGGTCTCATCGCGACCGGGTACCTCTTCGCCGGGACGATGGTCGTGACCGTATTCGTGCTGTTCGACCTGTTCGACGGCGCGATGGCCCGGGTGCGCGGATTCGGTACCCCGTTCGGTGTGGTGCTGGACGCCTCCTGCGACCGGATCGCGGATGCGGCGCTGTTCGGTTCGATCGCCTTCTACGTCTTTGCGGACGCGCATTCCACCCCGCTGGGTGTGGCCGCGCTGCTGGCGCTCGGCTCCGGCCAGGTCGTCTCCTACATCAAGGCGCGAGCCGACTCGGTAGGCCTGACGATCAAGGGCGCCATCGCGGAACGGGCCGAGCGCAACGTGCTCGGCCTGGTCGGCGCCGGGCTGGCTGGACTCGGCGTGCCGTACGTGTTGGACATCCTGCTCTGGCTGCTCGCGGCGGCCAGCGTGATCACCGTGGCGCAGCGGCTCGTGCAGGTGCGGATGGCCGCCGTCAAGGCAGGCGCGGTCGAGGCCACCAAGGCGGCGGGGGAGTCGGCGCCATGACGGCGGCGGCCGGCGTCGGCGCCCTGGCCTATCGGGCGGCGTGGGCAGCCGTCCCCAGAGTGCCGGAAAGCCTGGCGCGCGCGATGGTCAACCGGGTCGCTGACGCACTCGTCGATCGGCGCGGACCGGGTGTGCTGCAGCTGGCCCGGAACCAGCGACGGGTACTCGGTGCCGATGCCACCCCGGCGGCGTTGCACGCCGTGGTACGCGCCGCGATGCGTTCCTACGGACGGTACTGGCTGGAAACGTTCCGGTTGCAGCGGATGGACACCCGCGCGGTAGCCCAACAAGCGCTGGCCGGCAGCACGGGCCTGCATCACATCCGGGCGGCGCAGGATGCCGGTCGCGGCGTCATTCTCGCACTGCCGCACTCCGGGAACTGGGACATCGCCGGCCTGTCGATGGTCGAACTGGTCGGCGGGATCACCACCGTCGCCGAACGCCTCGAGCCAGAGAGCGTCTACCGGCGGTTCGTCGCCTATCGCGAGCAGCTGGGGTTCGAGATCCTGCCGCTCACCGGTGCCACGGGGACCTCCGGGCGGACGGCGGCCGTGCTGCGCGAGCGCCTGGAACAGGGGCGCATGGTGTGTCTGCTTGCCGACCGCGACCTGGCCGGCAACGGAATCCCGGTCACCTTCTTCGGGGAGCGAACCACGATGCCGGCCGGGCCGGCGATGCTGGCCGCACGGACCGGCGCCGCGCTGTGCCCGGTGCACCTGGCGTACACCGATACCGGGTGGATCCAATACGTCGGCGCCCCGCTGGAGCTGCCTGGCGCGCGACTCGCCGATCAGGTCCACGGCGGCACCCAGGCGATGGCCGACGTCTTTGCCCAGCGCATCGCGCTGTTCCCGGCGGACTGGCACATGATGCAGCCGTTGTGGGCGGCGGATCGATGCGGCGCGGCCGGTGTCGTGGTGGCGACGAACGGGTCTGCCGACCGGGCCGCAGTCGGGACCCCGGGCGGCACCCCTGTCGTGACCACGGAGGCGCGCCCATGAGGGTCGGCCTGGTCTGCCCGTATTCGTTCGACACGCCCGGCGGCGTGCAGTCCCATGTCGCGGAGCTGGCCCGGGTGCTCATCAGCCAGGGGCACTACGTCTCGGTCCTCGCGCCCGGCGACGACAGCGCCGATGCCGCAGGAGACTTCCCGGACTTCGTCGTGCCCGCGGGCCGCAGCGTGCCGATCCGGTACAACGGGTCGGTCGCCCGGCTGTCTTTCGGGCCGATGTCCTACACGAAGGTGCGGCGCTGGATCCGGGCCGGCAACTTCGATGTATTGCACGTGCACGAACCGGTCGCGCCGAGCCTGTCCATGCTGGCCCTCATGGTGGCCGACGGCCCGATCGTCGCCACCTTCCACACGGCGAACCCGCGGTCGCGCATGCTGGCCGCGTTCCAGGGCATACAGCCGACGCGCCTGGCGGAGTTGAGCTGGGGCAGCGCGGTGTCCGACGCGGCGCGGTGGGTGCCGGTCGGACTCTGCGGCGGTGGCGCCGTGATGGACCCCAATGGGGTCGACGTCGACTTCTTCGCGTCGGCCGAGCCGCTCCCGGGTTATCCGCGCGCCGGCGGCACGGTGGGCTTCATCGGCCGTTTCGACGAACCGCGCAAGGGCATGGACGTACTGCTGGAGGCCATGCGTTATCTCGTGCCCGAACGGCCCGACCTGCGCCTGGTGGTGGTCGGCGCCGGTGACGAGGCCGACCTCATGCGCGAGGCCGGCCCGGAGCTCGCCGAGCACCTGGTGCTGCTGGGGCGCGCGTCCGAGCAGGGTAAGGCCCGAATGCTGAAATCGATCGACCTGTACTGCGCGCCGAACCTCGGCGGGGAAAGCTTCGGGATCATCCTCACCGAGGCGATGAGCGCTGGAACCGCCGTGGTAGCAAGCGATCTCGACTCCTTCCGGCAGGTCCTCGGTGGCGGCGCGGCCGGGCTGCTCGTCCCGGTTGGTGACCCCTTCGCGTTCGCCGACGGCATCGCGACCCTCCTCGACGATCCGCTGCGCCGCGCCGCGTTCGTCGACAAGGCGCGCGCGGTTGTCGCCGGGTACGACTGGCAGGTGGTGGCTCGGACGGTGGTCAAGGTGTACGAGACGGTGATCGCGGCCGACCCACGGTCCGTCGCCGAGATCGAGTGATGAGGTTCTCCGACATGATCGCCGCGATCCTCGTCACAGTCGTCGTCGTGTTGCTGCTCCTGTCGGCGTTCCGGCTGTGGCTCACCGCACATCGCCTTGACCGCCTGCACAAGCGCACCGAGGCGGCGTGGGCGGCGTGCGAGGAGGCCCTGGCCCGCCGCATCGTCGCCGCGCGGTCGCTGGCGGCAACCGGGCATCTCCCGCCGACGGATTCGGCGGACCTGCGTGCCGCCGCGACGGCCGCGGACCGGGCACCGCGGAGTTCTCGGGATACGGCGGAGCAGGCGCTGACCGACGTGCTCGGCGGCGTTTCCCTGGAGCGGCGCGGCGACCTTGCCGACGAACTCGCCGACGCCGAGGAACGCGTCACGCTCGCCTGCCGGTTCTACAATGACGCAGTCCGCGATACCCGAGCGCTGCGTGCCTCGTGGTTCACCCGGTTCTTTCGACTCGCCGGGCGTGCGCGGCTGCCGGAGTACTTCGACATGCCCGCCATCGCGGACGGCGGAAAGACCGTCACCGGCTGACGACAGGCGCTCCTGGCCTCGGCGCCGGGCAAGCGAACCGAAAGGGACGTGCATGCACTTCAAGCACGCCGCGATCGCGGCTGCCGCCACCCTTGCGCTGCTGGTAACAGCGGCTTGCAGCGGCAGCGGGACACCGCCCGTCGTGTCGGATTCCGCCCCATCGAGCGAGACGTCGACGAGTATGACGATGTCCTCGGCTGCGCCGGTCACGTCGTCATCGGAGAGTGCCACGACCAGCACGGCGACGGCAGCAACCACCTCCGAGGAGCCGCACGGGCCCACCGATCCGCTCACCGGGCTCGCCGTGTCCAACAACCCGGTGATCGCGGTGAAGATCGAGAACACCGATGCCGGAATGCCACAGTACGGCGTGGCCGACGCCGACATCATCTATACCGAGCAGGTCGAGGGCGGGCTCGTCCGGCTGATCGCCATCTACCACACCGTGCTGCCGACGGAGGTGGGCGCCGTCCGCAGCGTGCGGTCGACGGACGTACAACTGCTGCCGAGCTATGGCGCGCCGATCCTGGTCTACTCCGGGGGAGCGACGGCCCAGCTGGCCCGCCTACACGCCTCGGACCTCATCGCCACGACGGAGGGCGCGCCGGGCTTCTGGCGATCCAAGGTCAAGCGCGCGCCGTACAACCTGCACGCGAACCTGCAGACGATCGCGAAGCGGTACCCCGGCAAGGCGAAAGCCCAGCCCATGGGCTTCGAGTTCGGCGTGGACGATCCGCGCCTCGGCTCCGCCACCAAGGTCACCAGCATCGACGTGACGATGCTCAACGGCAAGACGTCCTTCCGCTATGCGGACGGCCGCTATCAGGCCTATTTCTGGGACAAGCCCTACCTCGACGCGGTCGGCGACAAGCACCTGTTTGTCGACAATGTCCTGATCCAGCGGGTCGACGACAGCCAGCTGGACGGCACCCTCGATCCCGCGGGCAACCCCTCCCATCTCACAAAGACTCTGGGCTCGGGGTCCTTCACGCTCTATCGCGACGGCCGCGCCATCTCCGGCACCTGGAGCCGCAGCAAGGCCTCGGACCCTACGCAGTACCTCGACGCGTCCGGGAAGCCCGTGCTGTTGAAGCCCGGCAAGACGTGGGTCCTGCTCGCGCCGGGGAACGCGCAGATCGTGCGGAAGTGACGGGCGCGCGGGTCGCCGGTCGGCGTGCGTGGCCTGTCGGTGCGACGCGCGGCCGCGATACCATGGAAGCAACAATCCAGAGACCTTCTATCAGGAGCCCCGACGTGTCCACTGAGCAGTCCGCTGCCGCCGTGCAGTCCGGCGTCACCACCTCCACCACCGGGACCGCGCGCGTCAAGCGCGGCATGGCGGAGATGCTGAAGGGCGGCGTCATCATGGACGTCGTCACGCCCGAGCAGGCGAAGATCGCCGAAGACGCGGGCGCCGTCGCCGTGATGGCACTCGAGCGGGTGCCCGCGGACATCCGCGCGCAGGGCGGTGTCTCACGTATGAGTGATCCGGACATGATCGACGGCATTATCGCCGCGGTGTCGATCCCGGTGATGGCCAAGGCGCGGATCGGCCACTTCGTCGAGGCACAGGTTCTGCAGGCCCTCGGCGTCGACTACATCGACGAATCCGAGGTGCTTACCCCCGCCGACTACACGCACCACATCGACAAGTGGCAGTTCACCGTGCCGTTCGTCTGCGGGGCCACGAACCTGGGTGAAGCGCTGCGCCGCATTACCGAGGGTGCGGCCATGATCCGTTCCAAGGGCGAGGCCGGTACCGGCGATGTGTCGAACGCCACCACGCACCTGCGCGCGATCGGCTCTGAAATCAGGCGGCTGCACGGCCTGTCCAAGGATGAGCTGTACCACGCCGCGAAGGAGCTGCAGGCGCCCTACGAGCTCGTGGCCGAGGTCGCCGAGAAAGGCAAGCTTCCGGTCGTGCTGTTCACCGCCGGCGGCATCGCAACCCCGGCCGACGCCGCGATGATGATGCAGCTCGGGGCCGAGGGCGTGTTCGTCGGATCCGGCATCTTCAAATCCGGGAACCCGGCCGCCCGTGCGGAGGCCATCGTCAAGGCCACCACCTTCTATGACGATCCGGACATGATCGCGAAGGTCTCCCGCGGTCTCGGCGAGGCCATGGTCGGCATCAACGTCGACGACATCCCGGTGCCGCACCGGCTCGCCGAGCGAGGCTGGTAGACGTTCACGTATCCGTGCCGGAGCGCAGCTCCGGCACGGATACGATCATGTTCATGGACACAGTGATAGTCGTATTGCACGTGTTGGCCGCGGTCTTCGTGATCGGTCCGATGGCGATCCTGCCCATGAGCGCCATGCGTTCCGTCCGGTCCGGTGACGGCGCCGCGGTACTGACGACGGCACGGTCGACCATGGTCTTCTCGCTGGCGTCACTGGCCGTGGCCCTCTTCGGATTCGGTGCGCTCGGTATGGCGCCGAAGTCCGACGGCTTGTCCGTGGCTACGCCGTGGGTCCTGATCTCGATCATCCTGTACGCCGTCGCGCTCGCCCTCAACCTGCTCGCCGTGGTGCCGGCCCTGCGCAGTGCCGGGGAACACCTGCAGGAGAGCGCGACGGCGGAGACATTGGGCGGCAACGATTATCGACGGATTGCCATGACCTCCGGCGTGGTCACGTTGCTGCTCGTCGCGGTCACTGTCCTCATGGTTGTCAAGCCGTGACCGATGCGCGCCTCACGATCGGCGTCCTCGCACTGCAGGGCGACGTCCGGGAGCACCTCGCGGCGCTCACCAGCCTCGGTGCGACGGCGCTGCCGGTGCGCCGGCCGGCGGAACTGGCTGTGGTCCAGGGCATCGTCATACCCGGCGGCGAATCGACGACGATCAGCCGCCTGCTCGACGCGTTCGACCTGCGCGAACCGCTGCGCGCGCGTCTGGCGGACGGTCTGCCCGCGTTCGGCTCATGTGCCGGAATGATCACGCTGGCCACGCGCATCCTCGATGGCCGGGACGACCAGGTGCCGCTCGGCGCCATCGACATCACCGTCCGTCGCAACGCCTTCGGCCGCCAGGTCGACTCGTTCGAAACCGACCTGCGCATGGCCGGTTTCGCGCAGGCCGGGCTGGACGACCGGCCGTTCAAGGCGGTGTTCATCCGGGCTCCGTGGGTCGAGACGGTCGGCGTGGGAGTCGAGGTGTTGGCGAATGTCGAGGACGGCCGCCCGGTCGCCGTTCGACAGGGCTTGGTGCTCGCTACGTCATTCCATCCGGAGATCACCGGCGACGACCGGGTACACCGGCTCTTCCTGTCGATGGTGCGCGGCGTGGACGGTCGCGTCGCGTCCGGCTCCGCGACGGGATTCACGGAGGTCCCGCGCGGCGCCGATTCCGCGGGCCGCACGGCGACGACGTAGGATCGCGTGTCGGGCCGTGCGTGTTTGCCTCGGCTCGGGCCCCACCACGGTGTGCGGCGATGTACCGACGTGACGACATAAGAGGTGACCTGACCACCGATGAGCGGCCACTCCAAATGGGCGACGACCAAGCATAAGAAGGCGGCGATCGACGCCAAGCGCGGCAAGCTGTTCGCCAAGCTGATCAAGAACATCGAGGTTGCGGCCCGCACCGGTGGCGGCGACCCGGACGGCAACCCGACGCTGTATGACGCTATCCAGAAGGCGAAGAAGTCCTCGGTCCCCAACGACAACATCGACCGGGCCGTCAAGCGTGGGTCCGGGGCGGAGTCCGGCGGCGCGAGCTATGAGTCGATCACCTACGAGGCGTACGGTCCCGGCGGTGTCGCGATCCTCATCGAATGTCTCACGGACAACAGGAACCGGGCGGCCACCGAGGTCCGTCTGGCGGTCACCCGCAATGGCGGCTCGATGGCGGACCCCGGGTCTGTCGCGTACATGTTCACCCGCAAGGGCGTGTTCGCCGTGCCGAAGGGCGACCTCACCGAGGACGACCTGCTGCTCGCCGTGCTGGAGGCCGGCGCCGACGAAGTCAACGACCATGGCGACAGTTTCGAGATCATCTGTCCCGCTGGCGATTTCCTCGCCGTTCGCTCCGCGCTGGTCGAGTCCGGGATCGAGTACGACTCTGCGGAGTCGACCTTCGTCCCGTCCGTTCCTGTGCCGCTGGATCTCGACGGCGCGCGCAAGCTCATCAAGGTGCTGGACGCCATCGACGACCTCGACGACACGCAGAACGTCGTCACGAACGCCGACATCCCCGACGATGTCGCCGCGCAGCTCGACGAGGATTGACTCGGCAGGGATTGACGGTCGCACGCGCCGGCCAGGGGGCACTTACGGCGTGTACGCCCGCCGCTCACGTGGGCGTCCGGGTAATGTTCCTGACGTACATGTGTTCGGTGAGACGCTCGGCGATGGGGCGGACGGCACCTTCGGTCGCTGTGGAGCCTCCGGACGATGCGGGAGGGCGGTGACGTGCGCGTTCTCGGCGTCGACCCGGGGCTGACGCGATGCGGCGTCGGGGTCGTGGACGGCGGGCCGGGCAGAAGCCCCCGACTGGTCGCGGTTACGGTGGTGCGCACGCCGGCGGACCAGGACCTCGCGGCCCGCCTGCTCACGGTCGCCGATGCGGTCGAGTCGTTCATGGACGGGCACGAGCCGAATGTGGTGGCGATCGAGCGGGTCTTCAGCCAGGTGAACGTCCGGACTGTGATGGGCACCGCGCAGGTGTCCGGCGTCGTCGCGTTGGCGGCCGCCCGGCGCGGGATCCCCGTGGCGTGGCACACGCCGAGCGAGGTGAAGGCCGCCGTCTCCGGCAACGGCAGGGCGGACAAGGCGCAGGTGACGGCGATGGTAACGAGACTGCTTCACATGCCCGAGGCGCCCCGGCCCGCCGATGCGGCCGACGCATTGGCCCTGGCCATCTGCCACCTGTGGCGAAGCCCCATGCAACAGCGGCTCACCGACCTCGCGTCGGCCGGGCAGGCCGGGCGATGATCGCGTCCGTGCGCGGGACCGTCGCCGCCATAGCCCTCGACCACGCGGTGATCGACGTGGGCGGCGTGGGCCTGGCCGTGCGCGCCACCCCGGGCACGCTGTCCGGGCTGCGACGCGGCGAGCAGGCGAGTCTCGCGACGACGCTCGTGGTGCGCGAGGATTCACTGACCCTGTTCGGATTCGCGACGACGGATGCGAAGGTGCTGTTCGAGCTCGTTCAGTCGGTCTCGGGGGTGGGGCCGAAGATCGCGCTCGCGCTGCTCGCCGTTCTCGAGCCCGACGATCTTCGCCGCGCGCTGGCTGGCGGCGACACCGCCGTTCTCATGCGGACTCCGGGCATCGGGCGGAAGAGCGCCGAGCGACTCGTGCTGGAGCTCAAGGACAAGGTCGGCGCCCTGGCGCCCGCGCCGGGTGGCGCGCCGGCGTCGGCGCCGGTCAACGACCGGCTGATCGAGGCCTTGTCTGGGCTGGGCTTCACGAGCAAGCAGGCGGCCGAGGCGGTCGCGGGGGTCACCGCCGATGCGAGCGACGATGCCGTCGCCGCGGGCGATGTCGGCGTGCTGCTGCGACGTGCGCTGGCCGTCCTGGGGAGGAACCGATGAGCGGGTCGGTCACCGAGGGGCGCAGCCTCGCCGATGAGGACCCCTTCGACGGCAGCCCGGTCGATGCCACGGCGACGGCGTCCGATACGGACATCGAGGGCCCGCTCCGCCCGAAGAACTTGCGCGAGTTCGTCGGCCAGCAGCGCGTGCGCGAGCAACTCGATCTGGTGCTGTCCGGCGCGCGGCTGCGCGGCCAGCCACCCGATCACGTGCTGCTCGCCGGACCGCCTGGTCTCGGCAAGACGAGCCTGGCGAGGATCATCGCCGCCGAGCTCGGCGCCGCGATCCGATTGACGTCCGGGCCTGCGCTGGAACGGGCGGGTGACCTCGCCGCGATGCTGTCGAACCTCGTCGAGGGGGACGTCCTGTTCATCGACGAGATCCACCGCATGGCCAGACCGGCCGAGGAGATGCTCTACCTGGCGATGGAGGACTTCCGCGTCGACGTGGTGGTCGGCAAAGGGCCCGGCGCGACGTCCATTCCGTTGGACATCGCGCCGTTCACCCTCGTCGGTGCCACGACCCGGTCGGGGCAACTGACCAGCCCGCTGCGGGATCGGTTCGGCTTCACCGCCCATCTCGAGTTCTACGAGCCGCGCGAACTGGCGCGGATCATCACGCGCAGCGCGGCGATCCTCGGCATCGACCTGGAACCCGCCGGGGCGGCAGAGATCGCAGGACGGTCCCGGGGCACCCCACGTATCGCGAATCGGCTGCTGCGCCGCGTGCGCGATTTCGCGCAGGTGCGTGGCGACGGTGTGGTGAGCGAGCAGGCCGCACGCGATGCGCTGGCCGTCTATGACGTCGACCGACTGGGTCTCGACCGGCTGGACCGCGCAGTGCTCTCCGCGCTGTGCCGATCGTTCGGTGGTGGGCCGGTCGGCCTGACCACGCTCGCGGTCGCCGTCGGCGAGGAAGCGACGACCGTCGAAGAGGTGTGCGAGCCGTTCCTGGTTCGGATCGGGATGCTCGCACGCACCTCTCGCGGGCGAATCGCCACCCCGGCCGCGTGGGAGCACCTCGGGCTGACGCCGGTGCGTGACCAAGGCACGGCTGCCGGGACCCTCTTCGACGCCGAGTGAACCGGCCCGCGGCCCGTCGTGCGCGGTGTTGCGGTGATCATGGCCGGATTCCGGTAAGGTGGCGTCGGGCTGTTGTACGCTGCGGCCGCCGCGATGGCACGGCTGTTGTTGCGCTCCGACAACGACCTCGTCCGCGCGCGGGCTGGCCGTGGGAATCGCCATACCAAGGAGAATGATGCAAAGTCTTTTACTGCCGATTCTGATGTTCGGTGCGCTCGGACTCATGATGGTCTTCGGTATGCGGAAGCAGAAGCGGCAAGCCGCCGAGACGCAGAAGTTGCAGAACTCCATCGTTCCGGGCGCGCGCATCATGACCACATCCGGCCTGCACGGTACGGTCACCGCCGTTGCCGACGACACGATCGAGTTGGAGATTGCGCCCGGCGTGCGCACGACGTGGGTTCGCGCCGCCGTCCGCCAGGTCGTGGTGCCGGCGCTCGACGAAGACACCGACTTCGAGGAGTCGGACCTCGACGAGCACGCGGCGGTCGACGAGGATGAACCGCGCCAATCCGACGTCGGATAGGATTTCCCGTCGGCCTGGTTGCAGCCCCCGGCCGGATGCTTTTCAAGGCCGCCCGTTCGGGGCAGGCTTCCGTCTGCCGCGCATGGGGCGGCACTGTGAGGAGATAGGCAGCACGTGGCAAGTCCAGCTGGCCAGTTCCACCCGTGGCGACACATCATCACCTTCCTGGTGATCACCGCAGCGTTGTACGCCCTCGTGTTCTTCACGCCCGGTTCGACCGCCCCCAAGCTCGGGATCGACCTGCAGGGCGGCACACGGGTCACGCTCCTGGCCAAGACCACCAACGGGACGACGCCGTCGCGCGATTCGATGAATCTTGCGCGAGACATCATGGAACGGCGTGTCAACGGGTCCGGCGTCGCCGGGGCGCAGGTGCAGATCGACGGCTCGAACCAGCTCGTGATCACCGTGCCCGGCCAGAACAACCTCGAGGGCCTGACCCGCAGCGCCCAGCTCAACATCCGGCCGGTCGTCGCGCGGTGGACCAATCCCGCGCTCGTCACGAAGACGCCGCCGGCCACCACGGGGCCGACCGCCTCCCCGAGTGCCACGGCGACGGGCGCCAGCGGAGCGACGAATACCACGTCAAGCCCGTCGGCGACGGCACAGAACGAGGCGACCACACCGGCCACCGGGTCAACCGCCGTGACGACCGCTTCTTCGGGCCAGGGTCTGCGCGGTGGTGCCGCGGCCCTCGCCCCGAAGGCGGCATCGGCGACGGACGCGCCGGCCACGACGACGTCACCTCCGTCATCTCCGCCGACGACGACACCGGCGGCGACACCCACCGGTACCACCAAGGCGACCGCGAACCCGACCGCACCGGCGACGGAGGCGCCGCCCGCATCGGCGTTCCCGGCCGGCAGCGATCCGGGCGTGCTCACCCAGCCTGCTGGCTCTGACCAGGCGGCCTTCACCGCTTGGGAGACGGCGGCGAAGGCGTACGCGAACGGCGGCGGGCCGACCTGCGCGCAGATCGAGTACTTCCAGGGTCTCGACGTGCCCGACAAGCCGCTGCTCGCATGCGATCAGAGTGGGCAGGTCGTCTACCTGCTCGCGCAGACGCTGATCCCCGGTACGCAGATCAGCGACGCCACGAGCGGGTTCGATACGCAGGGCGGCCACGGGTGGATCATCAACGTGACTTTCAAGGCCGACGGGTTCAAGACCTGGTCGAACTACACCACCGCCCACTACGACCGCACCGGCGGCACCAACCCGCCGCCCGACTCCATGACGGCGTTCACCCTGGACAGCCAGGTGTTGTCGGCGCCCGTCATCAACGAGCCGATCACCACGCCCGGGACCCAAGTGTCCGGCAGCTTCACGCAGCAGAGCGCGAAGTCGCTTGCCGATTCGCTCAAGTTCGGCGCACTGCCGTTAGCGTTCGACCGGCAGGAGTCGGAACAGGTGTCGGCCGAGCTGGGCTTCCAGTACCTCAAGGCCGGCCTGATCGCCGGCGGTATCGGGCTGTTGCTCGTCGTGGTGTACTGCCTTGTCTACTACCGTCTGCTGGGGCTTATCACGATCCTGTCGCTCGTCCTGTCCGGTGGGCTGGTGTACGCCGTGATGGTGCTGCTGGGGCGCTGGATCGGCCTCAGCCTCGACATGGCCGGTATCGCGGGTCTGATCATCGCCATCGGCATCACCGCCGACTCGTTCGTCGTTTACTTCGAACGCATCAAGGACGAGGTCCGAGAGGGCCGAACGTTCCGGTCGTCGGTGCCGCGCGGCTGGAAACGGGCCAAGCGCACCATCCTCTCCGCGGACGCCGTGTCCTTCCTGTCGGCGGCCATCCTGTACCTCCTCGCCGTCGGCGACGTGAAGGGTTTCGCGTTCACGCTGGGCCTGTCCACGATCCTCGACCTGGTCGTCGTCTTCCTGGTCACCCACCCATTGGTGGCGCTCACGTCCAAGGCTGACCTGTTCTCCCATCCGGTCTGGTCCGGCCTGGGCAGTGTCGCCCGTGCCGGCCAGGAACGCCGCGTCGTGGCCGCGCGCCTGCAGTCGAAGGAGGCCTAGCGGAGATGGCTGACTACTCGACCGGCATTGTCTCCACGGACAGCCCGGAACGCGGCGATGAGGTTGCGCCGGTCACGGTGCAACAGGCCAAGGCGGCCACACGTCATCGCGGCCTGATCTCCCGGCTGTCGACGGGTACCGGCGCCTTCGACATCCTCGGCCATCGCCGCTGGTACTACGTCTTCTCGTCCTGCCTCATCCTGCTGTCGGTCCTGTTCATCCTGATCCGCGGATTCAACTTCTCGCTGGACTTCGTCGGCGGCACCCAGCTCACCTTCGCGCGGACCCCGGACGCGACCACGGTGAAGGTTGCGAACGTCCTGCACAACGCAATCGGCGTGGAGACGGACAGCGTCGTCAATGTCGGTTCGAATGTTCAGGTGAGCCTACCGAGCCTGGACGCCACCCAAGTGACCACGGCGAAACAGGCGCTCACCACGGCGTTCCATTTGACGACCGACGTCTCCGACTCCGCCGTATCGGGGACCTGGGGGAATGAGATCTCCACCCGCGCCCTGATCTCGGTGATCGTCTTCCTGGTCGCTGTCGCCATCTTTGTCTGGGTTCGCTACGAACGCGGCGTCGCGATCGGTGCCGTGCTGTCCGTGCTGCACGATCTGATCGTTGCCGCAGGCATCTATGCACTGATCGGGTTCGAGGTCGCGCCCGCCACGGTGATCGGGCTGCTCACCATCCTCGGCTTCTCGCTGTACGACACCGTGGTGGTCTACGACAAGGTCGAGGAGAACACGAAGGGTCTGACGTCCCTGCTGCGCCGAACGTACCCCGAGGCCGCGAACCTGGCGATCAACCAAACCCTGATGCGATCGATCAACACATCACTGATCGCCCTGCTGCCCGTCGCCGGGCTGCTGACGGCCGGCGTGGCGATCCTCGGGTCGGGCACCTTGAAGGACCTGTCGCTCGTCATGCTCTGCGGCATGCTGATCGGCGCGTACTCGTCGGTGTTCCTCGCCGTTCCGATGGCGGTCGACTTCAAGATGCGCGAGCCGGTGATCAAGAACCACACGAGGCGGGTGCTGGCCAAGCGGAAGGCCGACGGGCTGATTGTGGACGCCGACGGCGACCCGATCGGGCGCGTGGCGACGACCAATGCCGACGGCGAGCCGGCCGCCCAGGCGCGGCCGTTGGGCAATCTCCCGGGCAGGCAGGCCGAACCCGTGTCGCCGAAGCTCAAGCCGGGATCCGGTCCGCTGCCGGGCGTCAAGCCGGCGCGCCCCGGGGGCAAGTCGGCCGCGGCTGCGTCCGGTGCTGCCGTGTCTGGTAAAGCCTCGTCTGCTAAAGCCGCATCCGGAACAGCTGCGGCCGTACGGCCTACCGGCAAACGCGGCCGCTAGCCATCCCCGCCTGACCTGGGGCGACAACGCTCGCGGCGCGTCGGCGATATGCTCGACCCTCCGGCTAAATCGGCGAAGGAGGTGCCCGCATGACGGAAGTTCAGACCCCTCTGGGCACGCCGGCGTCGCCGGATGGAACCGACGGCACTGCACGCACGGCGCCGCCTTCCGACCCGCCCACCGCGCGACCTGCCGACCGGCCGAGGGATCAGCGGCCCGGCGGGAAGCCATCGCAGGAACGCGCCGCTGCGGCCCCTGCGCGCGAGCGGACCGCGGGGCAGTTGACCGGGCAGTTGACGGAGCTCGCCACAGGAACGACCACGGCCTCGAATGCAGGGCCGAATCCAGGGCCGGCCGCGGAGTTGACGGCACCGGCAACGCCGACCGTACCGTCCCCCGACGGCGACTCCTCGCCGGCGTCCGTCGCGGCGACGACCAGGCGCGTGCGGGCGCGGTGGGCGAGGCGGATCACCGGTCAGCGCCACGTGGCCCCGTCCAGCCGGATGGTGCTCGAGCCACTGCTCGCCGCTCACCGCGAACTGCACCCGAAGGCCGACACGAAACTGCTGATCCGGGCATACGAGGTCGCCGAAGAGGCACATCGCGGCCAGTACCGCAAATCAGGCGACCCCTACATCACGCATCCGTTGGCGGTCGCCTCCATCCTCGCGGATCTCGGGATGGACACGACCACGCTGGTCGCCGGCCTGCTGCACGACACGGTGGAAGACACCAGCTACAGCCTGGACAACGCCACCAGGGAGTTCGGCGCCGAGGTCGCCCGCCTCGTGGACGGCGTCACGAAACTGGACAAGGTCAAGTACGGGCAGGCCGCCGAGGCCGAGACCATCCGCAAGATGATCATCGCGATGGCCAACGATCCCCGGGTGCTGGTGATCAAGCTCGCGGACCGGCTGCACAACATGCGCACCATGCGCTTCCTGCCGCCGGAGAAGCAGCAGCGCAAGGCGCGGGAGACGTTGGAGGTGCTGGCGCCGCTCGCGCATCGGCTCGGCATGGCGACCATCAAGTGGGAGCTCGAGGATCTGTCCTTCGCGATCCTGCACGCGAAGCGCTACAACGAGATCGCGCGGTTGGTCGCCGATCGCGCACCGTCCCGCGAGACGTACCTCGCCGCGGTGACCGCGCAACTGCGCACCGAGCTGGCCGCGGCCAAGCTGCCCGCAGAGGTCGTCGGCCGCGGGAAGCACTACTACTCCATCTACCAGAAGATGATGGTCCGCGGTCGCGAGTTCGACGATATCCACGACCTGGTCGCGGTGCGCATCCTGGTCGGCACCGTCCGCGAGTGCTACGCCGCCATGGGCGTGGTGCACGCGCTCTGGTCGCCGATGCCCGGCCGGTTCAAGGACTACATCGCTCAGCCGCGGTACGGCGTGTATCAGTCGCTGCACACCACAGTCATCGGACCGGAGGGCAAGCCGCTCGAGGTGCAGATCCGCACCCACGAGATGCACCACACCGCCGAGTACGGCATCGCGGCGCACTGGCGCTACAAGGAGACCCGTGGCACGCACACCGGGTCACTGACCTCGGTGGACGAGATGGCGTGGATGCGCCAACTCCTCGACTGGCAACGGGAGGCGGACGACCCCAGCGAGTTCCTGGACAACCTGCGTTACGAGATCCGGTCGAACGACATCTTCGTTTTCACGCCGAAGGGCGAGATCCATACCCTGCCGGCCGGTTCGACGCCTGTCGACTTCGCCTATGCCGTGCACACCGAGGTCGGAAACCGATGCATCGGCGCGAAGGTCGACGGCCGGCTCGTGGCGCTCGAACGCAAGCTCACCAACGGCCAGATCGTCGAGATCTTCACCTCCAAGGCGGCCGACGCTGGGCCGAGCCAGGACTGGTTGAGCTTCGTCGCCTCGTCCCGCGCGAAGACGAAGATCCGGCACTACTTCGCGAAGGAGCGCCGCGAGGAGGCGCTGGAGACGGGCAAGGACGCCATCGCGAAAGCGGTTCGGCGCCAAGGCCTCTCGGTGCAGCGGCTGATCAGCCACGATGCGCTCACCACGGTATCCCGCGACTTCGGCTATCGGGACATCTCGGCGCTGTACACGGCGGTCGGCGAAGGGCACGTCAACGCGAAGACCGTCGTCACGAAGGTCGTCGCCGTCATCGGCGGGGTGGATTCCGCCGGCGACGAGGTCACCGAACCGGTCCCGCTGCCGAGTACGCGCCGGACGCGCACGTCGGGTGACATCGGCGTCCTGGTCGAGGGCGTCAGCGACGTGACGATCAAGCTCGCCCGGTGCTGTACCCCGGTGCCGGGTGACGCCATCCTCGGGTTCGTGACCAAGGGTGGGGCGATCTCCGTGCACCGCACGGATTGCACCAACGCCGAATCGCTGCGCGCCGAGCCGTCCCGCCTGGTGGACGTCTCCTGGGACCCTGGCGCCTCCTCCGTCTACCTCGTGTCGATACAGGTGGAGGCGCTGGACCGGCACCGTCTGCTGTCCGACATCACCAAGACGCTGGCCGACGAGAAGGTCAACCTGCTGTCCGCGAACATGTCCATGTCCAAGGACCGCATGGCGATCAGCCGCTTCTCGTTCGAGATGGCCGACCCGAAGCACCTGGGGCACGTGCTCCGGGCGGTGCGCGGCGTCGAGGGCGTATACGACGTCTACCGCGTCACCAACGGCTGACCGGGGCAGGCGCGCTACCGGGACGTCGTGCCCCACCGCGACCGGGCGCCGAATCGAGTATGACGATGTGTCGGCCTGCGGCCACGAACATCGTCATAAGCGCTGGGCTTACTACGACCCGACCGTGACCTTCTCGATCGTGACCGGATTGGCCGGTGCACCGTCCTCCCCGCCACCCTTGACGCCCTTAGCCCCGATCGCCTGCACGACGCTCAGCCCCGAGCTCACCTTGCCGAGCACGGTGTAGTTGGGGGAGAGCTGGGAGTCGCCGTACACGATGAAGAACTGGCTGCCGTTCGTATCGGCGCCCGAGTTGGCCATCGCGACAACGCCCGTCGTGTACTTCTCCTTGCCGGTCAGCTCGTCGGCGAACGAGTAGCCGGGGCCGCCGGTGCCGGTGCCGGTCGGGTCGCCGCACTGCAGCACCTTCAGCGATGCGGCGGTGGTCAGCCGGTGGCAGGTGGTGTTGTCGAAGTAGTGCTGCTCCGCCAGCGAGACGAACGAGCCGACCGCGCACGGTGCATTCGCCCGGTCGAGCGCGATGGTCACGTCCCCCGTGTTCAGTGTGAGCGTCGCGTCGACGGTGCCGGTCTTCGGTGGGTTCAGGTCGGTCGGCGGCTTGACCGGCTTGGCTGCGGTGCCGCTCTTCGGGTAGCTGCATTCTGTGGCCGGCGCGGTGGACGTCGGCGCCGCCGTGTCGCTGGCCGAGCCCGACGTGCCCGTCGGCGTCGGTGCATCGGTGCCGGTGCCGTACGCGTTCGCCGATTTCGTGGCATCGCCGCTCTTCGCCGCCGTATCGTTGCCGGGCGAGACCAGCGACGAGATCAGCCAGACGCCGCCCGCGATCACCAGCACCGCGGCGATCACGCCGACGATCATCAACCGCTGGTGCGCCGCCTTCGCCTGCTGCACGCGCCGCTGGTTCTGGCGCTGCAACTTGCGCTTGGCCGCCTCACGTCGTTGCTGGTTACTCGCCACCTGAACTCCTTCGTGCGCTGAACGTCTTCCGGCGACAGAGCCTACGATCCGCCTGGCCGCATCCGGTGCGGATTGCCTGTGAGCCGCATGTGGACCGCCCCGATAGGGTAACCGGGTGCTGATCACAGGGTTCGCAGCCGGTCCGCTGGCAGCCAATTGCTATGTCGTGGCGCTCGCGCCGGACGCCGAGTGCGTGGTGATCGATCCGGGTCAGCGGGCGGTCGATCCGCTGCGCGACGTGCTCACCGAGCACCGCTTGCGCCCGGCCGCGGTCCTGGTGACGCACGGGCATTTCGACCACGTGATGTGCGCCGCCGCTGTGTGCGCGGAGTTCGGTGTGCCGGTGTACCTGGGAGCGGGTGACGTGCCGATGCTGAGTGGCCAGTTGCGCGCGCTGTCGCCCGAATTCCGAGCGAGTATGACGATGTTCGTGGGGCCGGGCGAGGATCTGGACGACCTGCGCCCCGGCGAACTCGTGCCGCTGGGCGGGGGCGAGCATCTGCGCGTCGCCGGGCTGGACGTCGATGCGCTGGCCGTGCCGGGGCACACGCCCGGATCGATCACGTACCGATTGGCGCTGGGGGACGGCGAACCGGACGTGCTCTTCACCGGGGACACGCTCTTCGCCGGCACCATCGGTCGCACCGACCTGCCCGGGGGATCGCCGTCACGGATTCTGGAATCCATTGCGGCAGAGCTGCTCTCGCTGCCGGACGAGACGGTGGTGCTGCCCGGCCACGGCGAGGCGACCACCATCGGCGCCGAGCGGCGCGGCAACCCGTACCTGGCGGGGCTGTAGCCGCTTCCGGTCCGGCTCCAGTGGCTCCGGCCATTCGTGCTCCCCGCTTGTGTATCTGGCGTGGCGCTGGAGTGCCACCTCGCACACACAAGCGGGAGTACGGGGCGCGGTGGGCTCCGGAATGGGCTACGGGGTGGGGCGACTGGCGATCGCGTCCAGGGGCGGGAGGGGGCGGGTGCCGGATACGTCGCCG
>JAFIHI010000139.1 GCA_017848755.1 Nakamurella sp. | reverse complement strand
TGGGCGCACCCAGTGCTGAGGGTCGGCTTGCCCGTTCGTGGTGCGAATACGGAAACCGGCCCGGTGCGCGTGACGGATATGACGACGTTCCGGCGATCGGCTCCGATCGACGGCCCGACGTTGTCGGCACTCGCATCCAGCTGCGGGTCGGTGTGAGGTTGACCTCGCCGCAGGCACGGAAGTGCGTGCGACCGAGGCATGACAAGCCTCCCGCCTTGCCTGATCACGCCGTGCTCCGGTAAGGTGGACCACTGGCCCAGCCATGCTGGGCCGTCGTCGTGTGCGCAAATCCGTCACCGCGCCGCACCAGCGGCAGCGGTCGGATGCTGCGCCACGGCGCTGTGCATGACCGGGCAGTACGTCCGGACAGAACGACCAGACCGCAGGACCGAACAGCGTCATCGACGCGTGACGAGCGAGATCGCCCGCGCGCCCACCGAGCCACCGCCGAAGGAAAGAAGCCGCCAGCACATGCCCACCATCCAGCAGCTTGTCCGGAAGGGTCGCCAGGACAAGACGAGCAAGACGAAGACCCCGGCGCTCAAGGGCAGCCCCCAGCGCCGCGGTGTCTGCACCCGCGTGTACACGACCACCCCGAAAAAGCCGAACTCGGCACTGCGCAAGGTGGCCCGCGTCAAGCTCACCAGCGGCATCGAGGTCACGGCGTACATCCCGGGCGAGGGGCACAACCTGCAGGAGCACTCGATCGTGCTCGTGCGCGGCGGCCGTGTGAAGGACCTCCCCGGCGTTCGCTACAAGATCATCCGCGGATCGCTGGACACCCAGGGCGTCAAGAACCGCAAGCAGGCGCGCAGCCGCTACGGCGCGAAGAAGGAGAAGGCCTGATGCCTCGCAAGGGACCGGCACCGAAACGGCCGCTCATCGCGGACCCGGTTTACAACTCGCCCCTGGTGACCCAGCTGGTGAACAAGGTTCTGATCGACGGCAAGCGCTCCGTCGCACAGTCGATCGTCTACGGCGCGCTGGAGGGCTGCCGGGAGAAGACCGGTGGCGACCCGGTCGTCACGCTCAAGCGGGCGCTGGACAACGTGAAGCCGGCGATCGAGGTCAAGTCCCGCCGCGTCGGCGGTGCGACGTATCAGGTTCCGATCGAGGTCAAGGGCAACCGGCAGACCACCCTTGCGCTGCGCTGGCTGGTCGGCTACTCCAAGGCGCGCCGCGAGAAGACGATGACCGAGCGGCTCATGAACGAACTCCTGGACGCGTCGAACGGGCTGGGCGCGTCGGTCAAGCGCCGCGAGGACACCCACAAGATGGCCGAGTCCAACCGGGCGTTCGCGCACTACCGTTGGTGATGCCAGCGGAGATGACGACGTCCGCGGCTACAGTCTGACGAACCGGCGCGGCCACGAACGTCGTCATATCCGGCGGTCACCCGGCCCGCGCTGGCCGGCCTGCACCTGCGTGCCGCGGGATCGGCACACCGACTTGAATTTTCGAAACAAAGACGAAGGGCACTCAAGTGGCCGACACTTCCCTGGAAAAGCTCCGCAACATCGGGATCATGGCGCACATCGACGCCGGCAAGACGACCACGACCGAGCGCATCCTGTTCTACACGGGCATGACGTACAAGATCGGTGAGGTGCACGACGGCGCCGCGGTGATGGACTGGATGGAGCAGGAGCAGGAGCGGGGGATCACCATCACCTCCGCCGCCACCAAGACGCACTGGCACGACTACACGATCAACATCATCGACACGCCCGGGCACGTCGACTTCACCGTCGAGGTGGAGCGTTCGCTGCGCGTGCTCGACGGTGCCGTCGCGGTCTATGACGGTGTGGCCGGCGTGGAGCCGCAGACCGAGCAGGTGTGGCGGCAGGCCGAGAAGTATCACGTGCCGCGCATGTGCTACGTCAACAAGCTCGACCGCACCGGCGCGAACTTCTTCCGCTGCGTCGACATGATGGTCGAGCGGCTCGGTGCGACCCCGGCCGTGCTGCAGCTCCCGATCGGCGCCGAGGCGGACTTCGTCGGCGTGGTCGATCTGCTCGGCATGCGGGCGCTCACCTGGCACGGCGAGACGAAGAAGGGCGAGGACTACGACATCGAGGAGGTTCCCGCGAACCTTCTCGAGCAGGCCAAGGAATACCGCGAGAAGCTCATCGAGACGATCGCCGAGCACGACGATCATGTGATGGAGCTGTACCTCGCCGGTGACGAGATCCCGGTCGCGGAGCTCAAGGCCGGCCTGCGCCGCGCCACTATCGCGAACCACGTGAACCCGGTCGTCTGCGGAACCTCGTTCAAGAACAAGGGTATCCAGCCGATGCTCGACGCGGTCTGCGACTACCTGCCCTCCCCGCTGGACATCGGCGCGGTGCACGGCACGCTGCAGGACGGCGTCACTCCGGCTGAGCGGGAACCGGATGCCTCGGCGCCGTTCTCCGGCCTGGTGTTCAAGATCGCCACCGACCCGCACCTGGGCAAGCTGTCGTTCCTGCGCGTCTACTCGGGGCGCGTCGACGCCGGCACGCAGGTGATCAACGCGACCAAGGACCGCAAGGAGCGCATCGGCAAGATCTACCAGATGCACTCCAACAAGCGGGAGGAGCGCGACTCGGCGCAGGCCGGCGACATCGTCGCGGTGATGGGCCTGAAGCAGACCACCACAGGGGAGACGCTGGCCGACCCGGCGAACCCGATCGTGCTGGAGTCGATGACGTTCCCGGATCCGGTGATCCAGGTCGCCATCGAGCCGAAGACCAAGTCCGACCAGGAGAAGCTGGGCATCGCGATCCAGAAGCTCGCCGAGGAGGATCCGACCTTCAAGGTGCACAACGACGCCGAGACCGGCCAGACCGTGATCGCCGGCATGGGCGAGCTGCACCTGGACATCCTGGTCGACCGCATGCGCCGCGAGTTCAAGGTCGAGGCGAACATCGGCAAGCCGCAGGTCGCGTACCGCGAGACCATCCGTGGCACGGTGGACAAGCTCGAGTACACCCACAAGAAGCAGACGGGCGGCTCCGGCCAGTTCGCCAAGGTGCTCATCAAGGTCGAGCCGTTGGACATGGAGGCGGCCGGCGGGGCCACCTACGAGTTCGTCAACGAGGTCACCGGCGGGCGTATCCCGAAGGAGTACATCCCGTCGGTGGACGCCGGTGCGCAGGATGCGCTGCAGTACGGCGTGCTGGCCGGGTACCCGGCGCTCGGTGTGAAGCTGACGCTGCTCGACGGCGCCTACCACGAGGTCGACTCCTCCGAGATGGCCTTCAAGATCGCCGGCTCCATGGCCATGAAGGAGGCCCTGAAGAAGGCAAAGCCGGTGATCCTCGAGCCGGTGATGGCCGTCGAGGTGATCACGCCCGAGGAGAACATGGGCGACGTGATCGGCGACCTGAACTCCCGGCGCGGCCAGATCAACGCGATGGACGAGCGCGGCGGTGCCCGCGTGGTCCGGGCGAGCGTGCCGCTCTCCGAGATGTTCGGCTATGTGGGCGATCTGCGGTCGAAGACACAGGGTCGCGCCTCGTATTCGATGGTGTTTGACACCTACGCCGAGGTCCCCGCCAACGTGGCCAAAGAAATCATCGCGAAGGCGACCGGCGAGTGAGCGGAGTTGGGATGAGCTTGCGAATCTCGGCGAAGCGAACGAGCGGTCGACGAGCATTAGATGCAGCGAAGGCGACGGGGGAGTGAGCGGAGTTGACGCGAGCTTGCGAGCGTCGGCGGAGCTCACGTTCCGTTGCCGAGCAATCAGACACAGCGAAGGCCCTCGTTGAGCGATTGACGCAATGAATCCGGGTATGACGCTTGTCGGCGGCCACGCCGCGAACAACGTCATACCCGAAACAATGACGTGCTGGCCGGAGGACCATTCCGGTCGGTAACGGGTCCGAGCCACCGGCCCGGTCCAGATCCATCCATGAGCCCTGACGATCAACAACTTGATAAGCACTTCTGATCGCACGGCACGCAACCCGTCCCCAAGGAGGACAACAGTGGCTAAGGCGAAGTTCGACCGGACGCGTCCCCACGTCAACATCGGCACCATCGGTCACGTTGACCATGGCAAGACGACGTTGACGGCCGCCATCACGAAGGTGCTGCACGACAAGTACCCGGACCTCAACCAGGCCTACGCGTTCGACCAGATCGACAAGGCCCCGGAAGAGCGCCAGCGCGGTATCACCATCAACATCTCGCACGTCGAGTACTCGACGCAGAAGCGTCACTACGCGCATGTCGATGCGCCCGGTCACGCCGACTACATCAAGAACATGATCACCGGTGCGGCGCAGATGGACGGCTCGATCCTGGTGGTCGCGGCCACTGACGGCCCGATGCCGCAGACCAAGGAGCACGTGCTGCTCGCTCGCCAGGTCGGCGTGCCCTACATCCTGGTCGCGCTGAACAAGGCGGACATGGTCGAGGACGAGGAGCTGCTCGAGCTCGTCGAGATGGAGGTCCGCGACCTTCTGAACTCGCAGGACTTCGACGGCGACAACGCCCCGGTGGTGCGGGTGTCCGCGCTCAAGGCCCTCGAGGGCGACCCGAAGTGGGTCAAGTCGGTCGAGGAACTGATGGACGCCGTCGACGAGTCCATCCCGGACCCCGTTCGCGACATCGAGAAGCCGTTCCTGATGCCGATCGAGGACGTCTTCACGATCACCGGCCGCGGCACCGTGGTGACGGGCAAGATCGAGCGTGGCGTGGTTAACGTGAACGAGACCGTCGAGATCGTCGGCATCAAGCCGAAGTCGTTCCAGACGACGGTGACCGGTGTCGAGATGTTCCGCAAGCTGCTCGACCAGGGCCAGGCCGGCGACAACGTCGGTCTGCTGCTGCGCGGCACCAAGCGTGAAGAGGTCGAGCGCGGCCAGGTCGTGTGCAAGCCGGGTTCCATCACCCCGCACACCGAGTTCGAGGGCACCGTCTACGTGCTGGGCAAGGACGAGGGCGGCCGTCACACGCCGTTCTTCAACAACTACCGTCCGCAGTTCTTCTTCCGCACGACCGACGTGACCGGCGTCGTGACGCTGCCGGAGGGCACCGAGATGGTCATGCCGGGCGACACCACCGACATGAAGGTCGACCTGATCCAGCCAATCGCCATCGAGGAGGGCCTGCGCTTCGCGATTCGCGAGGGCGGCCGCACGGTCGGCGCCGGCGTCGTCGGCACGATCACCAAGTAAAACTTGCATCCCCCGGCCGGCTCCCCTACGGAGCCGGCCGGATTTTTTTCGCCCAGACGGATT
>JAFIHI010000138.1 GCA_017848755.1 Nakamurella sp. | reverse complement strand
GGCGAGCGACCGAGCGACGAGCACGTCCACCACGATCACCGGGCCGGTGGCGGGGGTGAGGATGTCGAAGCGCGTCAGCACATGGGGATGCGACAGCGACGCGATCGCCCTGGCCTCGCGCAAGGTCCGGTCGGCCAGTTGTTCGGCCTCACTGGGCGGCATTCCGGCGGGGAGATTGACTTCCTTGATCGCCACCCTGCGGCGGAGAACCTCGTCATAGGCGTTCCAGACCGTTCCCATGGCACCGTGCCCGATCTCGGAATCGAGCCGGTAGCGTCCGGCGAGCATGCGCACCACGGTCATGATTCACCATTCTGGCAGGTCCACCCCGTCGTCACCGGCAGGTCAGGGCACCGGATCGACGCGGATGAAGTTCATCCGGTGCGCCATCAGGTAGTCGCGCAGGGTGTCGCGATGGTCGTCGCACGCCGTCCAGATCTTCTCCCGGTCGGGGGTGTGGATTTTCGGGTTGTTCCACACCACGGCCCAGTGCGCGAGCTGCCGGCATTTCTGCGCCGAGCAGATCACCTGTTCCGGGTCACTGCGGCCGGCGTTGTCGGGCGGAACGGCGTACGGCAT
The DNA here is from genome assembly GCA_017848755.1 of Nakamurella sp. GTDB lineage: Bacteria > Actinomycetota > Actinomycetes > Mycobacteriales > Nakamurellaceae > Nakamurella. The sequence goes on along the minus strand of JAFIHI010000138.1, from coordinate 29,693 downwards.
CGTGCGCGTCCCCCCTACGCCGAAATCTCAGCGGGTTCCGGCTGCTGCCGGGTGGAGATTGCGAACCGGTTCCACACGTTGATGGTGGCGATCGCGACAATCAGTGCGGCCGTTTCCCTCTCGTCGAAATTGCGGCGCACCTCCGCCCACACCTCGTCGGGCACACCGTCTTCCGAGATCAGCGTGACGGCTTCGGTCAACGCGAGGGCGGCCCGTTCCCGGTCGCTGAACAGCTCGACCTCGCGCCAGGCCGGCAGCACGTCGAGACGCTGCTGCGACTCCCCGCCCTTGCGGGCATCGCGGTGGTGCATGTTCAGACAGAAGGCGCACCCGTTGATCTGCGAAGCGCGGATCTTGACGAGTTCGTACAACGACGCCTCGATGGGCCCGGTGCGGTTCGCCCTCTCCAGTCCGGTCACGGCCAGGTACCCCTCGGGGAAGGCCTCCTTCAACACCATGCGCTGTATGCCCACTGTCGATACCCCAGTTCCTTAGGCGCGAATCGCGATGCCCGTCGCGTGCTGACGCCGTCATATTCGGTTCTACTGCCCGGTCGAAGTCACATCAAGGCGGCGATCGGTGATCTTTCGGACCGGTAAGCTCGATAGTCGGCGGGCACCGACCAGCCTGCCGCGTAAGAGGTGGTGTGATGAATCCCGGAACCCGAGCGGCGGCGGCCATCACGGCTGGGCAGGTGATGACCTCCCCGGTGGTGACGGTCGGGCCCGAGACGTCGGTGACGCAGATCGCCGAGATCCTCACCACGCGACGCTTTTCCGGAGTACCCGTCGTCGACGCCGCGGGCGCGGTGCTCGGCCTGGTGAGCGAACGCGACCTCCTTGCCCGCAGCGGGCGCACCGCGCGCGAGGTCATGACGACCTCCGTGATCAGCGTGACCACCGACACCGATATCGCGCAGGTCCGCCGCATGCTGGTCGACGCCCCCATCCGGCGCTTGCCGGTGTTGCAGGCGGGCCGCCTGGTCGGAATCATCTCCCGCCACGACCTCGTCGGCCGCATGGTGGAATGGGCATGCGGTGTGTGCGGCGAGACCGTGCGCGGTGCGCAGCCGCCCATCGTGTGCCCGAAGTGCGGTGGAGGTTCGGACCGGTTCGTGCTACAGGAACAGCCGCCCGGACCGTGATCGGACGCCCGGTGGGCCATGGCCACAACACCATGGCCGCCGAGCACTATGGAGGAGCTAGCCAGATGGCCGGACGAACACAAGGTCCCGCGCGCAGCCGCTCCGCTAGTGGGAACCCCACCAAGCGCGGCGCTGCGGCGGCAGGGGAGCCCGACGGCGTAGCGAAGCGCACCTCGTCCCGGCCCAGACCGGCAGTCGCCGCGAACGGTACAGCTGCCGGCAGGTCCGCCGAGAAGCCGGCCGGTCGATCGAAGTCGCCGGTGCGCGCCGCCGCGGCCGCGTCGGATTCGGACGACGCGATCCTCGTCAAGTACTACCGCGAGATGACGCTGATCCGGGAGTTCGAACTCAAGGCCGGCGAGATGTACACCCGGGCGAAGATCGGCGGCTACTGCCACCTCAACCTCGGCGAGGAGCCGACGGTCGTCGGGCTCATGGCCGCACTGCGGCCTACCGATTACCTGTTCACCAACTACCGCGAGCACGGGTACGCGCTCTCGCGCGGGATGGACACCGGTCGAGTGATGGCGGAACTCTTCGGCCGGGTCGACGGCGTCTCGGGCGGCCGGGGCGGCTCGATGCACTTGTTCGACGCCGAGAAGAGGTTCCTCGGCGGATACGGCATCGTCGGCGGGCAAATCCCGCCGGCCACCGGGGCGGCGCTGGCGCTGACCTACCGCGGGACAGCCGGCCCCGACGCCGAGGCCGTCATGTGCCAGATGGGCGACGGGACAACGAATATCGGCGCATTCCACGAGTCGCTCAACATCGCGGCCATCTGGAAGCTGCCGATCGTCTACGTGATCATCAACAACGGCCTCGGTATGGCCACCACGGTCGACCACGCCGCGGGCGAGCCCGAGCTCTACAAGCGTGGATGCTCCTACCGGATCGAGGGCAAGCGCGTCGACGGGGACGATCCGGTCCTGGTACGCGACGCGGCCGCCGAGATGCTGCGGCGCGCCCGGGAGGAACGCAAACCCGGTCTGCTGGAAGTGATGTCGCATCGGTTGCGCGGCCACTCGGTGGTCGACCCGGCGCGGTACCGCAGTCGCGAGGAGACGGAGCGGCTCCGCTCACTCGATCCGCTACCGGCCTTTCGCGCCAAGCTGGTGGCGCAGGGCGTCATGACTGATCACGACGCGGTTCGGATCGAATCGGAATCGATCCATGAGGTCGATCGCGCCGTCGAATTCGCGGACGGCAGCCCGGAGCCGTCGCCGGAGGAGCTCTTCCGCTTCACCTACGCCAGTTCGGTGGCGAACACGTCCACGCTGATGCCCGGTGATCCGATCCTGCCGATCGGCTGGGACCAGGAGGGATCTCGCTGATGAGCGCGCCGACGAAGAAGGCGGAGACGCGGCCCGCCGACGGAGCCGCGCCGGTGATCACCTATCGGCAGGCGCTGCACGATGCGCTGCGCGCCGAGATGCGACGCGACGAGTCGGTCATCCTGCTGGGCGAGGAGATCGGCATCTTCGAGGGGTCCTACAAGATCACCGCCGGACTGCTGGACGAGTTTGGCCCGGAGCGGGTCCGCGATACGCCGATCGCCGAGGAAGGTTTCGTCGGGGCGGCCATCGGTGCCGCCATGCTCGGTATGCGGCCCGTCGTCGAGATCATGACGATCAACTTCTCGCTGCTGGCGATCGACCAGATCGTGAACCACGCCGCGAAGATCTACGGCATGTTCGGCGGGCAGACGTCCGTACCGATGGTGATCCGGACCCCGGGTGGTGGGGGGCAGCAACTGGCCGCCACCCACTCGCAGAACCTCGAGGTCTGGTACGCTCACGTGCCCGGGCTCAAGGTGCTGGCGCCGTCCACGCCTGCCGATGCCAAGGCGATGCTCATCGCGGCGATCCGGGACGACGACCCGGTACTCCTGCTGGAGAACCTTTCCCTCTACAACACCAAGGGGCCCGTCCCTGCGGCGGAGCACGTCGCCGAGATCGGAAAAGCCCAGATCACCGTGCCCGGAACGGATCTCACCGTGGTGGGCTATTCCCGGTCGGCGGCGATCGCACGCGATGTCGCGCACCGGTTCGCCGACAAAGGCGTGTCCATCGAGGTCGTCGATCTGGCGAGCCTGCGCCCGCTCGACCGCGAGACCATCTGCGCGTCCGTGAAGAAGACGGGCAAGGCCGTCATCCTCGAAGACGACTGGCTCACCTACGGAATCGGTGCGGAGATCGCCGCGACCATCGCCGAGGGGGCGTTCGACTACCTCGATGCTCCGGTGCGCCGAGTGGCCGCGGCCGAGGTGCCCTTGCCGTACGCGAAATCACTGGAGCGGATCGCGCTACCCGATGCGGACGCCCTGATCCGGGTGATCAACGAACAGCTGGATGCGACCCGGTTCGCGCGATAAGGAAGGCGTTAAGACCCCATGCCTGACGTATTCATGCCTCGCCTGTCGGACACGATGGAAGAGGGCACCATCGCGCAGTGGCTGGTTGCCGAAGGGGCGACGGTCGAGCGTGGCGCGGTGATCGCCGAGATCGAGACCGACAAGGCCGTCATGGATCTCGAGGCCTACGACGGCGGTGTGCTGGAGAAGATCCTGGTCCAGGTCGGTGAGACCGTCCCGATCGGCGAGAAGATCGCGATTATCGGCGACGGGTCGGGATCGTCGGGCGCAGGCGCCGATGGCAGCGCACCCGCCGCTGATGCCGGCGGAGATGACGACGTTCGCGGCCCGGCCGCCGAGGAAGAAACCGCGCAGGAAGCCGCAGACGAGGCTGACCAGGAGACCGGGCACGAGGCCGAGGAAGAGGCCGGGGACGAATCCGACGAGGGTTCGGCCGCCGCCCCGTCTCCGCAGGGACAGCCACTGGCGGAGCCCGAGACGGCGTCGGATCACCCGCTCAAGGCCTCGCCGGTGGTGCGGTCGTTGGCCCGGCAGCACAACATCGACCTCGGCACGGTCACCGGCACAGGTCCCGGCGGACGCATCATCCGGGCCGACGTCGAGGGGCTGATCGCTGCGGGGCCGGCTGCCGCCGGCGAGCCGGCGCGAGCTGCGAAATCCGACAAGCAGGCCCCGGCGAAACCGGTGGCCGCCCCGTCAGTGTCCGCGGCGCCGCCCGCGTCCGGGGCGGAAGACGTGCGCATCCCGCTCTCGCGTATTCGCAAGATCACCGCGGCACGGCTGTCGGAGGCCGCGCTGGTGCCGGCCTTCCAACTGACGACCGTGCTCGACGCGACGAAACTTGGCGAGCTGCGGGCCGAGATCAACGCGCACCTCGGCGATTCCGGCGTGAAGATCTCTGTGACGGACCTGTTGGTGCGCGCGGCGGCGATCACCCTGCGTGCCCATCCGGAGGCCAATGCCGCGTTCGACGGCGATGCCATCATCCGTCGCGGCCATGTCAATGTCGGTGTCGCGGTGGCTCTCGACGACGGGTTGATCGTGCCGGTCATCAAGGACGCTGACCAGAAGTCGGTCAGTGAGATCAGCGCCGAGGCAAAGGATCTCGCGAAACGGGCCCGCACTGGGAAGCTCATGCCCGACGAGTTCACCGGCGGCACCTTCACCATCTCGAACCTGGGCATGTTCGGTATCGACTCGTTCACTGCGGTACTGAATCCGCCGGAGGCGGCGATCCTGGCCGTGGGTTCGACGGTGGACGAGCCGGTGGTGGAGAGCGGCGAGGTCGTCGTGCGCGCACGGACCCGGCTCACGTTGACCGTGGACCATCGCGTGCTCGACGGCGCGATGGGCGCGGCGTTCCTGCGCGACCTGACGGATCTGCTCGCAAAGCCGCTGCGCATCCTGGTGTAGCTCTCGGACACTGCGAGGACGAATACGGGTGGGTGCGGAAACTGGTGCGCCAGCAGTGCTTTTTGGTCGCGATGGCGTGACCGCTGGTCACCGTGTCTGGCTCATGCCGTACCTCGTCGCGGGCGTTGCGTGCATCATCGGTGGCGGCGTGCTCGCCGCGGCGACCGCGTATGTCTCGACCGAGAAGACGGCGTGGGCGACTGCCTACCTGGTGCTGGTCGGCGGTGTGGCGCAGGTGTTCCTCGGAGCCGCGGTCAGCTGGCTCACCCCGAAGGCGCCGGCCCGGAACGCGTGGCTGGCCTGGGCGGGCTGGAACATCGGGAACGCGGGTGTGCTCGCGGGGCAGCTCACCGCCCTGATCGTGTTGACCGATGTCGGGACCGCGCTCCTCGTGGTGGCGCTGGTGCTGGTCCTGGCGAGCGGGCACGGGGTCGGCAGCGGGCTGCGCACCGCCGGGGTGACCACCCACCGGTTGCGCCCGCGCATGCTGCTGGCATTCCGGATCGTGATCGTGCTGCTCGCCGTGAGCATGGTGGTGGGCGTCATCCTCGCCCATCTCGGGGCGTAGCCGATTGTGGATAGCTCTGTGAGCTGAACACTGCCGCCGCTATAGTCGGTCCATGACCCAGCCCGACCTTGAACGTCAGGTGCGTCGACACGGCGGCGATATCGACGCTCTCTACGAGTTGGTCGCTGATGTGGACCAGAAGGTCGACGTCCTGTCGGAGAAGATGGATCGCCGGTTCGGCACGGTCGATCGGCGGTTCGACGCGATGGATGAACGGCTCGACGTCATGGGAGGTCGACTGGTCGGTATGGACCGACGGCTCGACGAGTCCGGCGCGAGGCTGGACACGATCGACGGCTGGCTGAACACGATCGAGGGTCGCCTACACACCATTGACCACAGGTTCGACTCCGTCGACGTTCGACTGGTCGAGATGCAAGAAGTATTCGGCAGTACAGGCGAGCAATTGGCAGTAATCAATGGCCGACTTGCCGACATGGACGCCCGGTTTGAGGCCGTGGATCGCAGGTTCGACGAGGTAGCCGGCCAGCTGGCCGAGATCCTGGGTCGACTCGACGCGAGATAGGCCCGTCGCAGTGCCAAAACGGCTCGGCCCCCGGAGATCCTGTCCCCGGGGCCGAGCGGTGTTGGCACTTGCCAGGATGCCTGTGGGCTGTGCTTCCCGCTACGCCTCCAGACGCTGACGTAGCACGTACTGCAGGATGCCGCCATGCCGGTAGTACTCCTGCTCGGACGGCGTGTCGATCCGCACCCTCGCGGTGAACTCGCGCGACTGCCCGCCGTCCGGCTGCACGCGCACGGTCACCTCGTTCGGGACCTCCTCCGCCCCGGCCAACCCGGTGATCGAGTAGGTCTCGGTGCCGTCCAGGCCGAGCGACTCCGCCGTGTCGCCGTCCTTGAACTGCAGTGGGAGCACGCCCATGCCGATCCGGTTCGACCGGTGGATGCGCTCATAGGATTCGGCGAGCACAGCCTTCGCGCCGAGCAGCAACGTGCCCTTGGCCGCCCAGTCGCGGGACGAGCCGGAGCCGTATTCCTTCCCGGCCAGCACGATCAGCGGTACCCCGTCGGCCGCATACTGCTGAGCGGCGTCATAAATGGTGGTCTGCTCCTCGCCGGGCAGATGCCGAGTGAATCCGCCCTCCCCGCCCGGCACCAGTTGGTTGCGCAGCCGGATGTTGGCGAACGTACCGCGGATCATCACCTCGTGGTTGCCGCGGCGCGAGCCGTATGAGTTGAACTCCCTAGTCTGCACACCGTGCTCGGTCAGGTAATGCCCGGCGGGGGAGTCGCGCTTGATCGAGCCCGCGGGCGAGATGTGGTCCGTGGTCACGGATTCACCGAGCTTGGCGAGTACCCGTGCCCCGGTAATGTCCGTCAGCGTGTCCGCGTGCACGCCCATGCCGACGAAGTACGGCGGCTGCCGCACATAGGTCGACTCGTCGTCCCAGTCGAACTGCTCGCCCGCCGGGACCGGGAGGCTGTTCCAGTTCTCGTCCCCGGCGTACACGTCGGCATATCCGGCGGTGAACATCTGCGCCTCAATCGACGCGTCGACCACCTTCTTGATCTCGGCCGCGGTCGGCCAGATGTCCCTCAGATACACCGGCTGGCCGTCGTTGCCGGTGCCGAGCGGGTCCTTCGTCAGGTCCACGTGCATCGAGCCGGCCAGCGCGTATGCCACCACCAGCGGCGGCGAGGCGAGGAAGTTCATCCGGCTCTGCGGGTGGATACGGCCCTCGAAGTTGCGGTTGCCGGAGAGCACCGATGCGACGGTCAGGTCGCCGGCGTCGACCGCCTCTGCGACCTCGTTCGGCAGCGGCCCGGAGTTCCCGATGCAGGTGGTGCAGCCGTACCCGACCAGGTTGAAACCGAGCGCATCGAGGTACGGCGTCAGCCCCGCCCGCTCGATGTAGTCGGTGACCACGCGCGAACCCGGGGCCAGCGAGGTCTTGACCCACGGCTTTGACTTCAGGCCCTTCTCTACGGCGTTGCGCGCCAGTAACGCGGCGCCGATCATCACGGACGGATTCGAGGTGTTGGTGCAGGAGGTGATCGCCGCGATCACGACATCGCCGTTGTCCACCGAGGTGTCGACCCCGTTGAGCGTCATCGGCTGGCGGTTCGACGTCCAGTTGGTCCCGTTCTTCAGGGCCGACCGGTCGGCGGGCTCGTCGCCGGCGTGCGCCCGGTGCATGGCGATCGGGTCGCTGGCCGGGAACGACTCCTCGGCGGCCTCGTCCAGCCCGGCGACCTGCCGGACGTCCAGCCCCGGGTTCGCCAGCAGTGCCTCCACCGTGTGCTTCGCCGCAGCCAGCGAGATGCGGTCCTGCGGACGCTTCGGCCCGGCGATCGACGGTTCGATCGTGCCCAGGTCCAGCTCCACGACCTGCGAGTATTCCGGGTCCGGGGTGGACGAATCGTGCCACAGTCCCTGCGCCTTCGCGTAGGCCTCGACCAGCGCGACGTGCTCGGCGGACCGCCCGGTGAAGCGCAGGTAGTCGAGTGTTTCGGCGTCGATGGGCGACATCGTGCAGGTGCAGCCGTATTCCGGGCTCATGTTGCCGATCGTCGCCCGGGTGGCGAGCGAGACCTGGCCCATGCCCGGGCCGAACACCTCGACGAACTTGCCGACGACGCCCGTCTTCCGCAGCAATTCGGCAACGGTCAGCACCATGTCCGTGGCGGTGGTGCCCTCCCGGAGCTCGCCGACCAGCTTCAGGCCGACCACCTGCGGTAGCAGCATCGACACGGGCTGGCCGAGCATGGCCGCCTCCGCCTCGATGCCGCCGACACCCCAGCCCAGTACGCCGAGACCGTTGACCATCGGCGTGTGCGAGTCGGTGCCGACGAGCGTGTCCGGGTACGCCATCGGCAGGCCGGTGTGCTCAGAGATCCGTGTGCCCGACGATGCGCCGAACACCACGCGGGACAGGTACTCCAGGTTCACCTGATGGCAGATGCCGGTGTCCGGCGGCACCACGACGAAGTTGTCGAACGCCTGCTGCGCCCAGCGCAGCAGCTGGTAGCGCTCCTTGTTGCGCTCGAACTCGAGGTCCGCGTTGATCTTGAACGATGCCGCGCGCCCGAAGTCGTCGGCGATCACCGAGTGGTCGATCACCAGCTCGACCGGGATCAGCGGGTTGACCTGCTTGGGGTCGCCGCCGAGATCGCGCATCGCATCGCGCATCGCGACCAGGTCGACCACCGCCGGCACGCCGGTGAAGTCCTGCAGCAGCACCCGCGCCGGGTTGTACTGGATCTCGGCGTGGGCTACGTCGTGCGCCTGCCACCCTGCCAGGGCGCGGATCTGGTCGGCCGTCACCGAGACGCCGTCCTCGTTCCGCAGCAGGTTCTCCAGCAGCACCTTGAGGCTGTACGGCAGTTTGTCCGCTCCGGGGATCCGGTCGAGCCGATAGATCTCGTAATCGCGGCCGTCGACCGTCAGCGTCCCGCGAGTGTCGAAGCTGTTGTTGGTGACGCTGTTGTTGGTGACGCTGTCAGTCATGGTGCCTCCCGGCCGGGCTCGTCGACGTGCGCGGTACGGCGGCCCGGCCATCGCGCCCCGCGGAACTCCTCGGGGCGGGGTCGGAGCTGGTACTCGGACGCACACATATCCGTCTCTATGCTGCCCTGTGCCGCTGTCCGGGGCTACTTCGGGGCTGCCGCCGTGTTCTTCGTGACACGCCGACATCCGGCATGATGAGCGCAGCAGGGCGGTAGCGGCGAAAAGAGGCGGACCGTGACCCCGACACAGCTCAGGGCGTTCGCGGCGGTCGTCCGCCTCGGGTCCGTGAAAAAGGCCGCCGCCGAACTCGCCGTCAGCGAGGCTGCCGTGTCCCTGCACATCGGTCAGCTCCGCAAGGAACTCGGCGACGCGCTGTACACCCGCACCGGTTCCGGCTTGGCCTTCACTCCTGGTGGCTTGCGGCTCGCCAGTCGCGCGGCCGAGCTGCTCGGTCTGCAGGATCGGACCATCCTCGAGGTCAGCCAGGCCGGCCACGGCCGCCGGCTGCTGCGGATCGCTTCCTCGAGCCTGTTCGCCGAATATGCCGCGCCCGGGCTCATCCAGCTGTTCGCGGGCCGCGCCGCCGATCTCGATGTCGAGATGAGCCTGCACGATCCGAGGGATTTCGCGGCCCTGTTGCGCAATCGCACCGTCGATGTCGCCATCGGCCCCGAGCTGCCGAGCGCCGGGGGTACCGATGCCATCGCCGTACGCCCGTTCCTCAAGTACGAGATCGTCGCCGCCATCGGTCCCACGCACCCGCTCGCACACACCATCCCCGGCATCGCCGAGTTGCGCCGGCAGACGTGGCTGCTCGGTCCGTCGGGTGCGGGGTCGGTCGGTCTCGTCCCGCAAGTCGTGCACCGCATCGCCATCCCGGACACGAACCAGCAGATCTTCCAAAGCCAGTCCGCCGCGGTCGAACAGGCCAAGCGCGGCCGCGGCGTGTGCCTGGCGCTCTCCTGGGCGGTGAACGCGGATCTAGCGGCCGGCGACCTGCTGCGTGTCCCGGGTCCGCACACCCGCGCCGAAGGTTCGTGGAGCATCGGCACGCTGGCCGGGGAGGCCGCACCGTCGGCCGCCGCGGAGCTGGTGCGGTTCATTACCACCCCGCGCGCGATCCAGGCGATGTTGCGCGGCTCCGGTGCGGCGGTGGGCCGGTTCCGTCCGTCCATACACGTCACGCTGTGGAGCTGAACCGTCGAGTATGACGCTGTTCGCGGCCGCTGCCGGTTCGTTCCCGCCGCGCATATCGGGCATCGCCCGGCAGGCCCGGGACCGCGTCGATGACGCGGGCCAACTCCGCGAACGTGCGCGCGGGCAGGAAGGCGTCACAGAACGGCAGTGCCGCAGCCATTGTCGCCACGCGAGGCGCGAATCCCGCTGCCCCCGCGCGGGGGTTCATCCAGATGACGCGGTGTGCCCGCCGGCTTACCCGGCGCATCACCCGGGTCAGCTCTTCGGGCGGATCCGCGTCCCAACCGTCGGACCCGATGAGCACGATGGCGCCGCGCAGTAGTCCGCCGTGCCGGCCGGCGAGCAGCGCGTGCAGGTTGGTCGCAATGCGGGTGCCGCCGAACCGGTCGTCCACGGCGGCGGTCGCCGCCTCGATGGCCGCCGCTGGAGAGCGGTGGGCCAACGCGGGCGTCAGTCGGGTGAGCAGGGTGGCGAACGCGAACGCGTCCGCGGCCCACTGCTGTACGAGTGCCCGCATGAGGTGCAGGTAGGCGCTCGTCTGCGCCTGCATCGACTGGCTCACGTCGCACACCACGACGATCCGCCGCGGACGCTCCCGCGGCGCGACCGGCACCAGGCGGATCACCTCGAAACCGGTCCGGCGCGCGCGAGACAGCGTGGGGCGCAATGCGATTCGATCTCCGGAAGCGCTGACGGCCATGCGTCGCGAGCGACGGACGGGCCGGCGTGCGCCGGCGGCGAGCAGCCAGCGGCCCAGTATGTCCATCTGGCGCTCGCTCAGTTCCTCGAACGGCGTCTCGGTCAACCCCGCGACATCGGCCGGAAGCCGCAGCGGCACGGTGGGCGCTTCCGGGGCCGGATCCGCCGATTCAGTGATCGCCGGCAGCGTGGTCCACGGCAGTCCGGTGCCCTGCTCGGGATCCGCATCCGCCCGCGGCACGGGGGCGTAGCGGTCGTTCGACCGACCGGCGGGCAGCGGTCGGCGGCGGGCGTGTGGGTCCATCGGCAGCACGGCGTCGGCGAAGACGGCCGCGAAGGCGGCCTCGAATGCGGGCAGGTCTGCATGGCGGCGCACCAGGGTGATCCGCGTCGCCCAGTACAGCTCATCCCGATCGGCCGGAGCCTGCGCTCGCAGCGCGCCTATCAGATCGGCGACCGCCGTCAGGTCGACCGGCACACCGGCTCGGCGCAGCCGGTCGGCGAGTGCGACTGCGAACGCCGCTCGGTCCACGCCGCGCAGCAGTCCGGGATCAGCCGAGCCCCGGAGCGCCGTCATGGTCGGTGTCACTGTGCCGGATGGCGGAGATCGTCCAGTGCGGCGACGATCGTGTCGCGGTCGTCGGGCGTTTTGGCGATGCTGCCGAGGGAGGCCACGATATCGTCGCGGACGAGGTCGGTGGCGCCGAGCACGGCCAGCGCGGAAACCCAGTCGATGGTCTCCGCCAGCCCAGGCGCCTTGTCCAGGTCCAGCGTCCGCGCCCGGCCGACGAACTCGGTCGTTGAGGCCACCAGTTGCTCCGTGGCTCCGGGCACCCGCCGCCGCACGATGGTCGCCGCGCGTTCCGGCGTCGGGTAGTCGATCCAGTGGTAGAGGCAGCGGCGGCGCAGGGCGTCGTGCAGGTCGCGGCTGCGGTTGCTCGTCAGCACCACGAGCGGCGGCCGGTCCGCTGTGAACGTGCCCAGCTCCGGGACGGTCACCGACCACTCGCCGAGGAACTCCAGCAGCAGCGCCTCGAATTCGTCGTCGGCCCGGTCGATCTCGTCGATCAGCAGCACCGGTGGCACCGGCCCGATGTGCCGCACGGCCGCCAGGATCGGCCGCTCGGCCAGGTACTCCTCGGTGAACAGGTCCGCCTGCCGGATCGCCGTGCCCTTCCCTGTGCCCGCTACCTGGGACGCAGCCTCAGCGAGCCGGATCGCGAGCAGCTGACGCTGATAGTTCCACTCGTACAACGCTTCTGCCGCAGTCAACCCCTCGTAGCACTGCAACCGCAGCAGTGGGGCGCGCAGGGCCGCGGCGACTGCCTTCGCGGCTGTCGTCTTGCCCACACCCGGTTCGCCCTCCAGCAGCAGCGGCCGGTGCAGCGTCGACGCCAAGAGGATCGCCGTGGCCATGCCGGTATCGACGAGATAGTCCTGCGCGTCGAGTCGAGCGCGCACGTCATCCACATCCGCGAAGAGCGGCGCGGCGATCTCGGATTCGGCCACCGTCACGGTCACAGGGTCACGCACGCTGCGTGGCGCACGACGAATCTCACAGCGCAACCGACCGCTCGCGCGCAAAACGCTTGCGGCATCCCGGGTTGCAGAAATAGAAGTCCTCCCCGTCGATCGCCAGGTGGGGCGTATCCGGCATCACCGTCACCGTCATCCCGCACACCGGGTCGATCGCCTGCATCGGAGTGAGCGTCTCCTGCTTCCCCGCCGGGGGCACGTCGTGCGACCGCGGATGGCGTTTCGCATGTCCCGGAGCGAGGGACGTGCTCGCCCGGGGCACGGCGTCGACGCCACGGATCGAGGCCACCACCTCGGCCATGATGGACAGCGCGATCTCCGGCGCGGTGCGCGCGCCGATCCATAGTCCCGCGGGCGAGTGCACTCGTGCGCGCTCTGCCTCGCTCAAACCGATGTCCTCGAACAGTCCGGCGGCGCGCCGCTTGCTTGCCACGACCGCGATATACGGAATGCCCGCATCCAACGCGGCGCGCAGCGTCTCCGCCTCGCCCGGCCCGTGGCTGGCCAGGACCACGGCCGCACACCCGGCGAGATCGCTTGCGGTCCGGACGGTCTCGTCGTCCCCGGTGGCCGGAGCAGCCGCATAGCCCAGAAACGTGACGGCCGCACGCACCGCCGCGGCAATGGGGGTCGACCCGGTCACCGCGACGACCGCGGGCGGGAGCACCGGTTCGAGGAAGATCTCGACGGCGCCGCCGGACAGGCACGGGTTCACGACGACTTGCGCCCCGGGGGTCGACGGGAACTCGACCGCCCCGTCCGGCAGGACGCGCAGCAGGGTCGCATTGCCCTCGGCGAGCGCGGCGAGGGCCGCGTTGCGCACCGAATTCTGGGTGCACTGCCCGCCGATGAACCCTTCCAGCGTCCCGTCGGCGAGCACGATCGCGTCGTCACCCGGGCGCACCGAGGTCGGCGGCTGCGCCCGCACCACGGTCGCCTGCACGAACGGCGTGCGCGCGAGCCGAAGCGCGCTCACCCGTTCGGCGATCACCTGGCTCATCGGCGCTCCTTCCGTCGAATTCCCCTCGGTCTGCTTGCCGACAGGCCGCTGTCAGAACATCGTCATATCCGCCTCATATCGGCGGCTGCACCGTGCCCTGCATGGCCTCCCACACCCGCGACGGCGTGAGCGGCATATCCACGTGCCGCACCCCGAACGGCCGAAGGGCGTCGATCACCGCATTCACCACCGCGGGCGGCGACCCGACCGTCGCGGACTCGCCGACACCCTTCGCGCCGATGGGGTGATGCGGCGAAGGAGTCACCGTAAAGCCCGTCTCGAACGCCGGCACCTCCAGCGCCGTCGGCAGCAGGTAGTCCATCAGCGAGCCGGAGAGGCAGTTGCCGTCCTCGTCGAAGGAGATCATCTCCATGAGCGCCATACCGATCCCGTCCGCCAACCCGCCGTGCACCTGGCCCTCGATGATCATCGGATTGATGCGGGTGCCGCAGTCGTCGACGGCGATGAAGCGCCGCACCGTCACCTTCCCGGTCCCCGGATCGACGTCCACCACACAGATGTACGCGCCGTTGGGGTAGGTGAGATTCGAAGGGTTGTAACAGACCTCGGCGTCGAGCCCGCCCTCCAGACCCTGCGGCAGGTCGCCCGCGCCGTGCGCCCGCATGGCGATCTGCTGGATCGTCACCGCCTTGCCCGGATCGCCGGCCACCTGGAAGGAACCCTTGTCCCACTCCAGGTCTGCCACGCTCACCTCGAGCATGCCGGAGGCGATGATGCGCGCCTTGTCGCGGATCTTGCGGGCGACCAACGCCGCCGCCGCGCCGGACACCGGTGTGGACCGGCTGCCGTAGGTGCCCAGACCGAACGGGGTCTGGTCGGTGTCGCCGTGCACCACCTCGATGTCCGCCGGCGGGATCCCCAGTTCCTCCCCGACGATCTGCGCGAACGTGGTCTCGTGCCCCTGGCCCTGCGTCTGTACCGACAACCGCACGGTCGCCTTGCCGGTGGGGTGGATGCGGAGCTCGCAACCGTCGTTCATGCCGAGGCCGAGGATGTCCATGTCCTTGCGCGGCCCCGCGCCGACGGCCTCGGTGAACGTCGAGACCCCGATGCCCATCAGTTCGCCGCGCTCGCGCTTCGCCGCCTGCTCGCGCCGGAGCTCGTCATATCCGGCGATCCGCAGCGCCTCGTCCAGGGTCGCCTGGTAATTGCCCGAGTCGAAGACCCAACCGGTCTTGGTGGTGTACGGGAACTGTTCCGGGCGGAGCAGGTTCTTGCGCCGCAGTTCCACCGGGTCCATGCCCAGCTCGAACGCGAGACAGTCGACCATCCGCTCCACGAGGTAGACGGCCTCGGTGATGCGGAACGAGCAGGCGTAAGCCACCCCGCCGGGCGCCTTGTTCGTATACACGGCCGTCTGGTGGGCGTACGCGGCCTCAAGGTCGTAGCTGCCGCAGAATACGCCGAAGAACCCGGCCGGGTATTTGACCGGCGCGGCTTGGCCGTTGAACGCACCGTGGTCGGCCAACACATGGGTCCGGATCGCGAGGATCTTGCCGTCCTTCGTCGCGGCGATTTCCCCGTGCATGACGTAGTCCCGGGCAAAGCTCGTGCTGGTGAGGTTCTCGGACCGATCTTCCATCCACTTGACCGGCTTACCGGTGAGCAGCGATCCGACGATCGCGCACACGTACCCGGGGTAGATCGGCACCTTGTTGCCGAATCCGCCGCCGATGTCCGGCGAGATCACGCGGATCTTGTGCTCCGGCAGGCCAGCGACGATGGCATACAGCGTGCGGTGCGCGTGCGGCGCCTGCGTGGTCGACCAGAGCGTTAACTTGCCGTCGATTGGGTCGTAGTCCGCAACCGCGCCGCAGGTCTCCATCGGGGCCGGATGCACGCGGGGATAGACCATGTCCTGGGTCACGACGACATCCGCTGCCGCGAATACCTTCTCGGTCGCGTCCTTGTCGCCGGTCTCCCAGTCGAAGATGTGATTGTCCTTTTTGTCCTTGAGGTCGTCGCGGATCACGGGGGCGTCGGGGTCGAGCGCGTGTCGCGCGTCGATGACGGGACGGAGTTCCTCGTACGTGACGTCGATCAGTTCCAGGGCGTCCCGCGCGGCGTAGCGATCCTCGGCGACGACGAACGCGACCTCCTGACCCTGGAACCGCACCTTGTCGGTGGCCAGCACCGCCTGCACGTCGTTCGACAGGGTCGGCATCCAGGCGAGGTTCTTCTCCGCGAGCATCGCCCCGGTCACCACGAGCTTCACCCTCGGGTGCGCCTGCGCGGCGGTGATGTCGATCGCGGTGATCTTCGCGTGGGCGAGCGGCGAGCGCAGGATCGCCAGGTGCAACATGCCCGGCAGTTGGACGTCGTCGAGGTAGTGGCCCCTACCTCGCACGAACCGGGGGTCCTCCTTGCGGAGCATCCGCCCGTGTCCGACGGGGTGCCGGTCGTTGTCCACGAATGCGGTCTCGCGCGCGGTCTGCGGCTCCGCCACGGTCGTCATGATGCGCTCCCTACGCTCTGCGCTTCCACCGGCTCCAGCGTGGTGCGAGTGCCGGCCGCGTCGGTCGCCGCCCAGCGGATCGATTCGACGATGTTCTTGTACCCGGTGCACCGGCAGATCTGACCCGAGATCGCTTCGCGGATCTCGTGTTCCGTCGGATCCGGATTGCGGTCCAGCAGGGCTCGGGCGGTCATCATCATGCCCGGGGTGCAGAACCCGCACTGCAGGCCGTGGCAGTTCATGAAGCCGCGCTGCACCGGGTCGAGCTCGCCGCCGGCGGCCAGGCCCTCCACCGTGCGGATCTCGTGACCGCCGGCCATTGCCGCCAGCACCGTGCAAGACTTCACCGGTTCGCCGTCCATGAGCACGACGCAGGTGCCGCAGTTACTGGTGTCGCAACCCCAGTGAGTTCCGGTCAGCCCCAACGTGTCTCGCAGGAAGTGGACCAGCAGCAGCCGGCCCTCGATCTCCCGGGTGACGGCCTCGCCGTTCACCGTCATCGTCACCTGCATCGCGGATCAGCTCCTTACCTGGTCGGTCGCGCGCTGCACCGCGCGGCGCAGCGCGCGGCGAGTGAGCTCGTCGGCGAGATGCCGCTTGTAGTCGGCACTCCCGCGCGGGTCCGTCACCGGATTGCAGCTCTGCGCCGCCAGTTCGCCGGCCCGCGCGTACAGCTCCTCGGACGGAGTCTGGCCGCGCAACGCGGCCGAGATGCTCGGGATCTCCACCGTGTTCGGACCGACCGCGGCCAGGCCGACGCGGGCATCGGCGAGAACCACGTCTTGCCCGTCATATTCGCTGTCGGTACCGCCGCGTGAGCCGCGAGGTTCACTGTCCAGCCAGACCGCCGCGCCGGCCGCCGCGACCGCCCAGTCGCCGGCTCGTCGCTCAACCTTCTCGTAGGCACTGCCGGCATGGGGCCGGATGGGGAAGCGCACTTCGGTGAGCATCTCCGTGGGGCCGACGGCGGTCTCGTACGGTCCGCGGTGGAACTCGGCCATCGGCACCACCCGCTCGCCGCCGGATCCGCGGATGACGCAACTCGCGCCGAGCGTCGTGCACACGGCGGAGAGGTCCTCCGCCGGATCGGCTTGGCACAGCGACCCACCGATGGTGCCGCGGTTGCGCACCACCGGGTCGGCGATCACCTGCTCGGCATCCGCGAAGATCGGGAAAACTGTTGCCAGCTCGGCGGATTCGGCGATCTCGCGGTGTCGCGTCATCGCACCGATCCGCACCTCGTCGGCGGTGAACGTGATGTAGCCGAGTTCGCCGTGCAGGTCGTTGATATCGATGAGGTATTCGAAGTTCGCGAGCCGCAGCTTCATCATCGGCAGCAGGCTGTGCCCGCCCGCGACGAGTTTCGCGGTGTCGCCCAGGCGTTCCAACAGACCGATCGCCCCGTCGACGCTGGTCGCTCGCTCGTACTCGAACGGTGCAGGCACTTGCATGGCGCGCTCCTCTCGCTGCGCCGGCCGCGGCACCGTGTCGAGGTCAGCTCCTGCGTGATGCCGCTGCGGCTCGCCGTGTCTCTCCATTGCGCGCGTTTGCTGACAGGAAGTCAACCGCGACCTAAGCGGTCCCTTAACTTGCCGGTGCGGGACGTGCGATATGAAATCGCAACGTAGGGGAGCCGACATGTTGTCGAAAAACGTCACATGATGGAAGCAGTCACGCGACATGGGGAATGAATCCCGTCTGCAGGGCACCGGGTGCCCGTGCCGCCCACAACAATGTGGGGTGAACCACCATGCGCAGTACCGCGCACCACGCTCGCTGGATGGTCGCCGTCCTGGCCATCGCCGGAATGACGCTCGCAGCATGCGGCAGTAATCCTGCCGCCACCACCAGTGCATCGTCCTCGAGCTCGTCGTCGTCGGCGCCGTCGAGCAGCGGATCCACCGCGCCGAGCAGTGGTTCGTCCACGCCCAGCTCGTCGACCTCCGCCCCGCCCGGGGTGCCGACCGGCGGCACACCGATCCAGGGCGGGACGGCGGTGTTCGCGGAGCCGCCGCAGACCGTGCCGAACTGGATCTTCCCCTTCATGAGCCTGACGAACTTCTCCGTCATCAACATCTCCGACTTCCAGTACCTGATGTACCGGCCGCTCTACTACTTCGGGGTGGGCGAGAACCCGGTGCTGAACACGACGAAAAGCCTTGCGGAGCAGCCGGTCTTCTCCGACGGTGGCAAGACCGCGACGATCACGCTGAAGCCGTACAAGTGGTCCGACGGAACGGCCGTCACGTCGACGGACGTCATGTTCTGGCTGAACATGATGAAAGCCGAGAAGGCGAACTGGGCGGCGTACGTCCCCGGTGCGATCCCGGACAACATCACCGCGATGAAGATCGTGAACGCGTCCACCATCCAGCTGACGCTCAACGCGGCCTACTCGCAGCAGTGGTACACCTTCAACGAACTGAGCCAGGTCACGCCGATGCCCCCCGCGTGGGACAGGACGGCGAGCGGGCCGAGCAACTGCGCCACCACCGAGTCGGATTGCAACGCCGTCTACAAGTACCTGACGGCGCAGTCGAAGAAACTGACCAGCTACGCGACGAGCCCGCTCTGGTCCGTGGTCGACGGGCCGTGGAAGCTGTCGGAGTTCAACGCAGACGGACACATCACCTTCGTCCCGAACACCGCGTACTCGGGCCCGGACAAGCCGAAACTGGACAAGTTCCAAGAGGTTCCGTTCACGACGGATACCGCCGAGTACAACGTGATCCGCTCCGGAAGCCAGACGGTGCAGGTCGGCTTCATCCCGCAACAGGACATCGTCGCGCCGACCACCGACCCGACGGTCGCCGGACCGAACCCGCTGTCCGCGAACTTCTACATGGTTCCGTGGATCGGCTTCTCCATCAACTACTTCCCGATGAACTTCACCAACCCGACCACCGGCCCGATCTTCAAGCAGCTCTACTTCCGGCAGGCGTTCCAGCACCTGATCGACCAGAAGGACGTGATCAAGAGCGCCATGAAGGGCTACGGCTACCTGACCACCGGCCCGATCCCGCTCCTGCCGAAGAGTGACCTGGTTCCGGCGGACCTGCAGCAGGATCCGTACCCGCTGGACATCAACGCGGCGAAGCAACTGCTCACCAGCCACGGTTGGACGATCCCGTCCAGCGGCGCGGCGACCTGCACGAAGCCTGGCACCGGTGCCGGCGAATGCGGTGCGGGCATCAAGGCCGGGCAGAAGCTTGAGTTCAAACTGCAATATGCGAGCGGCACCGGATGGATCACCACCCTCATGGAGTCGTTGAAGTCCAACGCCTCGCAGGCCGGCATCGTTGTCGACCTCTCGACCGGCACCTTCAACACGGTGGTCGCTAAGGCGGTGCCGACCGACCACACCTGGGACATGCAGAACTGGGGCGGCGGCTGGGTCTTCGCGCCGGACTACTACCCGACCGGCGGTGAGATCTTCGCGACCGGCGCAGGATCGAACTCCGGCGCCTACACCGATGCCACCAACGACGCTAACATCAAGGCGACGCACACCACCAGCGGTGTCGGCGTGCTGCACACCTACGCCGATTACCTCGCGAAGCAACTGCCCGTGTTCTGGACCCCGAACGCGGACTACGAGCTCACCGAGGTCGCCAACAACCTGCGCGGTGTGGTGCCGCAGAACGTGTACCTGAACATCTCGCCGGAGGATTGGTACTACGTGAAGTAACGGCACGGTAGGCAGCGCACGGAGCGCGCGATCATGTCCGGATCGCGACCGGTCATCGCGGATCTCGCAAGAGGTCCGCGATGACCGGCTATCTCATCCGCCGCGTCCTGCAGTCGATCGTCGTGCTGTTCCTGGTCACGGTGATCGTCTTCATCCTCCTGCACCTGCTGCCCGGCGGACCCGCCCGCGCCATCCTGGGGACGCGCGCCACACCCGCGCAGATCGCGCTGTTCAACAAGCAGAACGGATACGACCTGCCGTGGCCCGCGCAGTACGGCGTGTGGATCAACCAGCTGATCCGCGGGAACTTCGGCTTCTCCATCAAGCTGAACCAGTCCGTGGCGTCGCTGATCGCCAACAGGCTGCCGAAGACGCTAGTTCTCACGGTGTTATCGACCGTGATCGCGGTGATCGTGGCCGTACCGCTCGGCGTGCTGCAGGCGGCCCGGCGCAACAAGCCGTCGGATTACGTGCTGACGGGTGCGTCGTTCATCTTCTACTCGACGCCGACGTTCTTCCTCGGCCTGCTGCTCATCATCTGGTTCGCCATCGGCCTGGGATGGTTCCCGCCCGAGGCCCCGCAAGGGTCGACGTTCCTGCAGATACTCGAGGATCCCAAGGGTCTCGTGCTGCCCGTCGCGACGCTCACCCTCGTGACGGTCGCCCTCTTCAGCCGCTACGCGCGCTCCTCGATCATGGACAACCTCGTCGAGGATTACGTCCGCACCGCCCGGGCCAAGGGCGCCGGCGAGGGGCGGGTGATGTTTAAGCACGTGCTGCGCAATGCGTTGATCCCCATTGCCACCTTGCTGGGGCTCAGCCTGCCGGGCATCTTCTCCGGAACGCTCATCACCGAGTCCGTCTTCAACTACCCCGGCATGGGGCTGCTCTTCTGGAACTCGACCCAGGATCAGGACTATCCGGTGCTACTGGGCTTCACCCTGATCGTGGGCGTCGCCACCGTCGTCGGGTCGCTGCTGGCCGACATCGCTTATGCCGTCCTCGATCCGAGAGTGAGGTACGTGCTGACATGACGCTCAGCAACTACGAGGCGGCGCAGACCGAGCCGGCGAATGTGCCCCTGACCCTGGAGTCCGGCAAGCCGGTGGGCCTGCTCCGGCGCGGCGTGGAGGTGTTCGCCGAGAACAAGCTGGCGTTGGCCGGGGTCGCCGTCATCGTCGTCTTTCTGTTGTTCTGCTTCATTGGGCCGCTTTTTTACCACACCGACCAGATCCACACGAACCTGCTGAACGTCACGATGCGTCCGGGCGGCGCCCATCCGCTGGGCACGGATGGCAGCGGGTACGACCAACTCGGCCGGCTGATGGTCGGCGGGCAGACGTCGTTGGAGGTCGGGATCGCCGCCGCGGTGCTCGCGACATTCTTCGGCACGTTGTGGGGCGCGATCTCCGGCTACCTCGGCGGCTGGATCGACGCCATCATGATGCGCATCGTCGACGGCCTGCTCGCGATCCCGGCGCTGTTCCTGCTGCTGTTCCTGGCCACTATCGTCACCACCAGCAAGACCATCCTGATCGTCGTCATCGCGCTCGTCTCCTGGCTCGGGACGGCCCGGCTGGTGCGCGGCGAATCACTGTCGCTGCGGGTGCGGGAGTACGTGCAGGCGGTGAAGGTGATGGGCGGCGGCGGAACCCGCGCTGTGCTGCGGCATATCGCGCCGAACGCGGTCGGTACCATCATGGTCAACGCCACCTTCCAGGTCGCCGACGCCATCTTGACCGTGGCCGCGCTCGGATACCTGGGGCTGTCCATTCCGCCGCCCGCCACCGACTGGGGCGGCATGTTGTCGACCGGCCTTCAGTACGCCGCCGTGGGCTATTGGTGGTTGATCTACCCGCCGGGCATCGCGATCGTGCTGGTGGTCGTCGCGTTCAATTTCATCGGCGACGCGATGCGGGATGCCTTTGAGGTCCGGTTACAGCGTCGGTAACTGCGGAGATGACGGGCCTGGCGGGGGCGTGGCAGGCACCTGCAGGGGCCCGTCGGTCGTGCCGGGAACCACGTCATCGACGGGCGGCTCCAGCGGGAAGTGACACGCGGCGAGATGCCCGGGCGCGCCGAAACGCCGCAGCGGCGGCTCGATCCGCGCGCAGATCTCCTGAGCGCGCGGGCACCGGGTCCGGAACCGGCACCCCGACGGCGGATTGATCGCGGACGGCAGCTCGCCGGTCACGCCTCGCTTCGCCTTCGAGCGTTCGGCGGTGGGATCGGCCGTCGGCACCGCGTCGATCAGCCCTTTCGTGTAGGGGTGCACGGGGTGTCGGTAGATGTCTTCGCCGGGGCCGATCTCCACCAGCTTCCCGAGGTACATGACCGCGATCGAGTCCGAGACGTACCGCACCACGGACAGGTCGTGCGAGATGAAGATGTACGTGAGTCCCCGACGGTCCTGCAGGTCCCGCATCATGTTGAGCACCTGGGCCTGCACGGACACATCCAGCGCGGACACCGGTTCGTCCGCCACGACGAGTCGTGGTTCGAGCAGCAGGGCGCGGGCCAGCGCGAGCCGTTGGCGCTGCCCCCCGGAGAACTCATGCGGGTAACGCTCGACCGCGGCCCCGGGCAGCCCGACCTCGTCGAGGATCGCGTCGATCGCCGAGCGACGCTCCTTGCGCTGGTACATGTGCTGGATGGCGAGCGGTTCCGACAGTATCGGGCCGACGCGCATCCGCGGATCCATCGAGGCTGCCGGGTCCTGGAAGATGAGCTGGATATCCCTGCTGCGCTCGCGCCGTTCGCGTCCGGAGATGTGCGCGATATCGGCGCCGGAGAAGACGATCCGGCCGCTGGTCGGCCGCTCCAATCCGACGACCATCCGGCCGATAGTGGTCTTCCCGCAACCGGACTCGCCGACCAGGCCCATCGTGGTGCCCGCCGGCACATCGAACGACACGTTGGCGACCGCGCTCACCGACCCCGTGCGGCGTTGCAGGATCGCCCCGCTGGTCACCGCGAAGTCCTTGACGAGGTTCTGCACGGACAGCAGGGGTTGGCCGTCGCGCAGGGCGCCGTCCATGTCGGCGGCGGAGCCGCCGCGAACCTCGTCATGGGCGGTGGCGGCGGTCGGAACGGGGCTAGTGTGCGCGGACTGTGCCGTCCAGCCGATGGTGTCGATGGGGTCGCCGACCGGATGGAAGCAGGCGTACGGGTGCGCCAGGGTGTCGCCGTGCAGGGGCGGGTCCTGCTGCCGGCAGATCTCGGTCGCGTACCGGCAGCGCGGGGCGAAGGGGCAGCCGACGACCGGCACGCTCAGGTCGGGTGGCATGCCCGGGATGGAGTACAGCGGATCGCGGTTCGAGACCGACCGTTCCGGCAGCGCCTCGAACAGCGCCTCCGTGTACGGATGCCGCGGATTGTCGAAAAGTGCTCTGGTGTCGGCGGTTTCGACCACGCGCCCGGCGTACATCACGGCGACCCGGTCGGCGCGGCCCGCGATCACCCCGAGGTCGTGGGTCACCAGGATCACGGCCATGCTGAGCCGTCGGCGCAGGTCGTCGATGAGTTCCAGGATCTGCTTCTGGATCGTGACGTCCAGCGCGGTCGTCGGCTCGTCGGCGATCAGCAGTTTGGGCTCGCAGGCCAGCGCCATGGCGATCATCACGCGCTGACGCATGCCGCCCGACAGCAGATGCGCATAGGTGTCGAGCCGTTCCTCCGGCCGCGGCATGCCCACCAGCCCGAGGACCTCCGCCGCCCGGTCGCGCGCCTGCTGCCGCGACACGTTCCGGTGCAGCAACACGGCCTCCGCGATCTGGTCGCCGATGCGGACCGTGGGATTCAGCGAGGTGAGCGGGTCCTGGAAGACCATGCCGATGTCGTTGCCGCGCAGGCGTCGCATCGCGGATTCGGGCTGTCGCACCAGGTCGACGCCGTCGAAAAATACGTGCCCGGACGTGACGTGGCCGCCGCTCGGCAACAGTTGGATGATCGATAGGGCCGTCATCGTCTTGCCGCAGCCCGATTCGCCGACGATGCCGAGGATCTCCTGCTCGTCGACGTGCAGGCTCACGCCGTCGACGGCTCGCGCCACACCGTGCCGAAGGGTGATCTGCGTGTGCAGATCCTCGATGTCCAAGAGCGTCGCCATGGCATCTCCGTCGGGCCGCACCTCCAGGTGGCTGCCTGTGTGCGTGGCTGCCGGTTCATGCGGCCGATGAATTCCATGCTAGGCGGGGATCATGGATCCGGTCGGTGCGCCGAGCCCGTGCGGTGCATACCCTGGGGCGATGGGTGCCGATCCGATCGCGATCCACGTCATCTCCGATTCCACCGGGGACACGGCGTCACGTGTCGCACGCGCCGCCGGAGCACAGTTCACCGAGCATCCGACGCGGATTGTGAAACACCCGCGGATCGTCACGGCTGCGGGGCTGACCTCCGTTTTCGAGCGGATATCGACGTCCCGGCACGAGCGGATCACGGTCTTCTCCACCCTGGTGGACGACGGGCTCCGCGATCTTGTCGCGCAGCGCTGCGGCGATCTCGGGGTCGCGCACTTCGATCTGCTCGGGCCCGCGTTGGATGCGCTCGAACAGGCGAGCGGCGATCGCGCGGAGCGCGTGGTGGCGCGCCCAGTGGGCATCGATTCCGACTATTTCCAACGGATCGCGGCGATGGAGTTCGCGGTCAAGCACGACGACGGGCAGCATCCCGAGGGTCTGAAGAATGCGGACATCGTGCTCGTCGGGATATCCCGAACCGGCAAAACGCCGCTGTCCATGTACCTCGGATACCTCGGCTACCGAACGGCGAACGTGCCGTTGGTGACCGGCCTCGCGCCACCCGCGGCGCTGTTCGAGGTTGATCGTTTTCGTATGGTTGCGCTCACGATCGATCCGCAGCGCTTGGCCGCCATCCGGTCACTGCGTGTGAGATCCATCGCTCGGGCGGAGGAAGTCGGCAATTATGCCGAATTGCCCGCTATTTTCAAGGAAGTCGACCACGCGTTGGCCGTTCAGCGCACGCTCCGATGCCCCGTCATCGACACCACCACGCTGGCACTGGAGGAGGCGGCGCGGCGGGTCATCGACGTGGTCGAGCAGCGACGCGCGGAGGCGCAGCCGACCTAATCTCTCCGAGGAGCTCACCGTGAACGCTTCCCCAGTCTCAGCCGCTGACGCCGGTGCTGACACCGCCGTCGGCGCGAAGCTCGTCTACGACATCGCCGAGGGCAGCGCGTCCATGAAGTCGTTGTTGGGCGGCAAGGGCGCCGGCGTCGCGGAGATGACGCGGCTCGGGGTACCGGTCCCGGACGGATTCATCGTCACCACCCAGGCATGTGTCGCTGTGACCGCCGCCGGTGGGCAGTGGCCCGACCAGCTGTGGGACCAGGTGCTCGACTCGCTTAGGCGGCTCGAACAGCGAACCGGGCGCGGCCTGGGCTCGACGACGAAACCTCTTCTGGTCGCCGTGCGTTCGGGCGCGGTCGTGTCCATGCCGGGCATGATGGACACGATCCTGAACCTGGGGCTGTCGGGGGAGACCGTCGACGCGCTCGGCGCTGAGTTCGGCAATCCCCGGTTCGCGTGGGACTCCTACCGCCGGTTCATCGCCATGTACGGCGAGGTGGTCGAGGGGGTGCCGGCGTACGTGTACTCCGATGCGCTGGACGCTCTCAAGAAGCGGCGCGGAGTTGCGCAGGACACCGAACTTTCGACGGAAGACCTGCGCGAGCTGGTGACGACGTTCCTCGCCCTGTCTCGTGACCACATCGGCCGGGACATCCCCACCGACCCCACCGACCAGCTGCGCCGCGCGATCGACGCAGTCTTCGCATCGTGGCGGAACCCGCGAGCGCAGGTCTACCGAGAGATCAACGGCATCCCGGACGATCTCGGCACCGCCGTCAACGTCATGCAGATGGTGTTCGGCAATCGGGGCAATACCTCGGCGACCGGCGTCTGCTTCACACGCAACCCGTCCACCGGGGCGAAGGAGCTGTACGGCGAGTTCCTGACGAACGCGCAGGGCGAGGACGTGGTCGCCGGGATCCGCACGCCCCGGCCGCTCGCGGAGATGGAATCCGTGCTGCCGCAGGCTTTCCGGCAACTCACCGAGACCATGGCAGCGGTCGAGGTGCACTACCGCGACATGCAGGACATGGAGTTCACCGTCGAGGACGGCGTGCTCTACCTGCTGCAGACCCGCAACGGAAAACGCACGGCGGCGGCCGCGGTGCAGATCGCCGCGGACCTGGTCACCGAAGGTGTGATCGACCGCGCCGAGGCGCTGCAGCGGATCGAACCAGTACAACTCGACCAGCTGCTGCACCCCACGATCGATGCCGGTGCCAAGGGCGAACCGTTGACAGTCGGGCTGAATGCCTCGCCGGGGGCGGCCGTCGGAGGCGTGGTGCTCGATGAGGCGACCGCACAGGTGCGCGCCCACGCCGGTGAGGCGGTGGTGCTTGTGCGCTGGGAGACCACGCCCGATGACATCGCCGGAGTCGTTGCAGCACAAGGCATTCTCACGGCCCACGGCGGAATGACCTCGCACGCTGCTGTGGTGGCGCGCGGGATGGGGAAGCCGTGCGTCGCCGGTGCCTCTGGAATCGCCATCGATATGGATGCGCGGACCGTGACGATCGGTGGAAAGGTTTTCGCCGAAGGCGACGTGATCTCGCTCGACGGGGCAACCGGTGAGGTGTTCGCCGGCGCGCTGCCGTTAGTCCCGCCGCAGATGACGGACGGCTTCCGGCGGGTGCTCGGTTGGGCGGACGATGCCCGCCGCCTCGGTGTGCGGGCCAATGCCGACACCGGCGAGGATGCCCGCCGCGCGCGCGATTTCGGCGCGGAGGGCATCGGCCTGTGCCGCACCGAGCACATGTTCATGGACTCGGCCAGGTTGCCGGCGGTCCGACGCATGATCCTCGCCTCGGATGACGACACTCGCGCTGCCGCGCTGGCCGAGATCCTTCCCATGCAGCAGGGCGACTTCGAAGAGATCTTCACGGCAATGAGCGGGCTGCCGGTGACGATCCGGCTCATCGACCCGCCGCTGCACGAGTTCCTGCCGTCTGTGGTGGATCAGGCGTTGGAGGTGCAGCGGCTGGAGCATGTGGGCGGCAGCGCGGCCGAGCACGCGGAGGCCACCGCGCTGCTCGCACGTATCCGGTCGCTGGCCGAGCAGAACCCCATGTTGGGCCTGCGCGGCGTGCGTCTGTGCCTCGTCTACCCGCAGATCCCGGAGATGCAGGTGCGTGCCATTGCCCGTGCGGCACTGGCCGTCTCGGCTGCCGGCGGCGACCCGCGCCCCGAGATCATGATCCCGCTAGTCGCCTTCGACGAAGAACTGCGGCGCATGCGAGAACTCGTTGAGCGCGTCATGGAAGAGGAGCTGGCAGGCGCCGGGCGTCGGATCCCCTACGCGATCGGCACGATGATCGAGCTGCCGCGCGCGGCGCTGACGGCCGACGCCATAGCGAAACACGCCGAGTTCTTCTCGTTCGGCACCAACGATCTGACGCAGACCACGCTCGGCATCTCCCGTGACGACGCCGAGGGAGCGTTCCTCGCGCGATACCGCCGGGACGGCGTGATCACCGCGAACCCGTTCGCGACGGTGGACGTCGACGGTGTCGGCCAACTCGTCGAGATCGGCGTCCGCAAGGGCCGATCGGCGCGCCCGTCGCTCAAGGTGGGGGTGTGCGGCGAACACGGTGGCGATCCGGCATCCATCAAGATCTGGCACCGCATCGGGCTCGACTACGTCTCCTGCTCGCCCTACCGCGTGCCGATCGCCCGCTTCGCCGCCGCCCGGGCGGCCCTGGACGCCTGATCGCGCCCGCGGCCGGGCCGCTTTGTGATTTCCGGTCGGCTCGTCTTGGCGCTGCACGCGCTGTGTGACAGGGTGGGGGCATGGCCACACAGCCTTCCGCGCAGGAGCCCGATCACTCGGCGACGAGCGAGTCGGACGCCGCCGACAGTATCGACGACCAGGCCGCCGACCGTGCCGACGTGCAGGCGCGGTTCCGCGCCGCGTTGGAGCGCAAGCGCAGCCGCTCGGCCGCCGGTGCCCGCGGCACGCTGGACGACCCCAAGATGCATGCCACCCACGGCGCCGCCGGTGGGCGCCGGGTCTTCCGCCGCAAGAGCGGCTGATCTCAGCCGTTCTCAGCCGTCGAGGGCGGCGAGGATGTCGTCGGCGGCGGCGACGGGGGTGACGGCGCTGGCCAGCACCGGGGGCCGGAGCCGCTCGCGCGGGTAGGGGCCGACAGGTCGACATGTCTTCCGCGTGGGGGCTGCTGTGGGAGCTGCCCGGCCGCTATGCGGACCGGTTCCCGCAGAGCACCCGGGTACGGGTACGACGCCGCATTCGTGAGTCATCCGCCGAGCAGACAGTGGGGGCGGTGGCCAAGCGCACCATCACGCGCCGATACATCGCGGCGAACGTCGAGCGGGCGCGGGCCGGTCTGATCACCACGGGGGCCGCGGCCGGCATGCTCGGCACCGAACTGATCGACGACCGTCGCCGGGTCGCCGGCTACGTCCGTGAAGGTTCCGCTGACGATTACGCGACGCGGCAGTTTATGCTCGCTGATCGCGCTGGTCAGGATGTGCTGTATGAGAACACGCTTCCGATCGAATGCCATGGCGACGTCATGCCGAAGGCGGTTGTTGCCGCGGACCTGGCGACGAGCATCGACACCCGCGAGCGCAGCGCCGGGCTCGCGATGATCGAGAGGCTGAGACAGGCGTGGCTGGCAGTGCACTGACCGTCGTCATGGATGACGATGACCTCATCCCGGCCTGGCAGACGGTCATCGAGCTCGTCGAATCCGGCGCAGTCTCCGAGTGGACCCTCGTCGGCGGCCTCATGGTCACCGCGCATGCCCGACGGGCTGGGGTGGCGATGCATCGTCCGACGGACGACGTCGACTCCCTGGTGGTTTACGCGACGAGCCGGTCGAGTCCCGTCGATGAGCGGATCGCGCTGGCGAAGCTCGGCTTCGATCTGTGTGCGGACAGTCGCCACGTCTATCGCTTCGTGCACGCTGATGGCCGAAAGGTTGACCTCATGGTCGCCGACCACCTTCCCTCGCGGTTGCGGCCGCGGCTTGCTGGGAAGCCGGCTTTCGAGGTCCCATTCGGCGAGCAGGCGATCCGACGGCGCGATATCTACCGGCTTGAGTTCCACGGCGGCAAGGCCGTCGATGTCGGTGTACCGGACGAGTTCGGAGCTCTTGTCGCGAAGGGCGCTGCGTACATCGTCGACACCCGTGACCGCGACCGTCACCTTGATGACACCGCCGTATTGCTCGCCTGGGTCAGGGACGCATCCGTTCTCGACTACGACTCAGCAAGCGCGAACGACCGCAGGCGCGTCAGGGCAACGACAGACCTGCTCGCCGACGAGCGGCACGCGTCGTGGGTGAACTTGAACGAGCCGGACCGACGCCACGGGCTGATGAATCTGACCTTGGTTCGTCGAGCGCTTGGCATCGCGAAGTAGGTCAGTAGTTATGAAGTCATCGCTGTGCGGCTCGCCAGCTGCGCTCGTTTTTGCGGCGCGCAAAAGGGGCAGCAGCGGCCCTGTCACAAACGGAACCGTGACTCATCGGACAACAGTGACTATCAGCCAGTGTAACGTGCATAGTAGTGCGCGGATCATTCCCCGTACTCGCACGGAATGCCCGATTTCGCGCCATATCAGCTGCGCTGCACAAGGCTCCTTCCCATGCTCGCAGGGAATACCCGGTCGGTCCGGCGTCGGGCATCGTCAAGATGGGTCCACTCCCGCGGGCGCGGGAAATGCCGCTGCTCGTCGACGTGAAACCAGGTCTTCGGCGGATCACTCCCGCGAGCGCGGGAAATACCGTTGCGTCGAATATCGCCGTCGCTTCCGCATGGGACCACTCCCGCGGGCGCGGGAAATACTTGACTAAAAGGCCGGATGGGATGAGAAAGCCGGGGTCACTCCCGCGGGCGCGGGAAATACTTCCAGATGCGCGGCCTCGTCCAGCATCTCGTCGGGTCACTCCCGCGGGCGCGGGAAATACCGTATTGTTGGTGACGTCCTCTGGGGTCATGCGGGGTCACTCCCGCGGGCGCGGGAAATACCTTGCCGGACCATCCACGGGGCGCCAAGGCCTGGGGTCACTCCCGCGGGCGCG
>JAFIHI010000137.1 GCA_017848755.1 Nakamurella sp. | reverse complement strand
GGCCGTCGAAGCGCCGCTCCCCCGGGTGAGTTCGGCGAGCGCGGCGAGCGCGGGCAGCGTGTCGTCGTGCAGCTCGGCCGCGAGCCCGGCCCGGGTGCGGCAGGTGTTGGCCAACCGCGACGGATCGCCCGAGGACATAGCGGTGACGAGATCCGCATCGAAACCGCGCGAGCGCGGGTCGTCGCCACCGGGGGCGTGTTCGCTGTGCGCCGCCGCGCCGTTCGCCATCACCAGGAGCCCGGTCGGCGCCGCAGGGTCCAGGTCCACGAACATGCGCGCCGCGTCGGCCGGTGCGGCATCGTGTGGCAGCTGGTAGGCGAACGTCGGCGCGTCCACCGTGCCCGCATCGAGCAGATATGCCGCGACGATCGAGCCGGCCGTCAGCGACACGGCGGCAGCGCCGCGGCTGTCGGAACTCGCATCGGCCGGGACAGCGTCATATCCGTCATATTCGGACGTGCCGCGCCCGCCCGCGCCGCCGGCCGGACGGGACAACGGTCTCCCGTACGGCAATCGGACCGTCGGCGTCGCGGGGTGATCGCTGCGGGAAAAGGGGGCAGCACTCACCCTGGTCCCGGGCGCGAGGCGGCGACCGGCAGCGCGGCCGACCCCCACGCTGACGACGACGACGCGGTCCGTGCCGGCCAGGCGCCCGACCGCCTTTCGGCACGCCACGACAAGATCGTCGAGCTCGGCCGCCAGCCCGGCGGCCAGCCCAGGCACCAGCAGTGGCGCAGGCGGGCAGAGCGCGGCGGCAACAATCACCCATCGAGCGTATCGAGCCTGTGCTCGCACCACGTCGCGGCCGCCGGTCGCAGCGGCCGACTTGAGCAGGCACACTATCGATGGCCGAAGACACAGTAGGCTGCGCTAACGAGACGCTCACGAGACCTTTGCGAGAGGCTCGGGAGACACACCAGATGCGGCTGCGGAGCAACCGAGAGGTCAGCGAGAAGCGCGCGACGCATATGAGACCGGGGACGCTCGCGTCCCGGGAGCCACCCGGCTCCCTTGCGAACAGGAAGGGCCCGCGACCATGCCTGAGGAGACCGAGGCGCCGTCGGTTCCACCCACGGAGTCGGCGCCACACCACCCCGCCGCGGAGCACAATCCGGCTGCAGCGCCCAACCCGGCTGCGGCACCCGCTGTGAAGCCGGGTGTTCCCGGCGGGCGTCCGGATCCGCGCCCCGGTGCGCCGTCCGTGGAGCCCGCGGCAGCAGCTGAGTCCGTGGTGGCACCGGTCGTCATCCCCGTCGATCCGGGTGCGTGGGGACGCATCGACGAGGCCGGCGTGGTGTACGTGCGCACCGCTGCCGGCGAGCGGATCGTCGGCGAATGGCAGGCGGGCGACGCGGCCGCCGGGTTGGCCCATTTCGGGCGCCGGTTCGACGATTTCTCCACCGAGATCGCGCTCTTGGAAGCGCGCCTGGCCAGCGGGGCGGGCGACGCGAAGGCCACCCGCACTCAGGCCGTGGCACTGAAGGACTCCATCCCCACTCTGGCAGCAATCGGCGATCTGGACGGCGCCGCCGCGCGGCTCGACGCCGTGATCGCCGACGCGGATGCGGCCATCGAACGGGCGTCCGCCGCTCGTGCTCAAGCACGTGCCGAGGCGGTCGCGGCCAAGGAAGCGCTGTGCGTGGAGGCGGAGAACCTCGCGTCCTCCACGCAGTGGAAGACCTCCGGCGACCGGCTGAAGGCCATCGTCGAAGAATGGCGCACCATCCGCGGCATCGACCGGAAGACGGACGATGCGCTGTGGAAGCGGTTCTCCCGCGCCCGCGACACATTCACGCGCGCCCGCGGTTCACATTTCGCGGACCTGGACAAGCAGCGACTGGCTGCGCGCGACGTCAAGGAGAAGCTGATCAGGCAGGCCGAGTCGCTGTCGACGTCGCGCGATTGGCGGGAGACGACGGCGGCATACCGCGATCTCATGACCGAGTGGAAGGCCGCCGGAAGGGCTCCACGCGACGTGGAGGACCAACTCTGGCAGCGGTTCCGCGCGGCGCAGGAAGCCTTCTTCGCGCGCCGTAACGAGGTCTTCGCCGAACGCGATGCCGAGTTCGAGGCGAACGCCACGACCAAGGAGAAGCTGCTCGCGGAAGCGGAACGGATCGACCCATCCGCGGATCTCGACGAGGCCAAGCGCAAGCTGCGGTCGATCCAGGATCGCTGGGAGTCCGCCGGGAAGGTTCCGCGCGAACGGTTGCACGATCTGGACAGCCGGCTGCGACGAGTGGAGGACAAGGTTCGGGCTGCGTCAGAGGCCGAGTGGCGGCGTACCGACCCAGAGGCAATAGCACGGGTGGAGCAGTTCCGCGCGCGGGTGCAGCAGTTCCGGGATCAGGCCGACAAGGCCCGAGCCGCCGGTGACGCGCGCAAGGCGGCGGAGGCGGAGAAGCAGGCCGAGACCTGGGAGCAGTGGTTGCGAACGGCGCAAAGCGCCGTCGAAGGCTAGCGCCGCGCGGTCGCGCGCCGATGCCGCGGCGCGCGGTGATGTCACGGCGCAGGATCGCGGCGCCGCGCTACTGCTGATCGGCCGCCATCGCCGCCGCCGGTCTCGCCGGCTTCGGCGTCCCGTAACTCGGCAGCGCCGATCCGACACCCGGCGTCCGCAGCACGAATCCGCCTTCCGATCGGTCACCGGCGCGTGTCCGCCGGTGCATGGCGATGTCCCCGTCGGCGATCAGGTAGTGCGGCGCTCCGTACGTCACGGTCGTCATCACGTAGTCGCCGGGCCGGATCGAGCCGTCCACGGCGGCCCCGGTCGGGGTGAAGTGGACGAGCCGGCCGTCGCGCGCGCGGCCGCTCATGCGATGCGTATCGCCGTCCTTGCGCCCCTCGCCCGCAGACACCAACACCTCGACGACGGACCCGACCTGCGCCCGATTGCCGGCCAACGCACATTCGTCAACCACCTGGACGAGCCGCGCATACCGGTCGCCGACCACGTCCGCCGGCACCTGCTCCGCCATGGCCGCGGCGGGCGTGCCGGGGCGGGGCGAGTACTGGAACGTGTAGGCACTGGCGAACTGCGCCCGGCGCACCACATCAATGGTCGCCTGGAAGTCCTCCTCGGTCTCACCCGGGAATCCGACGATGATGTCGGTGCTGATAGCCGCGTCCGGCATCGCGGCACGCACGTCGGCGAGGATCTGCAGATACCGCTCCGAGCGGTAGGACCGTCGCATGGCCTTCAAGATCCGGTCCGATCCCGATTGCAGCGGCATATGCAGTTGGTGGCACACGTTCGGCGTCTCGGCCATGGCGGCGATCACGTCATCGGTGAACTCCCGCGGATGCGGCGATGTGAAGCGGACCCGCTCCAGGCCGTCGATCGTCCCGCAGGCGCGCAACAGCTTGGCGAACGCTTGCCGGTCCCCGAACTGCACGCCGTAGGCGTTGACGTTCTGCCCGAGCAGCGTCACCTCCGACACCCCGTCGGCGACCAGCATCGCGATCTCGGCGAGGATGTCCCCCGGCCGGCGATCGGCCTCGCGCCCGCGCAGCGACGGCACGATGCAGAACGTGCAGGTGTTGTTGCACCCGACGGAGATGGAGACCCAGGCCGAGTAGGCCGCGTCCCGCTTGGCCGGCAGCGACGACGGGAAAACCTCGAGCGCATCGAGGATCTCGACCTGCGCCTCGTCATTGTGACGCGCCCGCTCCAGCAGCACGGGCAGCGAGCCGGAATTGTGCGTACCGAACACGACATCAACCCACGGCGCCCGCTCGACCACGTACGCGCCATCCTTCTGCGCGAGGCATCCGCCGACGGCGATCTGCATCCCCGGGTGCGCCGCCTTGATGGGCGCGAGGTGGCCGAGCGTGCCGTAGAGCCGGTTGTCCGCGTTCTCCCGAACGGCGCAGGTGTTGAAGACCACCACATCCGCGCCCTCCCGCGCCCCCGCCGGCACGTACCCAGCCGCCTCCAACAGGCCCGCCAAGCGCTCGGAATCGTGCACGTTCATCTGGCAGCCGTAGGTGGTGATGTGGTAGCTGCGCGCGGCGCTCTCGGTCAGATGGATCTCGGTGGTGCTCACAGGCGCCAAGGATACCGGCGCCACACCTGCGCGCCGCGCCGCTCATGCTTCCCGACGGTGGCCCTGCCGCCTGGCATCACTCGGTTCGGCTCGGGGCACCGTCACCGCTTATGACGTTGTTCGCCGCCGCCGGCGGCCGCGCGCAGTCCGGACGCGAAAGGCTCAGCGGGCGATCTCGGTTGCCCGGGACTCGCGGATCACGGTGACCCGCACCTGACCCGGGTAGGTGAGCTCCTCCTCGATCTGCTTCGCGACCTCCCGGGCCATGACGTGCGCCTCGAGATCGTCGACCACGTCCGGTTTGACCATCACCCGCAGCTCCCGCCCGGCCTGCATGGCGAACACCTTGTCGACGCCCTTCTTGGCGCTGGCGATGGCCTCGATGTGCTCCAGCCGCTGCACGTAGGACTCCAGCGATTCGCGCCGGGCGCCGGGCCGGCCGCCCGAACACGCGTCGGCGGCCTGAGTGAGCACCGCCTCGACAGTGGTGGGGGGCACCTCGTCATGGTGGGCCTCGATGCAGTGCACCACATCGGCGGATTCCCCGTAGCGACGCGCGATGTCGGCGCCGACGATCGCATGCGATCCCTGCGCTTCGTGCGTGAGTGCCTTTCCGATGTCGTGCAGGAAGGCGCCGCGCGCGACGATCGTCGGGTCGATGCCCAGCTCCGCGGCCATCAGTCGCGCGATGTGCGATGTCTCTATCAGGTGCCCCAGCACGTTTTGCCCGTACGACGTGCGATATTTCAACCGCCCGATCAGGGTCACCAGTTCGGGGTGGATGTCGCTGATGCCGACCGCGAGCAGCGCGTCCTCCGCCGCCCGCTGGCACAGTGATTCGACCTCGTCGTACGCGCGGTCGTAGGCCTCTTCGATGCGGTGCGGGTGGATCCGGCCGTCGTCGATCAGTGCCTGGA
The DNA here is from genome assembly GCA_017848755.1 of Nakamurella sp. Lineage (GTDB taxonomy): Bacteria > Actinomycetota > Actinomycetes > Mycobacteriales > Nakamurellaceae > Nakamurella. The sequence continues at coordinate 6,946 of JAFIHI010000137.1, read as the reverse complement.
GCGTGACGCGCCCGACCTCACGACGTACCGGATCGAAACACGACAGCAGCACGGCCTCCGGCGTGTCGTCGATGATCACATTGACTCCGGTCACCGTCTCGAAAGCGCGAATGTTGCGCCCTTCGCGACCGATGATCCGGCCCTTGAGATCGTCCGAGGGCAACTGCAGGACGGTCACCACCGACTGCGAGGTCTGATCGCTCGCAACCCGTTGGATCGCGTCCGCCACGATGGCGCGAGCCCGCTGCTTCGCGGTGGCCTGCGCTTCGCCTTCGATCCGCCGGATCATGAGCGCAGCGTCGCGGCGCACTGCGTCTTCTTGGCCGGCCAGCAGCTCCGCGCGAGCCTCTTCGACGGTCAACGAGGAGATACGTGCGAGCTCCGCCTGGCGCTCCGCAGCGTGTGCCTCGCGCGCTTGGGCGAGCTCTACACGGGACGCTTCCAGATCGATGCGGATCGTCTCCAGATCGCTCCGGGCCGCGTCCAGATCGACCTGGCGCCGATCGACGGCGGCCGTCCGCTCCTGCAGTGCACCCTCCCGGTCGGCGAGGTCGGCACGTTGACGGGCGAGGTCGGCTCGGTCGGCGCGAAGGCGATCGCGGTCAGCGGCCAGCGCTTTCTGGTCGTCCGCCACGGCGGCGGCTGCGTCGGCGATGGTGGCCCGCTCCTGGGCGATTTCGGCGCGCTGCGCCTCCGCGTCCGCCCGCGCGCGCCGCCTGATGTCTTCCGCCTCTGCGCGAGCCGCGTCGCGAAGCTGCTGCAGCTGCGCTTCACCCTCTGCGTCGATGCCTTCGGCGGACCGGACCTCGGACGCGCCCGAGCCGGCTCGGGACTCTACGGCGGCGTGCCGTCGCTCCGGAAGCCGAACGGCTGATTCGGGCCGGCCCGCGCCCGCCTCATGCGACTGCGAATCGCCGTCTGTCGGTCCGACACGAAGGGCCGCGTCGCGACCTTCGCCACGTGACGTCGCCTCGCCGGCGAGCGTTTCGGCGAGCATCTGCCGGAGCGCCTGTTCGTCGACGCCTCGGGCACCGCCCGCACGACCACGCAGGATCACGGCTGTAAGCAAGGCGGCCATGGCAAGCACGGCGGCGGCGAGAATCACTGTAATTGCGTCCATCGCCGCCTCCCTCAACATCAGGCGACCGCGCACCGCGCGGCGGCCCTGGCCCGCAGGAGCATCACCCAGCGCGGTTGCGACAGTGCCCGCCGGGTACGGTGCATCGCGTCCGGCCCGGATCGCCGGGCGCGGACGTCGTTCCCGAAATCGGGCGATGCCGCGTTGTCGCTATCAGTCGCTCCAGAGGCCCTGGCGCGTTTCGTGACACTCCTGTGACCTTGAGGGTAAGGAGGCCCCCTACCGACGGTCAAGCCGACCCTCCGTGACGGCGCATTCCCCGCAGTCCGGAGCAAGCCCGACGCATGGTCGGCTGCCGGGTGCCGCCCGCCGTACCGAGGCGATGCGCTGCCGCCCGCCGTCAAACGTCGTCGCCGACAATGTCTGGATCGTCGCCGGTCAAGTCTTCCGGATCGACGTAACCGCGGAGCGCCTCACCGATGACATGCGCCGAGACGGCCGCCGAATAGCCGCGCCGGGCCAGCATGCCGAGCAGTCTCCGCCGCGCGGCCGCGGGACCGGCGAACATCGCCGAGTCGAGCTTCTTGGCGACGAGTTCCGCGGCTCGACGGCGCTCGGCTTCGTCGTCGATCCCCCCAACGGCGCGTTCGACGATCGAACGGTCAATACCCTTGCGTTTCAGTTCGGCACGCAGGGCGGCACGGCCCAGCCCACGGTCGCGATGCCTGATCGTGACGAACGACTCCGCGAACGCAGCGTCGTCGACCAGGCCGGCCGCGCCGAGCCGATCGAGCACACGCTCTGCCGAATCGACCGGAATACCCCGTTCGTACAGTTTCGCGGCAAGTTCCGCGCGTGACCGCGCCTGCACGGCGAGCATCCGCAAACAGATGTTCTTTGCGAGGACGTCCGGGTCTCCCGGTGGATCCACGTCACGTTCGCTCGGCACCGCGCACCACCCGTCCGCGGTCGCGTCAGAAATCCACGGGCGCCGGCGCGATCTCGTCCGCGTCGACGCCGCCGTCGACGCTCACGCCGATCCCGAGCTTCTCCTTGATCCGGCGGTCGATCTCATCGGCCACGTCGGGGTTTTCCTTCAGGAATGCCCGCGCATTCTCCTTGCCCTGGCCGAGCTGTTCGCCCTCATACGTGTACCAGGCGCCGGACTTCCGCACGATCCCCTGCTCGACACCGACGTCGATCAGGGAGCCTTCGCGAGAGATGCCGTGGCCGTAGAGGATGTCGAACTCAGCCTGTTTGAACGGCGGCGCGACCTTGTTCTTCACGACCTTCACGCGGGTCCGGTTACCGATCACATCGCCGCCCTCCTTGAGCGACTCGATGCGCCGGATGTCGAGCCGCACGGAGGCGTAGAACTTGAGGGCCTTTCCACCGGTAGTCGTCTCCGGGGAGCCGAAGAACACGCCGATCTTCTCCCGCAGCTGGTTGATGAAGATCATCGTGGTGTTCGTGGTGGACAGCGCGCCGGTGATCTTCCGCAGTGCCTGGGACATCAACCGGGCCTGCAGGCCGACGTGGCTGTCGCCCATCTCGCCCTCGATCTCCGCGCGCGGGACCAGTGCGGCGACGGAGTCGATCACGACGAGGTCGATGGCGCCCGAACGGATCAACATGTCGGCGATCTCGAGCGCCTGTTCACCGGTATCCGGTTGGGAGACGAGCAACGCGTCGGTGTCGACGCCGAGCGCCTTCGCGTACTCGGGGTCGAGGGCGTGCTCCGCGTCGATGAAGGCCGCGATGCCACCTGCGGCCTGGACGTTCGCGACCGCGTGCAGCGTGACGGTCGTCTTCCCCGACGATTCGGGGCCGTAGATCTCGATGACGCGGCCACGCGGAAGGCCCCCGATGCCGAGCGCCACATCGAGTGCGATCGATCCCGTCGGGATGACTGCGACCGGGGCGCGACCCTCGTCACCGAGTCGCATCACCGATCCCTTGCCGAACTGCTTCTCGATCTGCGCGAGTGCGATGCCGAGCGCCTTCTCGCGATCCTCAGCGGCCATGCGGGTCCACCCTGTCTTCCTGTTCGTCGCTGACGTCCGTCCGTCATCGATGTCCGTTGCGTACTATCTGTCGATGTCTGTGTGATGTACGCCTTGATGTACACCACGGTTGATGTGTTGCCCGTCATCGGCGGATGCCGCGAGCCGAGCCGATGCCGACGGTAGCCCCGGGCACCGACATCCGCCCCGACACGAGCCGAAATGTGGACAACATCGTCACTGTTGACAACTCTAAGCGTACATCCGTTCGAGAGGATGACGCTGTGCGGGCGTGTTGTGATATGCCGCCGCTACCGGCTCAGGCGTCGTGCGGCTCGTCCGGGAGTCCGTACCGCAGGGTCTCCGGGACGTCGAATGCCGCGCACACCTCGGCCCACACCCGTTTCGGGTCGACACCGGCCCCGAGTGCCTCGTCCACGCTTCGGCCGCCGAGGGCCGAGAACACGTGATCACGTGCGACGGACGGTGCGCGAAGCGGGCCGAAATGCACCTGCATCAGCTGCCGGAACTCCGTCAATCGCACCCGTCCGATGCTACCGGCGCGGCACACCGCACGGGACGCGGCAAGAGACGCACCGAGAGACGCGGCAGACTGTCGACGTGACCTCCGACCCGACCGGACTGTCGAGCCCGCTCGGCCAACTCGTGATAGCCGCCGGCCTGGTGTCGGCGCTCGTGGTGCTGATCTGGCAATGGCGCCGGCGACGGTGATCCACCCGTGATCTCAGCTAGACGGAGTCCGTCTTGAGCAATTCGCGCATCCCGGCGGCCAGCGCGGTGAGTCGTTCCGTCGCACGTTGAACCTCGTCGCCGGCACCGGCGGCCACCGCAACCTGTCGTGATGCGGCGGTCGCATTCGATGCGGCGACCACGAGCCGCCCGTATTCTTCGACACCGGCATCGATCTCGTGTCGCAACGTCGCACAGGTCGATACCAGATGGGCGCCAGCCGACGACTCGGCCGCGCGCAGCATGGCGCTCAGCTCGGACGCCTGCCGGCGTAGCCGAACCTCCGCTGCATCAGCGGCCGCCAGGGTTTCGTCGCGAATCGCCCGCAGCGCGGCGTAGTCGTTTGCATCCGGACCGAACCCGATCGTTCCAATGCCGCTCCGCAGCGCGTCCGAGTATGCGTCCAGCCGGGCCATGACCGGCCGAACGGGTCCGGCGACCGCGCGCCGGGCCGGCTGCGGCGGCGGAAGGTTCCGCACCACGGCCGTGCGAGCGCGCAGATCACGCGCAGCGGTCGTGACGCCGACGACGGAATACACCCACAATCCCGCGGCCAGGACGAGCCCGCCGATCTCCGCGACGCCTGCCGCACCGCGAGTCACGCCCATCAGGCCCGCCACGCACACCGCCGTCAGGATGATCCCGATCAGCGACCATGCGGCGAGTCGCCGACGCGCTGCCAGCCGCCGCCGCTCGGCGACAAGCGCCGGATCCCGACGCGTCCGTAACGCTTCGGCGGCCGTGTCCTTGACCGCCGTCACCACATCCAGACTGCGCACCGCCGCGGCCCGCAGGACCTCGGCATGAGTCCTCGAGCCGCCGGGCTGAGCCGCGCCGCCCATCCCCTCAGCTTTGTTGTTCGGGCTGAGCCGCCGCCGGCTGCGCCGTCGCCGCGTCTCCGGCCGCAGCATCCCCGGCCACGGCATCTCCGGACACAGATGCCGGCGCGTTCTGGATCTCCGGCGTCGACGATCCGGCGAGTTCCGGATGCATCTGGGCACGCAGTTGGTCCAGGCGCGCCGCGCCGGCCATGTCGATGGTTGACATCTCGACCTCGAGCATCCGGCCCTCGACGGAGTTCTTGCTCAATTCCGTGGCACCCAAGGCGTTCGCGTACCGCTTCTCGATCTTCTCCCGCACCTCATCGAGGGTCGGCGTCGTACCGGGCGCGTTCAACTGTGACATGGAACTGAGCGACGCGGAGATCTGCTCCTGCATCTTCGCCTGGTCCAGTTGCGACAAAAGCTTCGTGCGCTCTGCGAGCTTCTGCTGCAGCACGACGGCGTTCTGCTCCACCGCCTTCTTCGCCTGTTCGGCAGCCTGCAACGCCTGGTCGTGCATGGACTTCAGGTCTTCCATCTGTTGCTCCGCCGATACGAGCTGGGTGGCGAAGAGCTGCGCGGTCTGCTCGTATTTCGCGGACTTGTCGGCATCGCCCTGCTTCGTCGCCTCATCCGCAAGCACCAGCGCCTGCTTGGCAGACGATTGCAGCCGCTCGACCTCGCCCATCTGCCGGTTCAGCTTCATCTCGAGTTGACGCTGGTTACCGATGACGGCCGCCGCCTGCTGCGACAGCGCGGCGTGCTGGCGTTGCGCATCCTCGATCGCCTGCTGGATCTGCACCTTGGGGTCGGCGTACTCGTCGACCTTCGACGAGAACAGCGCCATCAGGTACTTCCAGGCCTTGACAAAGGGGTTCGCCATGTCGCGATGGTCCTTCCAGGTTGGTCCCGCCGGTGTCGGATCACGGTGCTTAGATCGGTGCAGATGACGGAGGTCGCCGTCGCACGATCGGCACACCCGTCACCGCATACGGTAGTCGACCCGCCGCTGCCCGTGTCCGCGAATCCCGCAGCCGATGAGTCCCCGGGAGCAGCCCCTCCCACCGGCCGCCGCCCCTTTGAGGTCGGCCGGTTCCCCTTTCAGGTCGTCCGGTTACAGTGTGGGTCGCTGCCTGGCACGGGCACGGAGCGGAGGGTCGATGGGCCGCCACGCGGACGACAAGCGAGGCCGAGGTCTCGCTGGATGGCTGATCGGCGCGGGGGTCGCACTGCTCGTCGTGGTGATCGCGGTCGTCGGCTACATCGTGATCATGCATCGCGCCGATTCCGCCGACCAAGGTGTGTGCCACACGGACGTGTCGCTGTCCGTGGTGGCCGGCCCGTCCTCAGCGCCGGCGCTCACCCAAGCGGCCACCGCGTATAACGCGACGAAACCGGTCGTCCGTTCCGCATGCGTGACGGCTCGGGTCACGGCACTCGCCGACAACACGGCACTCGCTCGGCTCACCAACGGTTGGCCGACGAAAGCCGAGCCACCGCCGGGATTGTGGGTGCCGGACAGCGCCGCATCGCTCGCGGCCCTCGATGCGGTCCGCCCCGATCTCGCGGCCGGGCATTCCACCGATCCGCTCGCGTGGTCGCCCGTCGTCCTGGCCATGCGCGATTCGGACGCTGCGGCGATGACATCGCTCGCCTGGCCGGAACTCGCCACTGCGTCCGGACCTGCCGGAACCACCGCGCTCCCATCCGGTCGGCATCTGATCCTGGCGCTGCCTCCCGTCACCGCGTCGGCCGCGAGTAGCTACGCGCTGCAATCCGTCCTCGCCGGCACGGACTCCACCAAGGCAGTCGACGCCGCGACCATCGCCGCGCGTGCCAGCGTCCTCAAAGCCATCGCCCAGGGCCACGGAGGGCGGGCCGCAACGACCACCGAGGCTCTGACCGAACTCGCCGCGCCACCCGGCGCAAATGCCGATCCCGGGAACGTGGTGACGGCCGTCCCCGTGGTCGAGGCCGATCTGGTCCGCTTCGACAGCGACTCGAATGGGCGCACCTTGACCGCCGTTCATCCGGCCGGCTCGACGGTGGGAGACGCACTCATCGCTGCACCGATCTCGGCGTCGTGGACGGACCGGACCGTCACGGCGGCCGGAAGTGATTTCCAGGCGTTCTTGTCCAGCGTGCCGGGCCAGCAGATCCTCGCGAACCACGGCTGGCGCACGGTGTCCGCCCATCCGGATCACCCACTGGCCGCCGTGAATATCCAGGCGCCGGTCACCATGGTTCCGGCCGGCGGCCCGACGATCGACCAAGCGCTCGCCGTGGCCCTCGGC
>JAFIHI010000136.1 GCA_017848755.1 Nakamurella sp. | reverse complement strand
TCCACCGCCTCGGCGACGCCGGGCAGCGCATCGAGGTCGGGCCATCGCCCGGAAGGTCCCGCCACGGGTAACGACGTTAGCCGCCAAGGACGCGGGCCTGGCGAACCTGGTCGCTGGTGGGCTGGCCGTGGCCCCCGTAGGCGCGGCCAACGCCTCGACCTCGATACCCCAGGCCGTAACGATTCCCAGCCCCACCAATCTCGAGTTCGGCGGCTACCTGTGCGACCCATTGACACAGGCAGCCGTGACCTATCGCAGCCCACAGGGGCAGGACTCCGCGACCCCGGCGCCGGATTACGCGACCGTGTACCGGTTCAGCAATGGTCCGGGGTCAAACATCGAGGAGGTGATACCCCCCCCCCCCCGAGAACTTCGACCCGACGACGGCGCCCGATGAGACGCTTCGCGCGTTTGATCTTCCCATTCGTCCCACGAACTCGCAGGCTCTGGCGTCCTGGACTTCGCAAGTATCATCACTCGCGCACCCGACGCCAGTCGGATTCTGCACAGTTCCGGAACTTTCCAGTAGCGTCACCACGTCGTACAACTGGTCAGGCGCCGTGAATCAGTATGGGCCGACCAACCTTGTCCGGATCCAGGGCGACGAGGTAGTCCCGAGCTATGCCCAGTCGTGCCCCTATGCCTTCAATTCAATTTGGGTCGGTATCGGGAACTCGCCACTTTCCCAGAACGGCACCGCGTACGGATGGGACAATTCAACAGGAAACTCAGCGCTCTTTTGGGAGATGCTAAAACCAGGTTACGACACAGGCATGATGTTTATTTACACCACCGGTGGTTATTTGCAGTACGTTGGGCCTGGAACGAAATTCCACCTTGTAACGTATTACTATAGCGGGCAGATGCACTTTACGTGGCAGTTCCCCAGCGGCGTTGCGATCAGTGTGACCGTAACAAGCCTTTCCGGAATCCCGGCTTCCAGCTTCTGGGACGGGACGCAAGTCGAATGGATCAACGAAGCGCCGACAGTCGGCGGCACAGTGAGTGCGTTGCAGGACTATGGGTCAAGCAGCTGGTCGGTCGCATACTCCCAGGTCAACAACGGTACCGCCACACCCATCTCCGGATACCCGTACCATCTGGTGAACATGACTGTGGTAGGTGGCACCACGATCCGATCGCAAGTTCGGAACAACGCACTTTCCAGCAGTACCTCGTTCGTCACGGACTGGAAGCATTGCTGAACCCCGTGGAGAACGCCCGGAGATCGGTCGGCGACCCGCCGGCGAGTCTTTCAATCTCCTTAGCGAGCGGCTCAAATAGGGTAGCCGTGTCATTCTGGGGGTAGAATAACGAATTGCCGGTGACGATGCCTCCGCAGTCGGGAAGAATGCCGCGGTAGGTGAATACGACAGCGTGGGTGCCCAGGTCGAGGTGAATCCAGATGGGCGGGACCGTTGGAAACCCCGGACAACTGGTTGGCCGATTGTCCGGTATGGGCCGAGGCAGAGTTTTGATCATCGCCGTGATCTTGGTCGCGGTTGCGACATTCAATTTCGTGTGACGCATCAGCGGGCCCGGCCAGTCCGTGTCGTAGATACACAGCAGCCCCCCGGTCGCGGCCGGCAGCGGGCCGCCGTTCGAGGCGGGGAGCGACCGTTTCAGAAGCTCGGTTCCCGAAGTGAGCCGGGTGTTGACGGGCATCAGCGGTGCCGTTGTGGGGCACGTGTCGCCCGTTGCTGCCGGTGGCACTGCAGTATCGGACGCGGGGCTCACTGGGCCGGAGACCTGTCCGCAGGCGGTTAACGAGCAGACGATGACCACGCCGCCCGTCAACGCCGCGGCCACCGCACCATACTGCAGGCCATGACCCACTCCCCAATGCTACGGGGAGGTGGCGTCGATGTGGAAGAGACCGGATGACCTGCGGTGCGGCGGGCCGCCCGGTCGTGGCCAGGCCGATTGACGGTCTCCACTCGCCCTGAGAAGGAACCGCCATGACCACGTCAATCGCGTCCGACACGCAGCCGCGTGATCCCCCGAGCCAGGACCCCGCGTGCCGCGGCTGCCCGCCCCGCCGCTCGCCCCGCGCGTGATCCCCCGAGCCAGGACGCCGCATATCAGCGAGCGGCACAAGGTTCAGACGATGATCCCGTATTCGTCGCCGCCCAAACCCATCTACGTCATCGAGATCCACCTGCCGCAAGTTCCGAGCTAGCGGCCTACGCCGTCGCTGTGAGTACCGTGGGCCAAATGGGACGGAGGTGGCGGCGGTGAGCGCGAGAGGGTTCCGGCGGGCGCTGCCCATGCTCGTGACGGCACTGGTGGCCGTGGGCGCCATCGTGGCAGTGATCCTCGCTTTGCCGGACGGCGGCCGGGCCACCGCCGCGGCCGGATCGGGCACCTCAGTTCAGTCGGATACAGCGAGCGACACAACCGGGAATCGTGCCGCCGCGCCCACACCGGGCACGGCCCGGGTCGGCGGATCGGGCGTGGTCGCGGTGCCTGCCCTCCCGGGCTCGGGCGCTCCGTCGGAGGAATCGGCGGGAACATCGTCATACCCGGAAACCGGATCGACGGACCCGCGCGCCGCCACGACAAACGAGGGAACCGACGGCGGTGCGGCGCCCGCCCAGGCGACGGGAACCGGCGCAGGCGCTCTCGCCACCGTCGATCCCGGACCAGCAAACCCTTTGGAAACCGCCGCGGCAGGGCCGACGGTGACGACGGCGTCTGCCGCGCCTGCCCAGCTGTCGTCGCGGCCGACGCCGCCCGCATCATCACCGCCGCCGACCTCCGCATCGAAGACCGCGCCCCCCTCCGCGCCGTCAACTCCGCCCACGACCACAGCACCGAAAACCCCCGCCCCCGCACCGGATTTCGGCATTCCGGTGAGTCTCGGCAACGCCACCCAGCTCATCACCGTCTCGGCCCCGTCCAAGGCCTCCACCGTCGGCACGCTGCGCGCCTGGGAGAAGACGGTCGGTGGCGCCTGGCGCGTCGTCTACGGCCCGGTCACCGCGAACCTGGGCTCGGCCGGCATCGGCCCGGCGAGCGAGTCGTACAGCCGCACCCCGCTCGGCACCTTCACGCTGACCGAGGCGTTCGGCGCCCTCGCCAACCCCGGCACGGCCCTGCCGTATCACGTCACCGGCCCCAACGACTGGTGGGTATCCGACGTCAACGCCCCGTCCTACAACACGATGCAGACCTGCGCGAAGGCGTCCTGCCCGTTCAATACGCGCCTGGCCGAGCACCTGCAGACCATCACGCCGTATTACGACTACGCCGTCGTCATGGACGTGAACCGCAGCCCCGTGGTGAAGGGCGGCGGCAGCGCGTTCTTCCTGCACGTGACGGTGGGCAGGCCGACCGAGGGGTGCATCGCCATCGACAAGGCGACGCTGGTGAAGATCATGCGCTGGCTGAAACCCGCAGCGCACCCGCGGATCGCGACCGGAATCGGGTAGCGCGGTCATCCGCCGGTCCCTCGTGCTCGCTGGCGATCTCGCGGGCAAGCGACGGGTATGACGGTGATGACGACGTTCGCCCGCGCAAGCGCGTGTAGGGCCCGCTCCGGAATCGCGGTGGTCGGCGGCGGCGTGGCACGATGAAACACGCGCCGCGTGACGACGCCGGGCGGGTGCAGAGACTTCAGGAGGCCGCTGTGACATCTTCGGGGGCGACATCTTCGGGGGCGACATCTTCGGGCGCGGGGTCTCCTGGCGCGGGGCGCGCGGCCCACCCGCCGACGGATTACACGCGCGCTCCGGGCGAAACCGATTGGATCACCATGACTCCGGTCGACCCGACCGATCCCACGGCCTCGATCGGGTCGCTCGTCAAGGACGCCACCACGCACATCTCGACCCTGGTCCGGTCGGAGATCGAGCTCGCGAAGCTGGAGCTCACGGCGTCCGCGAAGCAGGCACTGCGCGGCAGCATCTTCTTCGCCGCAGCTGCCGCGATCGGGCTCTTCTCGCTGTGGTTCTTCTGGCTGATGATCGGCGAGATCCTGAACATCTGGCTGCCGCGCTGGGCGGCGTTCATGATCGTCTTCGGGGCGATGCTCGCCACGGCTGCCGGCCTCGTGTTCCTCGGCATCCGCCGCATGAAGCGGATCGGAAAACCGGAGATGACGATTTCCCAGGCCCAGGCCACCGCAGGGGCGCTCAAGAAGGCCGCGGCCCGCTCCACCAGCGCCGAGTAGCCCCGCACAGCACCGAATCCCGCACAGCACCGGGCGGCTCCAACCGCGCCGGCACTAGCGGCCCGTGCACCGCCCGGTCGATACGGGCGCCGAATCCCGCAGCCCGGCCGCAATACCCGGCTGCACCTGCCGAGCGGTGAGGGCGAAGCCCACATCCGGGTTGTCGATCGCGGCGCCGAACACCACACCGAGCACGCGCCCGTCCGAGGCGAGCAGCGGCCCACCGGAATTGCCCGGACGCACCGAACCGCGCAGCGTGTACACCTGCCGCGTCACCGTCGCGGACGAGTAGATGTCCGGACCCTGCAGCATGATCTGCGCGCGAATCCTGATGGGAGACAACGTCAACGGGCCGTCGAGCGGGTATCCAGCGGCGACCGCGTCATCCCCGCTGGCCGCCGGGTCCGGCGCGAAGGTGAGCGGCGCGGCCGTCAGCCCGCGCACCTTCAGAACGGCCAGATCGACCTCCGGGTCGTAGTACACGACGGTGGCCGCGAGCGGTGCGCCCGAGGTTTCCACGCGCACCGCCGAGGACCCGGCGACCACGTGCGCGTTCGTGACGACCACGCCGGGCGCGACCGCAAACCCGGAGCCTTCCATCGACTGCGAGCACTGCGGCGCATCCGAGCGGATCTTCAGGATCGACGCGCGCTCCCTCAGGACGGCGGGGTCATGGGCGAGCGCCGAATCCGGGGTGCCGACCGGCGTATCCGGCGCGGGCGCGAGCGGCGCGAGGACCTGCGGGAAGTACGACCCGGCGAACAGCGACCGCAATTGCCCGGACAGCCGTTCGGCGGACTTCGGCATCACGTTGTTCACACCGGTCAGCACGGCCGACGAACGGATCTGGCTGGAGAGCCAGGGAATGGGCGCCGCCGCCAACGGCACGGCGATCAGCCAGGCGACGATCAGCACCCCGATGGCGTACCCGACCAGGCCGAGCCCGCGGTCGACTGCCACCACCGGCCGCCAGGTCAGGCGTCGCGTGAGAAGCGAACCCAGCCATTGGCCGAGCATCTCGCCCACGCCCACGCCCGCGATGAGCAGGGCGATGCCGATCACCAGCTGGGCCGTGGGATCGGACACCAGGTTCGCCAGCGCCGGGGCCACGCGGACCCCGACCAGTGCCCCGGCCACCGCGCCGAGCAGGGTCGCGATCGCCGTCACGAAACCACGGCGATACCCGGAGGCCGCGGCGCCGATCAGCAGCAGGACGAGCACCACATCCGCGATGTTCACCGGCGCACGTCCACGGGCCAGCCGGCCGGAGCGAGCACCCGGTTGCGATCCCAGGGCACCGCCCAGCCGCCCCACTCCAGGAGCAGGTCGACGAGGCCGGCGGTGAAACCCCAGACGACCAACCCCGCCACGTCAAAGGCGGGCGTCCGCAGCTCCCGCTGCAGACCGCGATCACCATCGGGGTGCAGCACCACCGTTCCGCGGTGTGCCGGATCGGCAAGCTCGGCGATCGGAACCCGCACCACTAGATCGGTTTCGCGCGGGTCGACCGGCCGCACCGGCCCAGGGGTTCGCCAATGCGCCAGGACCGGGCGCACGACATATCGCGACGGCCGCAGGTACATCTGCGGCAGCATCGCCGCGGGGATGACGCTGTCCGGATCGAGCCCGGTCTCCTCACTCGCCTCGCGCAGCGCGGCCGCGACAGGGTCTTCCCCGACTTCCAGCGCGCCGCCCGGGAAGGCGGGTTGACCGGCGTGCGACCGCAGCAGCGCCGAGCGCTGGGTGAGCAGCAGGTCGGGGCCGGTCGCCCCGCTGCCCAGCAGCATCAGCACGGCGCTGTGCCGGGCGTCGTCCGGAGCGGGTTCGATCGCATGCAGCACCCAGTGCGGCAGCGTCGCCCCGTCCAGGCGACCGACCATCGGCCGCACCCATGCGGGCAGCACAGCGTCATCGGCGAGCCGTCGGCCGGTCTGGGCGCCGCTGCGCCGATGCGCCTGTCGCCGGGGCAGGGCAGCCGCGCCGTCATGGATTGCCACCACGTTGACAGGTTGCCACACGGTAGGGTCATGGGTGGGAGATGATCGGAGGATCATGGTTTTCCTGGTGTTGCTCATCCCGCTGGCGGTGATGGCCTTTGCGCTGCTCATGGAGCGGCTCGAGCGTCGTCTGCACACCACCACGATGAGTGAGCAGGATGTCGAGGAGTTCCTCGACAACGCCCGCCCGGACGAGGTCAACACGTTCATCCGCGAGGGCTGGACGCGCGCCCTGTCGAAGTTCCGGATTCGGAGTCGGAGGAACCGCCCGTCCCGGCGCGGCCGCAGGCCCACGCCGACCCGGCCGTCGTCGGCGGTGGGGGCTGGGACCTCAGGGACGACCGCGAGCGGCGCCACGCCCCGGTCCGCGCGCAACGATTGAACCCGCAAGCCCTAGACTGTGGTCTGCGTCTCAACGCCGCGTAGTGAGCGCTAGCTGATCAGGAGGACGTGTGGACGACACGCTCGCACGGGCCGGCATCTTCCAGGGTGTCGAGCAGGAAGCCGCTTCGGCACTCGCCGCCCAATTGGAGACCGTGACGTATCCGCGGGCGAGCGCAATCTTCTCCGAGGGTGAGCTGGGCGACCGGCTGTACATCATCCTCGAGGGCAAGGTGAAGCTCGGTCGGCACGCGCCGGACGGCCGGGAGAACCTGCTGGCGGTGATGGGTCCGGCCGACATGTTCGGCGAGTTGAGCATCTTCGACCCGGGACCGCGGACGGCGAGCGCGATCGCCGTGACCGACGTCAAGCTGGCGACCATGGACCGGGCCGCCATGCGCTCCTGGATCGCGCAGCGCCCCGAGATCGCCGAACAGCTGCTGCGGGTGATCGCCCGGCGCCTGCGGCGGACGAACAATGCGCTCGCCGACCTGATCTTCACCGACGTGCCCGGGCGCGTCGCCAAGGCGCTGCTGCAGTTGGCGCGCCAGTTCGGCACGCGCATCGACGGCCAGTTGCGGGTGACGCACGATCTGACGCAGGAGGAGCTCGCCCAACTGGTGGGCGCCTCGCGCGAAACCGTCAACCAGGCAGTGGCCGACTTCGGGCAACGCGGTTGGCTGCGGCTCGAGGGCAAGAGCGTCGTCATACTCGATCCGGACCGGCTCTCCCGCCGCGCCCGGTAACCGGCCGACCGACCCGCTACAGCGGCCACCCCTCCGGCCCCGCGCTGCCCGCCGGGTACTCCTGTAGCGGCACGCGATCGGCGCGCCACGCGTCAAGAACCGGCTGAACGATCCGCCAGCAGTCCTCGGCGGTGTCGCCGCGCACCGAGAGCGTCGGATCCGCGTCGAGCACACCGAGCAGCACCTCGCCGTAGGCCGGCATCTCGCCCGGGCCGAACTCGCTCGACAGCGTGGTCTGATCGATGTGCAGCGGGTCGCCGGGCCCGTTCACGTTCAGCGCGATGGACATCGTGTCCGGCCCGAAGCCGATCACGATCCGGTTCGGCTGCTCGCCGCCGGCGAATCCGTGCGGCAGCCGCGGCGCCTGTTTGAAGGTGATGATCGCCTCCTTCCGCGGCGAGCCGATCGCCTTGCCGGTGCGGATGCGGAACGGCACGCCGGCCCACCGCCACGTATCGACCGCCAGCACGACCTCGGCCAGGGTCTCCGTCATATTGGCGGGGTTGATGCCCTTCTCGTCCACGTAGTTCGGGACGTCGCGATCGCCGAGCCGTCCCGCCGTGTACCGGGCGCGCCGCGAGAAGTGAACCGGATCGTTCTTCCAGAGGTGCGTGGCCCGGAGCACCCCCGCCTTGTGGTCCCGCAGGTCGGCCGCGGAGAGCGCCGACGGCGGTTCCATCGCGAGGATCGAGAGCACCTGCAGCAGGTGCGATTGCACCATGTCCACGAGCGCGCCAGCGCCGTCGTAGTAACCGGCGCGGCCCTCGAGCGCGAGGTTCTCGTCGAAGATCACGTCGACCTTCTCCACATGCTCGGCGGTGAGCACGGGCTCCAGCATCCGGTTCGCGAATCGCAGGCCGAGCAGGTTCAGCACGGTCGACTTGCCCAGGAAGTGGTCCACCCGGTGAACGTGGTCCTCCGGCACCAGTCGGGTGAGCAGGTCGTTGAGTTCGGCGGCCGTCTCCTCGTTGGTGCCGAACGGCTTCTCCAGCACGAGCCGGGTGTGCGCCGGAAGCGGCACCTGGGTGAGCGCCTCGCAGGCCTTGGCGGTGACCGGGGGCGGCAGCGCGAAGAAGATCGCGACCGGCGCCTCGCACATTGTCAGCAGCTCCGGCCAGTCCCCCGCGTCGGTGACATTGGCCTGCCGGTAACGAGTTTCGTGTATGACGGTGTCCACGCGCGGGCCGCGTGCGCCCACCGATGCGAACGAGTCGGTGACGCGCTGGCGCCACTTGGCGTCGTCCCACTCGTCCGCACCGCTGCCGATCAGGCGCAGGTGTTTATCGGGGTGCGCGGTGAGCAGCCCACCGACGCCAGGAAGTAGCAGGCGGCCGGACAGATCGCCGCTGCCGCCGAGGATGAGCAACGTCTTGATCGGAACGTTTCGCTGTGCCATGACCTCGATCATGACAGTTCGTCCGGCGGGGCGCAGGTGCAGCGGTCGGGGGCCTGCCCCGGAACAACGTCATACCCGCTTACTCGCCACGCAGGTAGGCGAGCTGGGCGGCGAGCGAATGCCGCGCCGCGAACTGCACGGACGGATCGACGTCGCCATAGACAGCGCCTTGGAGCTGATCGAGATCGGCGTCTGCTGCGGCGATCCCGAGCTCGGCCAGGGCGCCGCGGACCTGGTCCAGCCGCTCCTTGCGGTGCGCCAGGTACTGCGCGCATGCGGCCGCGAGGTCGGGCAAGTCCGGCCCGTGGGCGGGCAGGCCGCGCATCGGCCCGAGGGATGCGAGCAGCCGGAGCGAGTGCAGGTACTGCGCCAGGGTGCCGTCCGGGATGCCGATCACGGTCGAGCCGCGGCCGAGCACCGTGTCGCCGGTGAGCACCGACCCGTGCGCGCCGTCGTCCGGGAGGACGAAACACACCGAGTCGGCGGTGTGGCCGGGGGTGGCGAGGACCTCGATGGCCAGGCCCGCGGCAATGATTCGTTCGCCGCCGGTGAGCACCTCGCCGCCGTGGCAGTCCGCCGCAGATGGCGCCCGCACCGGCGCGCCGGTGAGCGCGTGCAGCGTTGCGGCGCCTTCGGTGTGGTCCCGGTGGTGATGCGTGATCACGATGAGCTCGACGGGTCCGGCCGCGGCGAGCGCCTGCAGGTGCGCGGCGTCCTTCGGTCCGGGGTCGACAACCACTGCGGGGCCGCCGGTCTTACGCCGCAGCAGGTAAGAGTTGGTGCCGTCCAACGTCATCGGGCCCGGGTTCGGGGCGAGCTGCACCGACGCAAGTTCGGTGATCCGACGCAGTTCCGTCATGTGTGGCCCTTTCGCGCTGCCGACTTCCCCGAGTATGACGCCGCTGCCGCCCCCGCCCTGTCGCTCGCTGCTGCACCGCGGGCGGACCGTGCCGGCCAGACGCAGTGCCGGCTAGCGCTGCCGCAGCCGGGTGGTGTATTCGCGGCCGCCGGCGCGGACGCGCAGCACCTCCCCGTCGGCGGTGAGCACGGTCGGGGTCACCGGCTCGACGATGCGGGGTGCCTCCAGCAGGTCGGACACCGATCGCGCGTCGGCGAGGTCCGTCATCATGGCGACGGTCGGCGGCATGAGCCCCACCTCACCCGCACGGCCGGCGCGCAGCACGTCCGACGGACGTTGCCAGCCACCGGAGACCGCCTCCGAGGTCGCGAAGTCCGGCTGTTGCCCGTCCGGAAGCGCGGCGAGGAAGAAATAGGTGTCGTACCGCCGCGGTTGCCCGGGCGGCGTGATCCACCGCGCCCACGGGCGCAACAGGTCTGCGCGTAACTCCGCGCCGCGGAGCCGGAGTAGGGCCGCGAGGCTCAGCCGGTGCTCGGCGACCGCCGCCCGATCGTCCGCTCGACCACCGGTCCCGTCGCCAGACCCGGCAGCCCCGGCGGTCTCGGCAACCCGTCCGCCCGCGAGCAGCACGCCCGTCTCCTCGTACAGCTCCCGCACCGCCGCCACGACCTGGCCCCGCGCAGACACCTCGTCGATCCGCCATTGTGCCGCCCACCAGGCGACATCCGGTCCCGCCCAAGGGATCTCCCCGTCGGCATCGGACGGGTCCACGGCCCCGCCCGGAAATACCGTCATGCCCGCGGCGAACGCCATCGCGGCGACCCGGCGCAGTGTGAACACCTCCGGCCCACGCGCGCCGTCGCGCACCAGCATCACCGTCGACGCCGCCCGGATCGGCACCTCAGCCGTCGTCATCGTCGACCTCCCGGGTATGTCGCGCCCCGCACATGCCGCACGCCCACCAGGGCCATCGAGCCTCAGCCGCGCACCTCTACCACGATCTCGACCTCGACCGGCGAGCCCAGCGGCAGTTCCGCCATGCCCACCGCCGACCGCGCGTGCTTGCCCGACTCGCCGAACACCTCGGCGAGCAGCTCGGACGCGCCGTTGATCACGCCGGACTGCCCGGTGAACCCGTCCGCGGAGGCCACGAATCCGACCACCTTCACCACCCGCACCACGTCGTCGATCGACACCAGCGATGCCACCGCCGAAAGCGCGTTGATCGCGCAGATCCGCGCGTACCCCTTGGCGTCCTCCGCCGACACCTCCGCGCCCACCTTGCCCGTCGCGGGCAACTTGCCGTCCACGAACGGCACCTGGCCGGCCGTGAAGATCAGGTTCCCGGTGCGGACCGCCGGGAGATACGCCCCGGCGGGGGCTGCGGGGGCCGCCAATGAAATACCCAGTTCGGCCAGTCTTTCTCGCGCGCTCATCGCTTCTCCCGTGTGTCGGTGTGCCGCTTCGGCTCGAACGGCGGTGTCGCCGTATGGCCCTCACTCTAGGGACTACGGGAGTGTCGGGATTCTCGGGTATCTGCGGATCCCAGGGATCCCCAGGATCTTCGGGCGCCTCGACAGTGGTCGCGCGACCCCGGGCCGACCCCGCCCGTTACGCTTCATGATCATGACCTGGTGGCAGTGGGTGGCTGCGGCGGTGGAGGCCGCGCTGCTCACGGTCCTGGTGCTGCTCTGGTTCGACACCCTGCGCGAACGCCAATGGCCCGCGCGCCGCGCCAGGCGTGCGGCCGGCTACGCGGCGATCGTCATCCCGGTGGGGTTCGTCGTCGTGCTGATGCTGCCGTTGTGGATCGCGCTCATCCTGATCGCCGTCCCGGCTTTGGCGATCGTCGCGATGGCGCTCGCGAGTTGACCGCGACCGGTCGAATATGACGACCTTGCCGCGGTCGACGCGAACCCGCTCAGTGGATCTCGCGCCCGTAGCGGTACGCCGGCATCCCGACCGCGAGCGACGTGACCGCATGACCGCGATGACGGCCCGTTTCGACGACCTCATCTCGAACACGGCCTGGGTCTTCGGCGTGCCGCACGAGACGATCACAGCGCACTGTCTCGGCGAGGTCCGCGGCGTGCTCCGCGCCGTGGACCTGGCGACCCGGGCGGGCGCGTGGGCGTGGGGCTACCTCAGCTACGAGGCGGCGCCGGCATTCGACCCCGCCCTGCGCGTTCGGGCCCCCGACGCCGGCGGGCCGCCGCTGGCGTGCTTCGCGATCGGCCCGGCCCCGTCGATCGAGCCCGCAATCAGGCCGCCAGACAACGAACCGGGCCAGCCGAGCACCGCGCACGACCCGGCCACCGATGTCACCGACAGCACCGACGATCCCGGCGCCTGGCGATGCGCCTGGACGAAGGAGCAGCACGCCGCCGGAGTCGAGCGGGTGCGGGCGGCCATCGCCGCCGGCACCACGTACCAGGTGAACCTGACGACCGACCTGCGCCGCGCCTTCGACGGCGACCCGCTCGCGCTCTATGCGCGCCTGGCCCATGCCCAGCGCGGCGCCTACCACGCATATCTCGACATCGGCGCAGGCCGCGACACCGGTGACATCGCCGATCACCGTGCCGACCGCGGCGAGAATCCGGGCGGCAGCCGGGGCGTCCGCCCCGGCCGGCACGTCATCGCCAGCGCCAGCCCGGAGCTCTTCTTCCGCTGGGACGACGACGGCATCACCACCCGGCCCATGAAGGGCACCGCCCGCCGCGGCGCGACCAACGCGGAGGACGACCGCATCCGGGCGGCGCTCACCGCGAGCGGCAAACAGCGCGCGGAGAACGTGATGATCGTGGATCTGCTGCGCAACGATCTTTCCCGCATCGCCGAGGTCGGGTCCGTGCGCGTGCCCACCCTCCTGCGACCCGAGCGGTACGACACGGTCTGGCAACTCACCTCCGACATCACCGCCCGGCCCCGCGCCAACATTGGGCTCGACGACGTGTTCGCCGCACTGTTTCCGTGCGGCTCGGTGACCGGCGCGCCGAAGGTCGCCGCGATGGGCGTCATCGCCGATCTGGAGACGAGCCCGCGCGGCGTCTACTGCGGCGCCATCGGCATGGTCGCGCCGCCCGGATCGCCCTTCCGCGCCCGTTTCTCGGTCGCCATCCGCACCGCCGTGATCGACCGCACCGGCCGTACCGCCGGCTACGGGACCGGCGGAGCCGTCACCTGGCACTCGAACCCGCGCGACGAGTACGACGAGATGCTCACGAAGGCAAGGATTCTCGACGAATACCCGGGCGACTTCCAGCTCCTGGAGACGCTGCGGTACGACCCGGCCACCGGGCTGCGCGACCTCGACCTGCACCTCGCGCGCCTGGTCGACTCCGCCCGCTACTTCGGCATTCCGGCGGACCTCGCGGCGATCCGCGCCCAGTTGGAGAGCACGGCCGCGGCATTCCCCCGCGACAGCGGACAGGGCACCCTGCGCAGCACCGCGGACGGCATCCACCGGGTGCGGCTGCTCCTCTCCCGCGCCGGCCGACTGCAGGTCGAACACGCGCCGGTCGTCCTCTCCGACACTCCCGTCACGCTCGCGCTGGACACACGGCCCACCGTCACCGGCCGCTGGACCCGCCACAAGACCACCCGACGCGACCACTACGACGCGGCCGCCGCCCGGCACCCGCACGCCGACGACGTCATCCTCGTCGACGAATCCGGACACGCCCTGGAGACCACCCGGTCGAACCTCGCCGCGCTGATCGACGGCCGATGGTGCACGCCGCCGCTGTCCTGCGGATGCCTCCCGGGCGTCGAGCGACAGCGCCTCATCGAGGCCGGCGTGCTCCGGGAACGCGACATCACCCCCGCCGACCTGCGCGACTGCGGCGCACTGGCCGTCGTGAGCTCCCTGCGCGGCTGGCGGCCGGCAACGCTCATGCCAGTGATCGGCCCCTCCGCGTAACGGGCCCGGCCCGGGGCGACCTGAGCGCGATCTTCGCCGAGCGCGGCGCTACCTCGCACACACGAGGCAAAACGATGGGGACATAGAAATGCAATATCAACCTCGCAATTTTGATAGAAGAAGGCCTCGGTTTCGACGATACTCACTCAGAGAATTCTTCACGATGTCTTCTGGTGGTTCAATACCCCTTCCAGCCAAGCGTATGCTCGGTTTCAGGTTTTCCGCTCTCAGCAGCCCCTCAAAGGTACCTTCGAGTGTCAAAGTCCACTCCCAGGTCTGCGCCTCACCATTGCGCCTCCTCAAATTGTCTGAGATATTCAGACTCCTATCGACACTCGCATTGACGGGCTGGCCGTCAACCCTGGTGCGCCACGGCAGCACAGATGTGACGCGCTCTCGGCCAGGAATTTGCGGTCCACTCTGATACTCGCATGATACAAGGCACGCGGGACCATCCCAGTAAAGTAGATCGAGTATCGGGATAACAGTTTCTGAAATAGCAACCATCGTACGGAGAACGTATCGAATTCCTGAGGTAACATCGACCGGACCGCGCATCCCACTTATCGACTTTCGACAATATTCGGTCCGTTCTTCAACAAGAACACGCGTCGCCAGCGTATTGGTGAGGTCAACGGCAGGCTCGAGCGTGTTGACCCAAGTCTGTGGCATAATCTAGGGTCCGCCTCCAATCGACAGCAACAACGAGAACAATTGATGACATTTCACAATTAATAGACGTATGCTCCGGCGTTGGGCAAACCCGAAACACAAATTCCACCATTCACGAGGAATGCGATGCCGAATGTAACTCGACCATAATGCCAGGTACCCGATGGCGCAGGGGTATCATCGGTCTGATATTTAGACCACCATGACGACGACGGCCACATGGGACCAGAGTCTCCCCATTCGAAATGATATGCGCCTGTCGCCCATGAGGCTTCGACTGTAGTCTGCCAATCGAAGTCGAACGCAGCAGAATTGACATTGAATCCTGTCCAAAATTCGTAGAGTCTCTTCCCCCCGAAATTTGCCTTGTCGACAAGCCAATAGAAAGATGACCCACAGTTACCAGGCACAAACGAGTTCGGATTGACATTGAGTATGCCCTGGTTCGCCGACATCGCGCCCGAAGGAACAGTAGAATTTGCAGGCACTCGAGCAAGTTCAGCACCCGTTTTGCCGTCATATAGAACCTTGTAATTCCCCTCGATTGCAACGCGGTTGCCCGCTCGAACGGCTTGGGTCTCATCGATCGCTACGAGCGTCATCGGGGGCTGGATCGCTCCAGACGACGCGAGCGCTGCAATGCTTGTGGACTTTGTGGCAACAGAACTAGACGCCTCAGAAATCTGGCCAGCGCTCGCCACAGAATTGGCGCTCAGGAGTCCTACAGCCATTGCTGACAAGAGTATGCCTACGCGGTATAATTTGAACATCAGCCTTCTTCTTTCGATGGAAGAGACAATAGGAGGGCGGTTTCTGTGCGTTGCATTTTTGGAGCTGAACACCGTTAGGGATATTCTTCAGATTCAGAAACGCCAGCGGTCATCCCTATTGAGAACAACGTTGAGCAACATGACTTTGCGCCAACGGCGCATTATTCGAACCGTTTGGCGGTGCCCGAGCCGCCACCAAGCCGGCGGAGATGTCCGATGTTCGTGGCATAACACCTCATTCGGGATGGGCCGCCTTTCGGTTCGGCGGGTCAGCCTCTCCGACCGTTTTTGAAATTCGTGACGTATATCACTGTCACATGCGGGATTGGCAGCTGTCAACGATGACAATGTGTCATCTTGAACGGGCGCTGCAGAGAGTGGCCCATTTCGCTATCGGGCCGGCCATCGTTGGTACTAGTGCTCAGGAACGCATGGTTCTGTTGCAGACTGTCGCTATTTGCGTTTGTGTTGGAGCCGCATTCGGGAAAAAGTTCACCCTATTGTCAACGGCTTGTGTTCGGCCTGCCTGCGGGGACCCTCGGGCGGTCGGAAGTGTGTCTCTCGGACGCGGATGGGGCGTTGGCGTTGTCGCCCATGACAGCCACGTGCAGGGATGGGCATGAACGAGGGCCGTGAACAGAAGGCTTCCGGCTTCGATACCCGGAGCGATGGAAAATCCGTCTCGCCGTGCGCCCGCCAACATCGTGCCCACCGTCACGACGAAACTGGGCCCGGGACTCATTGCGCCGGACAACAGCCCACCTGCAGCCTCGCCGAACTTCTTCGCCGCCGACTGATTGCGCCGGTCGTGGGTGAAACCGAGCGATCTGACGCCGAGGTAGCCGGTCTAGCCGCCGGTCGCGGCCGTGGCGCGGGGCTCGATCGCATCGGTAATGAAATTGCCGAGCGTGTTGCCTGACGCGTCGGGGATGACGCGCATGCGGCACCGTCCGAAGCCCATTTTCTCTTCTACCTTCACGGCCACTGCGACCAGAGCCTTCTGGCCCTTGGCCTGCCCTCTGACGAGGCTGGGCTCATTGCCCTCGATGTAGGTTTCATCGACCCTCACCTGCGTAGCCAGGAGCTCTTGGCCGCGCAAGATCAACACCCCGCGAATGCGGTACAGAATCCCCCGCGCGGTGCCGTGCGAGCCGATTGCGAGCGTGTGCTGCAGATTGGAGGCCGAGACGCCGTCCTTGCGCGACGCGAACTGCCAGCACACTCGGAACGAGGCAAAGGGCGGAGGGACGTGGCACGCTGATCGTCATGGCTCGCAGCGCAGCGACCGCATCAGCGACCGCCCCGCCGGCGCCCACAGCGTCAACGGCAGCGGCGGCGTCACCGTCGGCGGCGCCCACGGTGAGGGCTGCGGCCATGCCGGCTGCACGGCTCCGCAGGGCTGCATCAGACGACGCCACAGTCCCCTCAGGCGCCACAGCGGCCGCCACGGTGCAGCCACGAACAGCGTCATACCCGGACGGCGAGACGACATGGCCGGCCTCCGCCCGCCGCGCAAGGCTGCACATCGTCACCGGCAAGGGCGGCACCGGCAAGACCACCGTCGCCGCATCCATGGCCCTCGCCCTCGCCCGCGACGGCAAGCGCGTCCTGCTGGTGGAAGTCGAGGAGCGCCAAGCGATCTCGCAGCTCTTCGACCTCCCCCCACTGCCGTACGAGGAACGCCGCATCGCCCTCGCGCCTGGCGGCGGCGAGGTGCGCGCGCTCGCCATCGACGTCGAGGCTGCCCTGCTCGAGTACTTCGCGATGTTCTACAACCTCGGTTTCGCGGCGCGCAGCCTGAAGAAGATGGGCGCCGTCGAGTTCGCCACCACCCTTGCGCCGGGCCTGCGCGATGTGCTGCTCACCGGCAAGATCAAGGAGACCGTGACCCGCCGGGACAAGGCCGGACGGAACGTCTACGACGCCGTCGTCGTGGACGCGCCCCCGACCGGCCGCATCGTCACCTTCCTGAACGTGACCATCGCCATGGCCGACCTCGCGCGCCGCGGCCCCATCCGCAACCAGGCCGACGGCGTCGTGACCCTGCTGCACTCGCCCGACACCTGCGTCCATGTCGTCACGCTGCTCGAGGACATGCCGGTCACCGAGACCATCGAGGCCGTCCAAGAACTGCGCGCCGCGGAGCTGCCGGTCGGTACGGTCGTGATCAACCGCACGGCCGCCGACCACCTGCCGGACGAGCTCCTGGAGAGCGCAGCGGCCGGCAATCTGGACGTCGCCGCGCTGCGCCGGGGCCTGCAGGCGCTAAGGATCGAGCCGGATCGCGCCCTGGTCGGCGGGCTCGCCGAGCAGGTCCGCCGCCGTGCCGTGCGCACCCTGGACGAGCGCCGGTGCCGCGCGGATGTCGCCGAGATCGGCCTGCCGATGCTGACCCTCCCGGCCCTGCCCGACGGGGTACAACTCGGCGAGGTGTTCGAACTGGCCGACGCCCTCACCGAGCAGGGGGTCCGCCGATGACGGACTTCGACGTCGATGCCCTGCTCACGGACAGCCACACGAAGATCGTGGTGACCTGCGGGTCGGGCGGCGTCGGCAAGACGACGACGGCTGCCGCCATGGCCGTCCGCGCCGCCGACGCCGGGCGCACCGTCGCGGTACTCACCATCGATCCGGCCCGGCGGCTGGCCCAGTCGCTCGGCCTGACGCACCTGGACAACACCCCGCGGCGGGTGACACTCGATGCGCCCGGCCAACTCTGGGCCATGATGCTCGACACGCGCCGAACCTTCGACGAGATGGTCGCCGCGCATTCCACGCCGGAACGCGCCGCGCAGATCCTCGCGAACCCGTTCTACCGGACCATCTCCTCGTCGTTCTCCGGCACGCAGGAGTACATGGCGATGGAGAAGCTCGGGCAGCTCGCCGCGACCGGGAAGTACGAGCTGATCGTCGTGGACACCCCACCGAGCCGCTCCGCCCTGGACTTCCTCGACGCGCCGCAGCGGCTCACCTCCTTCCTGGACGGGCGGATGATCCGGCTGCTCGCCACGCCCAGCCGCGGGATCATGAAGCTCGTCGGGGCAGGGTTCACGCTGTTCGCGCGGGCCGTGACGGCCGTCATCGGCGGGCAGATGCTGACCGACGCCGCCCGGTTCGTGCAGCTCTTCGAGGACATGTTCGGTGGGTTCCGGGAGCGGGCCGAGACCACCTACCAGTTGCTCCGCGACCCCGGATCCTCGTTCGTGGTGGTGGCCACCTGCCAGGCCGACGCGCTGCGCGAGGCGGCCTACTTCACCGACCGGCTGGTCTCCGAGCAGATGCCGCTCGCCGGCCTGGTCCTGAACCGCACCCACCCCCCGCTCGCGCACCTGTCCGCGGCCGCCACGGAGGCCGCCCTCGATGCCGACGCCCAGGCCGCGTCCCGCTCGAAGGGGGCGACGTTGGCCCGTGCCGCGCTGCGCATCCACCTCGACCGGCTGGCGATGCACGCCGATGAGCTGCGCCTGCGGGCCCGTTTCGACCGCGCCCGCGCCGAGGTTCCCGTCGCTTGCGTCCCAGCGCAGCCGACCGACGTGCACAACGTCGAGGGCCTGCGCGCGATCGGGGCGGCGCTCGGGCGGGTATGACGGCCCAAGTCCGCACCGGGCCCGGGGACTTCCTGTGGATCGAGCCCGCACACCCCGGAACTTCGTCATACTCGGTGATCCGGCGACGCGAGCTGCCGTCACCGACCGGTCGGGGCCATCCCGGTGGGCATCATGGCCCGTCCAGCTCCACCAGTCCGCGCCCCACCAGTTCCGCCATCATGTGCCGGGCGCTGCCCCGAAGCTGTTCCGCCGCACCGGGATCCAAGTCCAGCCGCTCCGCCACCGCCGTCGCCGCGGCGTCGACCGTCAGCCCGCCGGTCGCGGCCAGCACGACCTCCGTCATCACCGGGTCCAGGTCGGCCGGGATACCGATCCCCTCCGCCAGGCGCAACTGGGCGGCGCCCTGCGTCCAGCCCGCCTCCCCAGGCACGAGCGTGCCGTCGATCCGTGCGTCGGCCGGGATCGTGCAGCGCCGGGACGCCACCGTCGCCTCCGGGTCCGCGCCGAGCGCGTCGGATGCCGCGAACACCCGGCGGATGTGCGCGTCGGCGCTGCCCGCCCCGGATCCGGCGGTGTCGGCTCGCAGCATCCGGCCGGCTCCGTCGCGTCGCTGCTGGATCACCGCCCCGTAGCCGACCGCCTCGATGTGCCGATCGGCCAGGTACCGCACCCAGTTCTTGACCGCGTCGCGGTACTCCCGCACGCCGTCCGGCCAAGAACCCTTGGCGTGCGGGATGTTCCACTGCGCCGAGTGGGTGAGCGGATCGTCCCGGCCCATCATCAGCACCCATGCCGCCGCGTCCGGGCCGAGCCAGGATGCGGGTAGCGTCCACCACGGCTCGTCGGCTCCGGCATACAGCGGCCAGCTCACCAGGAAGGTGGCGAACCCGCCGGGCGTGAGGTACCCGGTCGCGTCGTGCACCAGTTGCCCGCACAGGGCGCCCGGCTCGCCGCCGCTGTCCCGGTACACCAGGTTGTTCTCCGGTGAGATCACGTAGGGCGGGTTGCTCACCACGAGGTCGAACCGTTCCCCCGCAACCGGTTCGAACCAGGAGCCCTGCCGGAACTCGATGGTCCCGATCCCGTTGATCGCGGCGTTGAACCCCGCGAAGGCCAACGCCCGCGGGTTGACGTCGGTGGCGACGACCAACGACGCGTGCGACGCCGCCAGCAGCGCCTGGATGCCGTTGCCGGTGCCGAGATCCAGAACCCGGGCGCCCGGTTCCCGCACGGACAGGAAGGCCAGCAGGCTCGCCGGCGCGTTGATGCCGGTGACGTGTAGCGGCCCGGCGCCCCGGCCGGATTCGGGGCGCCGATCGGAGGCGATCAGGATCTCGCCGTGGGGTAGCAGTCGGACCGCGGCGCGGATCGCCCCCGCGGCTTCGACGAGCGCCCCGGCGGAGATAAGGGCTTCCATGGCGTGTGCGCCGATCGCGGCTGCCATCTCGTCGGCCGGGCGGGTCCAGCCGAGGCAGAGCACGGCCGCGAGGGTGGCCGCCGGCCCCGGAGCAGCGGCAAACCGATGCTCGTAGCGCACCAGATCGGTTGCCGCGTACGGAACGTCCGTTCCCGCGACACCGAGTAACTCGACCAGACCGGCCGCAGTGTAGCCAGCGGCGAACAGCGCAGCGCCCGCCTCGCGCAATCCGGGGACCGTCAGCGGGACCACTTCTGGAGCTGTGGAGGCACTCATCGCAATAGTGTGACAGGCCTCACAGAGAGTGGTAGCATTTCCGGCCAGCCGCGTCATCGAGGCTCCACGGATCTGGAGGATGCCATGTCGGACAGCACGTCTCACGAAGCCAGTCGCCGCACGGTGATCAAGGGCGGTGCGGTCGGCGCGGGCGCCCTGCTGGGGGCGCTAGGCCTGGGCGCCGGAACAGCGGCAGCCGCGCCGGTCGCCGCCCCCGCCGCACCGATATCACCCGCCGCCGTTGCGCCGTTGGACAGAAACGTCTCCTACTTCCTCAAGCTCGACGGAATCGCCGGGGAGAGCACCATCAAGGGGCTCGAGGGCTGGATCGAACTGCACAGCTTCAGTTGGGGCGCGTCGAACGCCTCCGTGGGCGCCGGGACGGGCGGCGGGACGTCGGGGCGCGCCACCGAACTCGAAACCACCTTCACGGCGCCGACCAGCAAGGCCTCTCCCCTGCTGTTTCGGGATGTGGTGCTGGGCACGCGCATCAAGAGCGGCGCGGTGGTGGCGGTCAGGCAGCAGCGCGGGCGTCCGCCGGCCATGTTCCTCAAGTACGAGTTCTCCGACGTGGCGTTGTCGTTCTACAAGGAGGACATGGCAGACGGGTCCCGCCCAATGGATTCCGGTGGCCTCAGTTTCCTCAAGGTGGAGTTCTCCTACTACCCGACGAATGTCGACGGCCGGCTCGGCGAACCCGTCTCCTTCGCCTTCGATTTCCGCACCGGGAAGGCCTAGCCGCGACGTCGGGGCTTGCCGGGGAACGAACCCGCTCACCACGGAACATCGTCATATTCGTTGATCCCACGCTGGCAACCGCAGCGTTGAACTGAACTGAGCGCACCCACCTACTCACGCGACACCGGTACTCTTCTACGGGTGCGGATCTTCGACGGCCTAGCGAAGCTACTCGTCGCATGCGTCATGGCGGGGGTGCTCGTAGCCGGTCTGCTGCTGCCGTACACCATGGGCCTCGGGCTGACCGCGAACAAGGTGACAGCCGCCGTGGAGACGGCCAACACGTCCCTGCTGGACATGTCCAAATTGCCGCTGCGCACCACGATCACCGACGACAACGGCGACCCGATCGCCTACGTCTACGATCAGAATCGCACCTACGTCCCGCTGTCGCAGATCTCGCTGTACCTGCAGCGGGCGGTGGTGTCCATCGAGGACCGCCGGTTCTTCGTGCACGGCGGGGTGGACTGGCAGGGCACCCTGCGCGCGCTGCTGAATAACAGTTCGGGGCAACCGATCTCGGGCGGTTCGACCATCACGCAGCAGCTCGTGAAGAACTACCTCTACCTGGTCGAGGCGACCACGCCGGCGGAGAAGGCGGATGCGATCGCCCGCACCCCGGTCCGCAAGTTGCGCGAAGCGAAGATGGCGCTGCAGTACGAGACGAACCACACGAAGAACGAGGTCCTCGAGCAGTACCTGAACCTGGTGGCGTTCGGCCCGTCGACGTACGGTGCGGAGGCGGCGTCGGAGCACTTCTTCGGAGTGCACGCCGATAAGCTCTCGCTCTCGCAGGCCGCGCTGCTGGCCGCCATGATCAACAACCCGAACCAGTACAACCCGCTGGTCGGCAGCCAGATCATCGACACCCAGAACCGGCGAAACCTGGTGCTGGACGACATGTATCGCGACGGGTACATCTCCGCCAAGGAGCGCGACAAGGCCAAGGCGCGGTCCATCGCGGAGGATCTGAACGCCTCCGTGCTGCCGAACGGCTGCATCGACGCGCCGGACCACGCCACGAACGGCTACTTCTGCCGGTACGTGCTCGACTACCTGCAGAACGCGGGCATGAGCTACGACGACATCGCGCGTGGCGGTTACACGATCCAGACCACGCTGGACCCGAACGTGATGAAGGACGCGGTGGCCGCCGTCACCAAGACAGTGTCGCCGAGCGACTCCGCGGCGTCGCGGCTGGCGAATGTGATGGCCGTGGTCGAGCCCGGCGTGGGGACCCGAAAGGTGTTGGCGCTGGCCGCGAATCGGCCGTACGGTTTGGACGCATCGAAGGGCGAGACGGTACAGCGGCTGGTGACGACGTTCGCACCGCTCGGCGCCGGCGGCGTGTTCAAGCTGTTCACGGCGGCTGCGGCCATGAACAAGGGTCTCGGCGTCGACTCCCCCGTCTCGGTGCCGGCAAAATACACCAGCCCACTCGTGCCGACGTACCAGTTCACGAACACCGGCACGTTCCCCGCCTCGATGACGCTCGGGTCGGCGCTGGTGCAGGGTGCGGACACTCCGTTCGTCCAGTTGGAAGACCAGCTCGGGCTCCCCGCGGTCGTGTCGATGGCGGTCAAGCTGGGCCTGCGCGGTTACACGCTGGACTCCGGTGATGTCGACCGCGCCTTCGCTGGGATCGGCGCCACGTACCAGGATCTGGTGACCGCCCAGAAGATCGCCTCATTCACCCTCGGCGTCTCGCCGGTGAGCCCGCTGGAGCTCGCGAACGTCGGCGCCACCCTGGACTCGGACGGCATGTGGTGCCCACCGACGCCGATCGCCTCGATCACGGACCGCACCGGCAAGCAGGTGTCCTGGAAGCAGGAGCCGTGCGAGCAGGCGGTGCCGGATCAACTCGCGCACACGCTGACCAACTCGATCTCCGCCGGCACGTCCAGCCCCAC
This sequence comes from Nakamurella sp., assembly GCA_017848755.1. Taxonomy (GTDB): domain Bacteria; phylum Actinomycetota; class Actinomycetes; order Mycobacteriales; family Nakamurellaceae; genus Nakamurella. Next base: position 2,599 of record JAFIHI010000136.1, on the reverse strand, counting down.
CGGCACCGGATACGCGGCGGCCAAGGCGGCGAACTGGACGCGGCAGACGGCCAGCATGACGGGCACCACGCTGCAGTTCAAGTCGGGCGCGTTCCTCGGCTACACGCCGTATTACTCGGCCGCTGTGATGACGTGGGACTACCTGAGCCGCCCCCAACCGATCTGCGTCAATCCCGTACGATCGTGCACGCTCGACGAGGCGAAGAAGGCGGGCGTCGGCATGTCCGGCGGAACCATCCCGGAGCAGACCTGGCTGGCCGCCATGGTTCCCATGCACGCGACCGAGCCGCAGACGCCGTTCCCCGTCTCCGATCCGCAATATGTGGCGGGCCAAGCCGGATCGCAGCTACCCGATGTCGAGGGCATGTTGCTGGCCGACGCGCAGGCGCAGCTGAAGGCGCACGGATTCCCGAACGTCACCGTGACCTACGACTCGACGACCACGCTCCCGGCGAACACCGTGGTGAGCCAGGACCCGAAGCAGAGCGCACTTCCGGGCGCGACCATCAGCCTCACCGTGTCCGCCGGACCTGGCACGCCGGTCGGCGGTGCGGGCGGTTCCGGTGGTACCGGTAGCTCGGGCGGCGGCACCTCGGGCGGACCGGGGACCCCCGGCTGGTCCGGCGGCAATGACGGCGGCGGCGGTTCGGGCGGGACTGGCGGCGGCAATACCGGCGGCGGATGATGCGCGGCATGGCGGCGGGTGCCGTCGGCCGTCGCGGCTGGGTTTCGGCGTCGGATCCCGACCGGATATGACGCTGTTCGGGACTGGGCGCGTGCGTCGCCGCGCCGCACCCCCCCGTCTGCTCCGGGTCTCGGGTGCCCTGCTGGCGGCAGGGTTCGGCACACTCACCTACGCGAGTCTCGTTGAGCGGCAATGGTTCGCGCTACGCCGCGCCTCGGTGCCGGTGCTGCCGCCCGGCGCCCGGCCCGTGCGCGTGCTGCACCTCTCCGACCTGCACATGCTGCCCCGGCAGCGCCGCAAGGCACGGTGGGTCTCCGCGCTCGCCGACCTGCACCCCGATCTCGTGATCATGACGGGCGACGCGTTGTCGTCGATGGACGCCGTGCCCGCCGCGGTTGCGGCCTTCGGCCGGCTGCTCGACGTTCCGGGCGGATTCGTGTTCGGCAACAACGACTTCTACGCGCCCGAGCCGCGCTCCCCGCACCGGTACTTCACTCGCCGCACGCACGTACGCCGCGAGGTCGACCTGCCGTGGGAGGACCTCCGCGCCGCCTTGGTCGAGCGCGGCTGGGCGGATCTCAACAACCGGCGCGCCACCGTGACGACACGCGGGCTGCGCATCGCGCTGGCCGGCCTGAACGATCCGCACACCCGCCGGGACCGTTACGACGCCATCGCCGGCCCGGCCGATCCGGCATCGGTCGTGCGGCTGGGCGTCGTGCATTCGCCCGAACCGCGGCTGCTGGACCGATTCGCCGCCGACGGTTACGACGTCGTCCTCGCCGGGCACACGCACGGCGGCCAGGTGCGCCTGCCGCTGGTCGGCGCGGTGGTGACGAACTGCGGCGTCGACCGATCACGGGCGCGCGGCCTGTCGCGCTGGGGCTCCACCATGTGGCTGAACGTCTCCGCCGGGCTCGGCACCTCACCGTACGCGCCGGTGCGCCTGCTCTGCCGTCCCGAGGCCACCCTGCTGACCCTGCTGCCCGTCCCCGCCGCCGGGCGCTAGGCCCGCCGGGTCCCGGCGCTCGCCGAACCCGTCCGCCCCCGAGCAGCGTCGTACCCTGCGTGGTTCGGCCGCTTGCGCAGCTCCGCTAGACTGATCAATGGTCGTATCGGGGTGTGGCGCAGCTTGGTAGCGCGCTTCGTTCGGGACGAAGAGGCCGTGGGTTCGAATCCCGCCACCCCGACTGAGACGAGGGGTAAGCGAGCTCGCTCGCTTACCCGAGGCGAAGGAGTGGGTAAGGGGCGCGCTAGCGCCGCATACCGGCTCTTCGGGTTTTGGCGGGGTTGTTGGGGTCATTGGACGACGACGGATCCGAGGATGCGCCAGTTGGGTTTGCCGGCGTAGAGCAGTACGCGGATCCGGTAGTTGTGGAAGTTGCGGAACCCGAAGCCGACGCGGACAGGTCGGCCCCGATGGCCTGGGTGAACCGGGTGGTCGTGGTGCCGGCCGGTCCGGCACGGATGCGGTCACGGACGGCTTGGGATTCATTCAATCGTCGCACACGAGATCCGTTTGTGACTCCTACTGAATCCCCCCGGGACGGTCCTATAGATGTCAAGTGATGTTGAGGTCGGTTTTCAGGTCGTGGAAAGCTTCTCGGGCGATGAAGCGTTTCAGACAGCGCAGGACGTCTTTTTTGGATAGTCCTTCGGCTCGGCGGCGGGTCATGTAGTCGATGGTTCGTTGGTCGTAGCGCAGGCGGCATACTGCGATCATGTGCAGCGCCCGGTTGGCTTGACGGTCTCCGCCGCGGTGTAGCCGCATCCGGTGGGTTTTGCCGGACGAGACAGGGACTGGGGCGACGCCGCAAAGTCTGGCGAAGCCTGCTTCCGAGGTGAGTCGGTCGATGTTTTGCCCGGCGGTGATCAGGAGTTGCGCCGCGTGCTGGGTGCCGATGCCGACACGCG
>JAFIHI010000135.1 GCA_017848755.1 Nakamurella sp. | reverse complement strand
GCCGCAGCCACCGTGTGGGACGCCTGCACCACCAAGATCGTCCTCGGCGGCGGGGCGAATGCCACCGACCTGCGCGACTTGTCCGCGCTGATCGGCGCCCGCGACGAAATCACCTGGGCCGAGACTCGCGGCGGCGACGGCACCCGATCCCGGTCCTCATCGCTGCGTCGGGTGCCCGTGCTGGACCCGGGACGGCTGCGCACCCTGCCATTCGGCTCCGCTGTGCTGTTGCTTCGCTCGGTACCGCCCGCAGTCGTGAAGCTCCACCGGTGGACCGATCGCCGAGACAAAGCAGACGCTTCACCACGGGGACGGTCACCAACCGTGACGGCCCATCCGCTGATCGGACGGAACTCGGGCCTGGAGTTGCCGGTCGGTACCGGCGGGTCCACGGTGGGTGGGCCTCCACTGACACGAGGGAGGTGCTCAGCATGAGGCGTCACCTCGCCGGACTCGCAGCCGCGGTGACGCTCTCACTTGCCGCGTGCAGCTCGACCACCACCCCAGCACCGACCGCCGGTTCGGTGCTGTCGTCGATGAGCGCCCCCGCCACTACAACCGGCCCCGCCACCTCCGGCAGCGTTGCACCGGCTGTGACGAAATCCGCGCCGACAATCGGTGTGACGCAATCGGCCAGCGCCAGATCGACGGTGACGACGACGCCGGTGCCATCGAGCATGTCGACGACACCACCGATCACGAAGCCGTCGAGCAGCCCGACTGCCTCGGTGGGGGTGAGCATCACATCATCGACGTCTAACCGCACATCCACCATGACTCCACCGGTGACGACCACGAACTCGCCGAGCGTCACCGTCACCATCCCGCCGACGGTCACCGGCGCGAACCGCAAGGCAGCCGAGGCCGGTGTCACCGCATGGCGAAACGCCATGCACACCTTCGATCTGTCCCTGCAGGACCCGACCGGCAAGAACTGGAAGACCGCAATTTACCGGTACATGGGCGATCCGGCCGCCGCAGAGCAAATACTGCGGATCCAGACATTCGCCAGCCACAAGATTCATCAGGTCGGATTCACTCGGTACAGCGCGACGGTCACGAAGGCCACCACGAAGAACGTCCAGATTCGGGCATGCGTTGATGTATCCGCCATGGACGTAGTGAACGCAGATGGCGAGTCTGAGCTCAAACCGGGCGGCGCGAAACGCTTCTACCGCGACTTCAGCGTCACGTGGTACACCGCCAAGAAGGGCGGCTGGCTGCTGAACGACATCACGACACCCGATCCGACACAGCCATGCTGAAGACTCTCCGGGCGCTACTCATTGCCATGCTGTGCGTGCTCCTTCTGGGACTCGCGACGATGCCTGCGCAAGCACAGGCGGGTCCCAAGAAGTGTGGCTACTTCGACCCCGAGACATTGAAATACGTCGCCTGCGCGACGAAGACGACCACGACATCGGCCGGCCCGGCACCCATAGACGCGCAGCAGTCAGGCGGTGACGGAGGTTCGTCCACTGGCAGTGGTGGAGACTCAAACTGTCACTATGTGGATCTCACCTCGCCACCATCCTGGGACCCGGCGTGGTCGAAGTTCCTTTCGCCGGGCGCGGATCCGGCTGACTACCGACTGGAAATGAAGAGTTGTACCAGCGGCGGCATCAACTCTGCCGAGGTGTTCCCGGTGCGCCGCATCCGAAACGACCCGCCGCCGGACCCGCGGGTGGTCGCGCAGGAGGCGGTTGCCAAGTTGCCAGTTCCGCTTCCGGCGATCCAGGTAGGGCCGAACATCCACCGGGTTGCGGTGAACATCCCGGTCTGGCTGTGGGTCTCCAATCCGCAGGCGGTGACGGCGTCGTCGACGGACCGGACCGTGACGGTGACCGCAACGGCCACGTTGGGGTCGGTGACGTGGTCGATGGGCGAACCGGGGGCCGAACCGTTCGCCTGTCAGGGCGCCGGGTCCGCCCCATGGCCGGGTGCGGATCTGTGGCAGCCGCCGTGCGGCTACACCTACCGATTGCGCTCGCTGCCGTCCCGCACCGACGGGGCGGGGGTGTGGCCGGTGACCGCGACCGCGTCGTGGGCAATCACCTGGCGCGCGAACACCGGAACGTCCGGTACCGACACCGTCACCACACGCTCGACACTCGGGTTGAACGTGGGCGAGTACCGCACCGTCATCGTGGCCGACAACGGCTGACATCGACCTCAAGGGGTAGGCGAATGCGCAATGGCATCCCCATCGACGATTGACATCCCGGTCAACGGCCACACCGGTCCGCGCGGTACCACAGGCACGGGCCGGGTTCCGCGGGCGCCGACGTTGCCGGCGCCGAAGCGCCGGCGCCGGCCGTTGCTGATCGCCGCCGGGGCGTTGCTGGTGGTGCTCGGCGCCCTGGGCGCCTACGCCCTGGCCGCGAACTCATCGGAGCGGATCGCGGTGATCGGAATCGCGACGGATGTGGCGTGGGGCCAGACGATCACCGCCGCCGATCTGACCGAGGTGCAGGTCGTCGGCGATCCTGCCCTTCGCCCGATCCGATGGTCCCAGGAAGCCACCGTGCTGGGTCGGCGTGCCGCCGCAGACCTGCACGCCGGCGGGCTGCTCACCGAGGCGGATGTGATGACCGGGCAGCAGGTCCCGCCGCCAGGGAAAGCATTGGTCGGGGTCGCGGCGAAACCCGGCCTGCTGCCGGCCACCGCCTTGACCCCGGGGGAGCGGGTGCTGCTGGTTCCCACCGGCCAGAACACACCCCAGAGCGAGTCGACACCAGCGGCGCCGGTGTCGGGTGTGGTGTTCACCGTTGGGGCGCCGGACGCGGCGGGTGCCCGCACGGTCGATGTCCTGGTCGACCAGGCAAACGCGGCCGAGGTGGCCTCGTGGTCCGCCGCGGGTTCGGTGGCCATCGTGCTGGTCTCCAGGGGGTGAAATCGTGGTGATGGTGACGCTGCTGTGCGGCAAGGGCTCCCCGGGCACGACCACGACGGCGGTCGCCATGGCGCTGGGCTGGCCGCGGCCGGTGCTGCTGGTCGAGGCGGACCCGGCGGGTGGGTCGATCGGGTTCGGCTACGGCCAGGGCATCGACATGCAGGGCCGCGGCCTGCTCGGCGCGCAGCTGGCCGCCCGGCACGGCGACCCGACCGCGGCCGTGTGGAGCAACGTGGTTGGCCTGGCGGAGGATCGGTGGCTTCTGCCGGGCATCGGGGAGCCGCGGCAGGCGTCCACGATCGACTACGCGTCCCTGGACGGCACGCTGGCCGGGCTGGGGGTGGATGTGCTCATCGACGCCGGCCGCACTCCCGGGCCGGATCGGGTCGATGCGCTGCCGGCCGGGTCGGATCGTTTGCTGGTGGTGATGCGTTCGACGCTGGCCGGTGTGCACACCGCTCAAACCGCCGCCACGGCAGCGGTAGCCGCGTGCGGGGCGGCACCGGGTGTGGTGGGGTCGGTGATCGTCGGCCCCGGCCGGCCGTATCCGGAAGCGGATGTGCGTGCCGTCATGCGGGATCTGGCGCCAGTGTCCGGGTGTATCGCGTGGGACCCGGCGACTGCCGCAGTGATCAGCGATGGCTTTCCCGCCCCGCGTAAGTGGGCGATCTCGCCGCTGCTGCGCAGTGCCGCCGCCCTAGCCTCGGCGCTGGTCGCGGGCGCGGCCGAGCCGCCTCGCCCGGCCGACTCGTCGGCGGCATCGATTCCCGGACGCCCCGGACCGCCGTCGGCGGCAGACTCTCCGGTCGCTGCCGTGCAAGTTGAGGCACCGGTGTCGGTGCCGGCGGCGAATGACGCGTCGGCGGTGAGGACGCGATGACGACGGTGATCAATGGCCGACACACAGGACTGTTCCCAGGCGATGCGACCAGCGGGCCGTCGCCGAGTGTGGACTACGCAGCTGCGCGCCGCATCCAGGACGAGGTGAACGCCCGCCTGGACGCCTACGCGCGGGACAACCCGGGTGACGGGATGGACCGGGCCGGCCAGCGGCAACTGGCGATGCACCTGATCGCCGAACAGCTCTCCGACCTCGCACATGAGGCAGCCGGCGCGGGTCGACCGATCCTGTCCGACGCGCAGGAGGACACCCTGTCGCAGACGGTGCTGGCGGCCATGTTCGGCCTGGGCCGCTTCGAACAACTCCTAACGGACCCGCAGGTGGAGGAGATCTTCATCTCCGGGGCGTCGCCCGCGACGCTGCGGTTCGCCGACGGCCACACCGAAACCGCCCAATCGGTGGCGGAGAGCGATGAGGATCTGCTGGACCAGCTGCGCTCCATCGCCACCTACCACGGGCAGAGCGAACGCGCCGTCACCTCGACTCGGCCGTTCCTGGATCTGCGCCTGCCGGACGGATCCCGCCTGGCGGCGGTCTGGGCGGTGACACCGTATCCGGAGGTGACGATCCGCCGTCACCGGTTCACCACCGTCACCCTGGACGAGCTGACCGGGATGGGGATGGTGTCGCCGGCGATGGCGGCGTTCCTGACCGCCGCCGTCCAGGCGAGGCGATCGGTGCTGATCGTGGGATCACCGGGGGCGGGCAAGACCACCCTGCTGCGCGCCCTGGCGCAGTGCCTTCCCGTCTCGGAGCGATTCGCCACCATGGAAACCGAACACGAGCTGCTGCTGCACGAGATCGAAGGCCGCTTCCCACTGCTGGTGCCCTACGAGGCACGGCCGGGCACCGGCGAGTTGGACGCGGCCGGCCGGCCCGCGGGTGAGGTGTCGCTGGCCGACATCTTCCCGGCCTCGCTGCGCCACGGGCTGCAACGCATCCTGGTCGGCGAGGTCCGCGGCCGGGAGGTGATCCCCATGCTGGCCGCGATGTCCCGCGGCTACCGCGGCTCCATGGCCACGTTCCACGCCGACTCCGCTGTGGACACCTTCGAAGCATTGGCGTCGCTGCTGGGGGAGCACAAGCCGAACTGGAACCACGCGGCGGCGATGGCGCAGATCGCCACCGCGCTGGACCTGATCGTCTACGTCGACACCGCCGTCACCCCGACGGGTGCCACCGCCCGGTTCGTCTCGGACATTCTCGAGGTGGGCAGGGTCGGCGAGAACGGCCAGCCCGCCGCGACCGCGATCTTCGCCCCCAGCGAGCAGCGGCCCGACGATCCGCGCGGATATCCCGCGCACCTGCCGGAGAACACCGCCTGGTGCGTCAAGGCCGGCCTGGACCTGACCTGGCTCACCGACGCCAACGGCACCTGGCCGACACCAGCCCCCGCAGGTGGTGGCGGGCGATGACCGGGCCGGGGTTGTGGGCGGCTGTCGCCGGCGCGACCGCGGTCGCCGGGGTGCTGCTGATCGCCGCCGGTATCCGCGGCACCCACGGGACACCGCGCCGGCCGGTCGGGTTCGCGGTGTGGCGGACCCGGCTGCGGACAGTGCCGGCGAGACCGTTGCGCACCTGGGGCCTGGCGGTCGCCGCGGGGCTGGTGGTGTGGGCGGTGTCGGGCTGGCCCGTCGCCGGACTCGTCACCGCCGCGGCGATACCCGGGCTGCCGTACTTCTTCTCCGCCGGCCGGATCGCCCAGACCCGGGTCGATCGGCTGCAAGGCCTGGAAGAGTGGGTACGCCGCCTCGCGGATGCGATGGCCGCCGGCGCCGCCCCCACCCAGACGATCGTGGCCTCCGCCGCCCATGCCCCGGCGGCGATCGCCGAGCCGGTCGGACGGCTGGCCGCCGCGCTGGCCTCGCCCCGCCGCGACCGCGACGACGCGCTGCGCACGTTCGCCGACGGCATCGACGATCCACTCGGTGACATGGTCACCTTCGCCCTGCACATCGCGATCACCGCACCGTCCGCGCGGGTTCCGGACGTGCTGCGCGGGCTCGCCCAGCAATTGGCCGACGACGTGGCAGCCCGCCGCCGGGTCGAGACCGACCGCGCCGAGCCGCGTTCCGAGGCACGCACCATCGTCATCGTCCAGATCGCCTTCGTGATCGTCGTCTGCGCGGCCACCTCGTACACTGCCGCCTACGACAGCTTCCTGGGGCAGCTGGTGCTGGCCGCGCTCGCGGCGGTCGTGGTCGGGGCGTTGTGGATGCTGCGCCGGCTGTCCCTGGCGGCCGGGCCGCCCCGCCTGATCACAACCCGTACCGCCGCGTCTGACGGGCGGCAAATCGGGGGTGCGGGATGAACCCCGCCACCCTCGCCCTGCTCGGAGCCGGCGGCGCGGTCGGCCTCGGCGCCACGCTGCTGGTGGCCGTGCTGGTTCCGCAGCGCCCGGACCTGGCCGCCGCACTGGACGCCGCACGAGCACCCGCTGCGCCGCACGCCTCGGTCACCGCTGAGCCGGCGACGGGCGGTGGAGGATGGCGAGCCCGGCTGCAGTCCTGGCAGGCGCTGATCGAGGCCCGGCTGTCCGCCACCCGCCTCACCGCACCCGAGGCCGACCTACGCGTGGTCGGCAGGAGCCGGGGCGAGTTCCTGCTCACCCGAGTGGGTTTCGCCGCCGCCGGCCTGCTGATCGCCCCCGTCTACACGCTCATCTTCACCACCCTTGACCTGGGCGTCCCGGTCGCGGTTCCCGTCGTGGCCGGGCTGATCGCCGCCGCCGTCGCCTGGCTGGCCGTCGGGCAACACGTCACCGGCAAGGCCGCCGCGGCGCGGCGGGAGATGCGCCACGCCCTGGTCGCCTACCTGCAACTCGTCGCGCTGCACCGCGCCGCCGGTCTGGGTATCGGCGCCGCCCTGGACCAGGCCGCCACCGCGTCGAACACCTGGGCGTTCCGGCGGATCGCCGCCGCCATCGCCTCGGCCACCCGGGCCGGCCGCACACACTGGCACGGCATCGCGGGCCTCGCCGACGAACTCGGAATCCAAGAACTCACGGACCTGTCCGCGATCGCCGCCTCGGCCGGCACCGCCGGCGCCGGCGTCTACACCTCCCTGCTGGCCCGCGCCGGATCGCTGCGGGCCCAGTTGCAGGCAGACGACACCGCCGCCGCCGCCATCGCCTCCACCCGAATGGCCATCCCCAAGGCACTGCTCGCCGCCGCGACCATGGCATTTCTGATCTACCCGGCCATCACCGCCCTGACCGCCACCTGAAACCGCCCGGGCCGCAACCCCGCGTCCCGGACCATCCGAATTCGACGTCGCTGGAAAGGGGAACCACCACCATGATGTCGATCCAGATGCTCTACGCCACGATCATGCTCACCCTGCGTGCCCGGATCCGCCGCCTCGTCGCCGCCCCCGAAGAAGGCGCCGGCGGTCACAGCCTCGAGGTGGTGCTGCTGGCCATCGGCGGCGTCCTCGCCGCCGGCATCGTGGTCGCCGCGATCGCCGCCGTGGTGAAATCCCACACCGGCGACCTCAATCCGTAAGCCCCGGTGTCGGCGGTGACGGTAACGGTGACGGAGAATGCGGCGACACCCGCGCCCGTGACCAAGCCCGAGGACGGGCGGGGCCGTTGGGGACGGGAGCGCGGCTCGGGTGGGCCCTCGCTCGCGTTCGTGCTGCTGCTACCCGCACTGCTGCTGCTGATCTTCGGCGGCATCCAGTACGGCATGCACGACTACGCCCGCTCCCTCGCGCTGGCCGCGGCGCAGGCCGGTGTCCGCGCCGCCACCCAGGCCCCCGCGTCGGCCAGCCGCGGGCAACAGGTCGCGCAGGAGTTCGTCGCCGAGCAGGCCGCGGGCACCCTGGCCGATGCCACCGTTACCGCCACCCGCGACGGGTCGGTGATCACGGTGACCGTCGCCGCCGTCGCGCCGTCCCTGATACCGCTGACCCAACCCAAGGTGTCGCAGCACGCCTCCGGTGCCGTCGAGGAATTGCCGTGACCAGCAAGCGAACTGATAGCTGTCCGACCCGCGGGGGTTGGCGGGCCGAGCGCGGGTCCGCTGCTCCGGCGCTGGAACTGATCGTCATCACCCCGGCGCTGATCCTGCTCGTGCTCTTCGGCATCGCCGCCGGCCGCGCCTCCACCGGCACCTCACGGGTCCAGCAGGCAGCTGCTGCCGCAGCCCGGGCCGCCACCCAACACAACACACCCGACCAAGCCACCTTCGCCGCCAACCAGGTCGCCACCGACTCCCTCGCCGAGGCGGGGGTGGACTGCCGTCAGCTGCACATCACCGTGGACACCACCGGATTCGCCACCCCACCCGGACAGCCGGCGCACATCACCGTCACCGTGCACTGCGTCGTGGCCTGGTCAGATCTCGCGTTGCCCGGCTGGCCCGGCAGCCACGACGTCACCGCCGCCGGCGTCAGCCCCCTCGACGCAGAACGTGAAACCCCATGAACAGCACCATGGCTCGAACTATCCGGAGCGCCGCTGCGAGGCTACGCGACCGGGGGAGTGAGGCAGGTTCGGGCGGCGGGATGAGCCTGATCCTGCTCACCTGCGCCGTCGCCCTCATGCTGGTCCTCGGCCTGGTCGTCGACGGCGGCGCCAAGGCCCGCGCCATCGACCACGCCGGCGCCATCGCCTCCGAAGCAGCCCGCGCCGCCGCCGGCACCATCACCCCCGGCGCCGGAGCCATCGACCCCGTCGCCGCCCAGCGTGCCGCCCACGACTACCTCGCCGCGGCCGGAGCCAACGGCACCGTCAGCATCACGGGTACGACGGTGACCGTCACCGCCACCCTGCACCACAAGACAGTGTTCCTGTCCCTGATCGGCATCGACGGCTTCACCGTCACCGGCGTCGGGCGCGCCGAAACCGTCTACAGCCCCGGGAGCACGCCATGACCGGATTCCTCGCCCGCCAGATCCGCCGCGTCGCCGCCCTGATCGTCCTGGCCGCGCTGCTGGTCGGCGCCCCCTGGGCACTGTGGCGCCTGGGGGCGCCCTTGTTGCCGAACCACGTCCCGTCCGGGAGCGCGATCTGGGCAGGGTTGACGCAGCGGGACACCGGGCAGGTCTTCCTCGGCGCCCTCGTGGTCATCGGGTTCCTCGCCTGGGCCTGCTTCGCGATCTGTCTGCTCGCTGAGATCGGCGCCCGGGCTGCGCACCGAGCGCCGATCCGCCTGCCCGGCCTGCACGCACCCCAAGCCGCCGTCAGCGCCCTCGTCGGCCTGCTGATCGCCGGAACCCTGGCCATCAACACCGCCCCCGCCGTGCTCGCCGCCACCCTGCCCGCCCTGCCACACCCCGCACCCGCCGCCATCACGGCCACCACCCAGGCTGCGCAGTTCGAGAACGCGACGTACAGGACCGCGACCCACACACCGACACCGCAGCCGGCACGGCCTCCCGCCGCCCACGCCCACCCAGGCGCGAAGACATCCGGACCGGTGTGGACCGTGACCAAGGGCGACACCCTGTGGTCCATCGCCGAACAGACCCTCGGCAAAGGCAGCCGCTGGCCCGACATAGCCGCCCTCAACGAAGGCCGCCCGCAACCCGACGGCCGCACCCTGGTCTCCGCCAACTGGCTGCAGATCGGATGGAAACTCCAACTACCCGCCGACGCACACCTACCCGGTGCCGGCACCCAGAGCGGCGCGGAGACCGTGACGGTGCAACCCGGCGACACACTCTCCAAGATCGCGCAACAGACCCTCGGCGACGGCAACCTGTATCCAAAACTGGCCACAACCAACCACATCGACAACCCGGACCTGATCTACCCCGGACAGGCCATCCGCATCCCCGCGCCCACTTCGCACCACAACCCCGGCACGGCAGGCTCTGCAGCCTCCGACAAGCATTCGGACACAACCAATTCGGAAGGCACGGCGACAGGTGACACGGACAGCCACGCGGCCGGCAGACACCAACTGACCACGGGGGACGGCAACCCCAAGCACCCGATCTCGTCTTCGTCGCCGGCCACGCCGGACCCAGCGGCACCGGTCGACCCTACGCCGCCCGAATCGAGCAGACAGGAGCCGGCGCACCACACCGCCGACACCACAGCAGCCGCGGCCGCGAGTCAGGCAATCGATGGTGGAACCAACACCAATGGCCACCCCGGTGCCGCCGCCTCCACGCCAGCCGAACCCCACGGCCCAGGCACAGCGACCAACCACTCCGCCGGTGCAGCCGGAACCAACGCACTGACAAATACGCCGGATACGCCGACCAGCCCAGCGACGCCTCTGCAGACGCAGACACCCACGGCGTCTGCGGCGGCATCCAGCAGCGACAGCGGCGTCTGGGTTCTGGGCGGCTTGACCACACTTGCCGCCGCGGCAGCATGGGCTGGACTGCTGCTCGTCCGTCGCCGCGGCGAACAAGCCCGCCGCCCCGGACAACGACCACCCACACCCACACCCCAGCAGGCGAAAAGCGAACGGGCACTGCGAGAACGCGCCACCCGAGCCGACCCCAGCGCCATCAATGGCGCGATGCGCACCATCACGGCAACCGTCGCACGGCACGCCCCCGCGGGATTCACCGTGGTCGAGATCGATCCGGACGCCATCCGCCTGCACCCAGCCGAACCCGCACCGCCGCCCGAGCCACTCACCGGCGACGAACACACCTGGTCCCTCCCACTACCTGCGACGCCGCTCGCCGACCCGGAGACGCTCGCGCCGATCCCCACGCTGATCACCCTCGGCACCACCGACAACGGCACCACGATCGCCATCGACCTGGAACACCTCGGCGCCCTGCAAATCACCGGCGACCCCGACCGCTGCCGGCAGCTGGCTAACCACATGATCGTCGAACTCGCCCACACCCCGCGGTGCGACGGTATCCACCTGCACCTGCTGGGGCGCGATTCCCGTTACCGCACCCTCGGCGATGACCGGATCGAGCCCTGCGACAACCCCGACAGCGCCGTCGGTTTCCTATCCCGGCACCTCGCCGCCACCCGCGACGTGCTCGACGGCAAACCGATCACCGTTGCCCGCGAGGGTGGCGACGACACCGGTGTGTGGGAGCCGCACATCCTCGTCTGCGATGGCAGCCTGCTATCCGACGCGGCCGCCGTCGACGACCTGATCGACCAATTGCAGACCGGCCCACCCGCCACGTCTGCACTTCTCACCTTCGGCCAGGATATCGGCATCGCCGCCACCGCAACCATCGACCCAGACGGCACACTGCACATGCCGGAACTACTCGGCGATACCGGCATTCACGCCGCCGCCGTCACCGACGACGAACTCGACACCATCATCGAGCTATTCACCGCCGCCGAGCACACGACAGACCCACCTGCCGTCGACACCGACGCCGCCGCCCCCGACGGCGGCGACGAACCTGACCTGGACGCCGAGGAATCGACGACGTCTTCGGACGGCTCGGAAGTCGACCTCCTCGCGGACTCATGCGCAGCTGCGAGCCCGGCTGCCATCGCCAAACGCAGCAATGGAACTCGACCACGCGAACCTGCCGTGGATACCGACCAAAACGCTGACGCCGTGCCGAGCCTCAACGGCCATCATCACCCCGCCGCTGCCACAACCAGCCGACCTGCCGGCGCGAACCCGGCCACCCGCGAAGCCCCCCACGATGATCCGGCACTCGATGAGGACCTCGCCGAATGGCACGCCAACGACACGTCCCGGCCCAGGATCGCCATTCTCGGACCAACCTGCGTCACCGGCGTGAACCCCTCGGAGCAGGAGCTTCCTGCGCGGATGAAGGAGATCGCCGTCTACCTGGCCCTGCACCCCGCGGGCGTGTCCACCGACAAGTTCGCCACCGACCTGTGGCCCGACGACCAGCAACCCACCGCCTCCGGCCGGCGAGCCGCCATCTCGCACCTACGCACCCGGCTGGGCAATCATCCAGGCACCAACGAGCCGTTCTTGCCATCGAGGCCCGGCCGCTACATTCTCAACGACCGCCTCCTGGACGCCGAACTATTCGCGCGCCTGGTCAGCCGGGCCGACAGCCGCGCCCGCAACGGCGATCCGGCACGAGCGTTGACCGATCTGCAGACGGCGCTGGGCCTGGCCCGCGGACCTGTCCTACCGGAAGTCGCCGGAACGGGCTACACCTGGCTGGCCAACCCCGACCGCATGGACGACCGCGTCTTGCCCATGCAGATCATCGACGCCGCCCACACGACCGTCGACCTCGCGCTCGCCGCCGGCGATGCCCCCGCCGCGGACCGTGCAGCAAAGATCGCGCGTATGATCGACCCCTACAGCAACATCCCGCTGTGCGACCTGATCCGCGTCGCCCAAGCCTCCGGCGACGAACAGACCGCCTACATCTGGGCACGCCTCACCCTGCAGGTCAACGACGTCGACCTACCCGCCGACCTTCCCGAGCCCGCCCGGCATCTCGTCACCCACGTCTACAGCAGTCGCCGTGGTCGGCGCCCACCCGTCGGCGTGAAGGCACCGCCGTGATCTGGGGTGCACTCGCCGGTCTAGCGGCCACCCCCGCCGTCGCCGCGTTGGCCCGCCGGCTCCGACACGGCACCGTCCACCTCGCCGCGGCCGGGTGGGGGACGCTGGCCGCAGGGTGCATCCTCGCCGGTGCCGCCGCCGCGGCCCGCCCGCCGGCCGCGGCGGCCGTCACCGCGATGCTGCTGGCCGCGTTCCTGGCCGCCGCAGCGGTCGACGCAGCCGAGCAACGCCTGCCGGATCTCGTAACCATCGGCGCCAGCGTGCTGGGCCTCGCAGCGCTCACCGCCGTCACGCTCACGACCGGAACAGGCAGCCCCACGCGGGCCCTGGTCGGTGGGGCGATCTTCGGCGGCTGGATCCTGGTCGGAGCGCTGCTGGTCCGCGACGGCTACGGACTGGGCGACGTCAAGCTCGCCGCCAGCGTCGGCATCCTTCTCGGCTGGGCATCTTGGATGACCGTCGCGGTCGGGATCCTGGTCAGCCAGATCGCCATCATCGTCATGCTGCTGCATTCCCGACACCGGGGGCAGAAGCGCACTGCCCTCGGGCCCGCGTTCGCCGCGGGAGCGCTAGCGGCGGTGATCCTTGTCCCGTTCTGAGGGCGCCGGCCGCTGGAAGCTGCGTCGACCCGGCCGGCGTTCGAGACTTTCAGAACGTGGGAGTAGCGCATGGCGGTCGGCGGGCCAGTTCGTGCGAGACTGCGCAATTGGTTGCCTGTGACGATGACCTTGACCTGTGGTGATTCACAGCATACGCTGTTTCGCGTCATGAGAAACGCATCTGTTCAAGAAACGCCTCTAGTAGGCGCTGCCATCGAGACCATCGCCAGGTCGCTACCGACTTCCTGGACGATCAACAGGGGCCCCAGAGTCGTGAGGGAATCGGGTGCGGGCGCCGTCCTGGAGCTGACCGGCCCGAGCGGGCAGGTGCGCTTCGCGGTGCAGGCGAAGCGGTCGGGCTCGATGCCGTCTTCGGTGCTGATGGCCGTGCTGCAGCAGAAGCAGCGAGAGGCCGAACTGCCCGTACTGTTCGTCTCGGACTACATCGGGCCGGCGTTGCGAGCAGAGTTGGAGGGACACGACACCAGCTACGCCGATGCCACCGGCTGGATGCGGATCGTCAGCGACGAGCCGCTGGTCCTGCTCACCGGTCAGGGCGCCGACCGATCCCCCCGCAGGAGGGCCTCCAGCGCCGTCACCCGCCTGAACGGAGTCGCCGCCGGCCGGCTGGTCCGCGCGCTGTCGATCGTGGACCTTCCCATCGGTGTGCGCCGTCTCGCCGGAATTGCGGACGTCTCGCCGGGGTCGGCGTCCAAACTGCTGACCACCCTGGCGTCGGAGGCCATCGTCGAGCGGGACGGCACCGGCGCGATCACCACTGTACGAGGCCGTGATCTGATCCGCCGCTGGACGGTGGACTACTCCTTCGCCAAGTCGAACCCCGGGGTTGGCTTCTACCTCGCGCCGCGGGGCCTGGACCGCACGCTCGATCGCCTGGACGGCCTGCCGGGTGTCGTGTTGACGGGATCCGTGGCGGCCAGGCGGATGCTGCCGGCATCGACGGTGTCGGTGGTGCCGATGCGGCTGCTGGCGCTGTACACGGCCAACCCGGCCGGGCTCGCACGAGCGCTGGGGCTGGTGACGGCCGATGAGGCGACGGCGAACGTGATGATCGCAGCTCCGCAAGACGCGAGCATCCTCCCGGAGGAGGGTGTCGTGTTGGCGCCGGTGGCGTTGGTGCTGGCGGACCTGTTGACGCTGCCGGGACGCTCGAATGCCGAAGCCGACCAGTTGATGGACGCCCTCGCAG
>JAFIHI010000134.1 GCA_017848755.1 Nakamurella sp. | reverse complement strand
GCCGCGACGACTCGACCACCATACGAACCGCCTCAGCCTTGTACTCCGCCGAAAACTTCTTCCGATTCCTTGCCACAACACATTCCTTTCCAGACAATCCACCGTAGCGGACCAACTATCCGGAAACAATGCGGCACGCCAAACTGTCAGAGCGGACGGGGCGGACGAAGAGCTTCTACGTGCGGAGTGCGATCCGGGCGTACCTCGAAGGCTTGGAAGACGTCTATGCGGCGGACGAGGCGATGAAGACATTCGATGCGAGTGGGCGGGTCAGCCGGCCGATAGCTGCTCTGATGGATGAGCTGGGGCTGACGGGCGCGGACATCGAGCAAGTGCGGGCGATGATTGTTGCCGGTACGCGGAGACGTCGCGAAGTTGGAGCCTCGAATCGAGCACGGAGTTCGACCGTCAATTCCGAAAGCTCGAGAGACCGGTGCAGCAGCGGATTCTCGCTTACTTGCTGGACGTGGTGGCACTCCCCGATCCCCGGCAGCGAAGGAGGGCGCTCACCGCCAATCGGAGCAGCTCCTGGCGATACCGAATCTGTGACTACCGCGTGATCGCGATATTTCGGGACGAGGCGCTAATCGTCGTCGCGCTCTCGGTCGGGCACTGCGGTTCCGTCTACTGATCCGGTGCGCCGTGCGGGATCTCTGGCCTGTGATCGGGTTGCGATCGGGGTCGGCAGCTCGCCGGTCAGCGAATCAAATCGGCGGGTATGACGGTGACCGTGACCGGGCCGGTGACCGAAATATGTTGCGCGCCTTGGGCTTTGGCCTGCAGCCGATACTCGCCGTCGGCAAGGTCGTAGACCTCCACGGACGGCTCGCTGGTGTCGCTGCCGGGGTCGACGATCCAGTACTGCGGCACGCCCGCCTCGGCATAGACGTGGAACTTGGTGACGCGGTCGAGAGTGCGCGAGGACGGGGACAGGATCTCGACGACCAGCAGCGGCGTCTGCACAGGCTCGTCGATATCGCGAGCCGGGACGACCAGCAAATCCGGTTCGACCACGGTGTGCTCGTCAACCTTCCAGTCCAAGGGCGCGAAATATACGTCGAGTTCGGCGAGGCAAGAGCCGCTCAGGATCCCATGCAGGCGCGCGGCGACCCGCTGATGCCGTTTGGCGGGCGCGGGGCTCACGACGAGCGTCCCGTCGATGATCTCGTAGCGCAGGCCGTCGTCCGGGAGGGTTTCGAGATCGGCTGCGGTCCAACGGGTGTGGATCGTGTGCGGGTCCGGCCAGCGACCGGGCGGCAGCGGCGGTCCAGGAGATTCGTCTTGGTCGTCTGCGTTCGGTGTGCCGGCTTCTGGCGCGTCGGCGGGATCGGCTCGATCCGCCGCTCGTTCGGCCACGCGTGTCGCTGCCATAGCACCCATGATGCCTGCTCCTTCGCCCGCACCTCAACAGCATGACCGACCTCGGGCGACTCCCCGGAGTTGTCCACAATTCCGGGGTCGGCCCTGCCCCGGAGCAACGTCATAGGCGGTTGTGGCGGCGCTGGCGCGCGAACACCTGGGATTCGGAGCGATCGCCACGATGACGCGGGTGAGTTGCCGTTCTGAGACGACCGGACATGACGATCGTGCGATCCGGAATGCGATCCGGAACCGAGTTGTCCACAGGCGTGCAGTTGTCCACAATGGATCGCACGGCTGATCGAAATGTCGGCTTGCACCGATACGTTACGACGATGACGGGATGGGCATGGATCGCCACTGCGGCGTCGTCCGCCGGGGCTGGCCTCGCGTACATCGGAGCATGGGCGGGAACGCGCCAACGAGAGCGCCAGGGACGACGAGAAGAATGGGGGCGGCGGCTTACGGCATCGTTGACGGCCATGTCGGCGAACGACGAGCGAGCGAGATTCATTGGGCGGACGCTGCTCTCGGAACTCTCGCGAAGCGAGATCGCATCGGAAGAGGAGCGGCGCCTGGCGAAGTTTGTGATGGACGAGGATGCTCTGTACAGCCTCGAAGACAATCGACGACTGATCTCGCCGACGCGCAACCTCACGCGACTGCGATTCGTCAGCGATACTGAACGTGGACCGCCTGGTCCGTCGCGTGGCAGGAGTGAGCCATGAACGAGACATCGGACATCGAGGTCGTGCGGGTCTCCCGCGACCAAATCTCCGCGGCCCGCGCCCTGATCCACATGGCCGGCGGCGAAGACAAAGTCGACCCGATCATCGCGAGGATCGCCAACGCCGAACCGCCGCTGCGATCGGGTGAAGTGTCCGCTTCGCAACGGGTTTGAGGTCCGTGCCGGGGACCGCGGCGACTCGTCTGCTCCACGATCGGCGGATTGGCCGTCAGCTTGCGACGGTGCGCCGGGATGACGCGGTTCCGGCCAGGACCCTTCCGTCGGCGCCATGCTCGGCTTCGGCGAGGATTCGCCGGGCGTCCGCGGGCGAGACGCCCATGAGTTCGGCGAGCGCGGACACCGCGCCGAAATCGAGCGTGATGGTCCGCGCGGGCACGCGCGAGCCGCTGGCCCGGAGTCGCATCGCGAACCACCGACGGACCGGCGCGAGTCGCGGGTCGCCGCTCGCGCGCAATGCCTCGACGTCCACGGTGATCGGCCCGGCCTCCTCGCCGGAGCCGTACCCGGCCGCGCGCTCCGCGGCGGCAAGGATCACGCCGGGATCCTCCTCGAGCGCCTTCGCGATTGCGCAGAAGACGTCGAGACGCAGGGAGCGGTGCCCGGTTTCGTAGTTGGCAAGTGCGGCCTTGGACACGACCCCACCGGTCCGTTCGGCGACCTCGGCCTGCGTCCAGTGCCGGTTCCGGCGCGCTTGCCGCAGCAGCATTGCGACCGCCCAGGCAATGGCACCCTGATTCTCGCGATTCATGGCCACCACCATCCCAAGCCCGCGCCGTTATCGCATCCATGGTCCCCCCGAATCCTGAGAAGACGCTGGGAACGGGGTGGGGCGCAATGGCCTTGGGTCCGGCGTCGGCGCTCACCTCGGCACTCGCTCGATGCCGCATGGACCGCGGGCGACGGAGCCGGGCAGGATAAGAGTATGGCTGGGCACACGCAGAGGGATGGGCACGCACTCCGCGTCAAGTGCGCGCTTCGCGACGAGCACGGGCACCCGGTCGCCGGGCTCCGCAGCGTCGACGAGCACCGGTGCCTCGTCACGGGACTGATCCGCGGCGGCGAGGTGACCGAGGTGCCGCTGCAGCAGGCGCTCGGCAGGGTGCTCGCACACAATGTGACCTCACCGATCGACCTGCCGCCGTTCGACAATTCGGCCATGGACGGGTACGCCGTTCACCGCGCCGACATCGCCGGGATCCCGACGACTCTGCCGGTGGTGCGCGACATCCCTGCCGGCGCAGCCGATGTCGGCCCGCTGGCGCGCGGCACGGCGGATCGCATCATGACCGGCGCGCCGCTGCCAGCGGGCGCGGACCTCGTGGTGCCGGTGGAGTTCACCGACGGCGGGGTGGAGCGAGTCACCATCACCGAGGATCCCGGCGACCGACCACACATCCGCCCCGCCGGTGACGACGTTCGTTCCGGGAGCACGGTACTGCGCGCCGGAACCTGTGTGGGCGCAGCACATATCGGCGTGGCGGCGGCGACCGGGCACGCGACCCTGCCGGTATTCCGGGCGCTCACGGTGCTGGTGCTCTCGACCGGATCGGAGCTCGCCGCCCCCGGCAGCCCCCTTGGCCCCGGTCAGATCTACGAGTCGAATGGGCAGATGCTGGCCGCTGCCGTGACGCAGGCCGGTGCCCTTGCCCGGATGGCGCATTTCGTCGCCGATGACGTCGATGCCTTCCACCGCACCCTGCGCGAGTCGGCGGCGGGAGTCGACCTGATCCTGACCTCCGGGGGAGTCTCGGCGGGCGCGTACGAGGTGGTGAAGGATGCCCTAACGGGGGCCGGGGTGGAGTTCGCGAAGATCGCGATGCAGCCCGGAATGCCGCAGGGCGCAGGGCTTGTGGACGGTATCCCGACGATCACGCTGCCGGGCAATCCGGTGAGCTCGTTCATCTCGTTCGAGGTGTTCGTACGCCCCGCGCTGCGCGCGGCGATGGGCTACCCGGACGCGGCGCGGCCGATCATCACCGCGCCGCTCACCGAATCGGTCGACTCCCCCGCGGACAAGCGCCAGTTCCGGCGCGGTGTGCTCGATGCGGTCGCCGGAGCGGTGACGCCGATCGGTGGGGCGGGTTCGCACCTACTCGGCGCGCTCGCGGCGGCCGACTGCCTCTTCGTGGTCCCGGAAGGGGTCGATCACGTGGAAGCCGGTGCGGCGGTGGAGGTCTGGCTGCTCGACGGCTGATCGTCCACCCGCCCTACTGCAGGGCCGACGCCACCGCGCCCGCCCAGTTGCCGTCGTGCACGATCCGCTGCCGGAACACCGACCGCGCCCACCGGACGACGTCCAGGGTGCGCGCGGCGATCCGACATCGGTTCGTCGGCCGCTGGGGCGGCCGCGAACAGCGTCATATTCGTCATACTCGCAAACTACGGGCAACCGGACGGACCGACCCGGTACCGTTATGCGCATGAACACACTCGAGGACTGGGCCGCCGACGCTGCCACGGCGCTCGGCCTGCCGCCGGACAGCATGACGACCGGGCTTCGCGACCAACTGCTCGACGTGACACGCGATGTGGCACACGGGGTTGCGCGCGTCGCCGGCCCGCTGACCACGTACCTGATCGGGCTAGCCGTCGGTGCCGGGACGTCCCGCGACGAAGCGATCCGGATTGTCAGCGATCTGGCCGCCACGCGTACACCGGGCGACGAGCCGGACACCGCCGCGTGATCCGATGAGCATCCTCGCCTGGGTGGTGTTCGGAGCGCTGGCGGGCTGGGTCGCGTCCCTGGTGGTGCACGACAACCGCCCGCGCGGCTGCTTCACCAATATCGCGACCGGTGTGCTCGGCGCGTTGCTCGGCGGGTTCGTGTATCAGCTAGCAACCCGCCGCCCGTGGACGTTCTCGTTCGATTTCGCGTCGTTCGGGGTGGCCGTGCTGGGCGCGATCGCGCTGATCCTGATCATTAGCCTGGTGACGCACCGCAAGTAGGGCCGCGCGGGCAGTTGTCGCGCTGGGTAGGCGCACACTGGAGGCGTGGCGAGTGATGCGTCACCGGGGACAAACGGGACGGACAGGGGCGAGGCCCGCGCTCCGGTACGCGGGCCCGCGGCGGGCACGGACCGCGAGGACTTTGGCGGCGACCCGGCGTGCTGGCTGGACCGGGTGTGCGTGGAGTGCGGACGCTTCGTCGATGACGAGTTCGCGCAGGTGTGCCCGTACTGCGGCACGCCGCGCGGCCTTGGCGAGTGATCCGGCACACTCACCGCGCGATGAGCGCGGAACCGTCCTCGTCCGACTCGGCGAAGAGCTGATCGAGCATCAGGTGCCCGCCGCCCAGGACGCCCGCAGCGGAACCGGCTCGTGAGACGTCGATCGTGAGCTCCTTGACAGCCATCGGGAGGCACAGCTCGTAGATCGCGGACCGCACCGCGGCGACGAACGGCTCGGCGAGCCCGAGCTGGCCGCCGATCACCAGCGCGTTGGGGTTGAAGAAGTTGATCGTCGTGGCGAGCACCTCCCCCGTCATGCGGCCCGCATGACGCAGCACCCGTGCGACGGCGGGATCGGCATCCCTGGCGCGGCGCACGATCTCGCTCGCGTCGGCCACCTCATGCCCTTCGCGGTGGAGTTGCCGCACCAGCGCCGCACCACTGGCCACCGCGTCCAGACAGCCGACCCGGCCGCAGGAACAGATCACCTCCGAGCCACCGGTGACGCGCACGTGGCTGATATCGCCGGCGGCACCGTTGGCGCCGTGATGCAACCGGCCGGAAGCGATGACGCCGCAACCGATCCCGGTCCCGGCCTTGAGCATGATCATGTTCGGCGCATCGGCGGCGCGCATCGTGAACTCACCGACAGCCATCAGGTTCGAGTCGTTGTCCACGAGCACCGGCACACCGACGAGCGAGCTCATCAGGGCGCCGACGTCGACCTGGTTCCAGCCGGGCATCCGCGAGGGGGACTCGACGGTTCCGGTGCCGGCGCGAACCGGGCCGGGCACCCCGACGGCCACCCCGAGGAGGCGCTGGGTCGGCGGCAGGGCCTCGACCAGCACACGCACACTCTCCGCGGCGACGGCGAGCACCCGGTCGGGGCCGGCGGCGATGTCCAGCGGGAAGGCGCGCTGCGTGATGATGCCGCCGGACAGATCGAGCAGGGCGACAACGGCGTGGTTCGCCCCGAGATCGACCGCGGCGACCGTGCCGGCATCGGCCCGGATGCGCAGCACCCTCGGCCGGCGCCCGCCGGTGGAACGCCCGTTCCCCGCTTCCTCGAGGATGCCGCCGGAGATCAGCTCGTCGACGCGGGTGGAGACCGTCGAAGGCGCGAGCCCCGTGATCCGGGCCAATTCGGCGCGGGTCTGCGCGACGCCGGACCGAATGAGAGCCAGCACGTGGTGTTGCGATCCGGGTGCGAATGCGCCTGCCCGAACGGCGGCCTGGTCCATGCGTCTACCTCTCCGGGTCCGACCGGTGCTCGTGCGCGGTCCGCCAGATCCTGCCAGCACCGGCCGCGTCACGGCGCTGGGCGTTGAACGGGCGAGTTGTCACCACCCGTCGACGGAAGTATAGTTGCATCATTCGATTTTGACTGCACTTTATTCGTGAGTCGAACTTACGTCTTCAAGCGTGAGAGGTACAGGTGAACCGGACACCGCCCATCCCAGACACCGCCGGCCCTAGCCCGGCCATGGTCGACGTCCGCGGCATCAACAAGTACTTCGGCGAGAACCATGTGTTGCGCGACGTGAATCTGACCGTGGCGCCGAGCGAGGTCGTGGTCGTTCTGGGTCCGTCCGGTTCCGGCAAGTCGACCCTCTGTCGCTGCATCAACCGCTTGGAGACCATCCAGTCGGGGGAGATCTACATCGACGGACAGCCGCTGCCCACCGAGGGGCGAGCCCTGGCCCGGCTGCGCTCCGATGTCGGCATGGTGTTCCAGTCCTTCAACCTGTTCGCGCACCGCTCCGTGATCGACAACGTGCGGATGGGACCCATCAAGGTCCGCAAGATGGCGAAGACGGAGGCTACCGAACTGGCCGAGTCACTGTTGGACAAGGTCGGCATCGCCGACAAGGGCAACCAGTTCCCCGGCGAACTGTCCGGCGGCCAGCAGCAGCGTGCCGCGATCGCGCGGGCACTGGCCATGCAGCCGAAGGTCCTGCTGTTCGACGAGCCCACCTCGGCGCTCGACCCGGAAATGGTCTCCGAGGTGCTCGACGTGATGAATTCGCTGGTCGCCGACGGTATGACGATGGTCGTCGTGACGCACGAGATGGGCTTCGCGCGCCACGCCGCAGACTCGGTCGCCTTCATGGACGAGGGCCAGATCGTCGAGATGGCGCCACCCGGCGAGTTCTTCGACTCGGCCCGCAGCGATCGTGCGCGGGCGTTCCTGTCGAAAGTCCTGTCCCACTGACGTTCTCGCAAGCACAAGCCTTCCGGTATGCACCTGCCCACCGCTGGTGGGCGCCACCCCTGAAAGGAGATCCCTCGTTGATCACTCACCCCCGCCGCCGCGGCCGCATGGTCGCCGCGCTGGCCCTGATGGTGGGCGGCGCCATGGTGCTGTCCGCCTGCGGAAGCTCGACCCCGTCGTCGACCGCATCCAGTAGCTCGCAGCAGTCGAGTTCGTCGTCGAGCCCCTCGTCGAGCTCGGAGCAGTCGAGTTCCTCGTCGAGCTCGCAGTCGCCCAGCGAGTCCAGCGGATCGAGTTCGTCCGGCTCGTCATCGGCGACAGCACCGGCGCCGACGGCCACCCCGGACACCATCGACTCGATCATCGGCTCGGCCCAGGTCGCCGACGCCGCGTCGATCCTCCCCGGCTCCACCATGGAGAAGATCAAGCAGCGCGGCCAACTCATCGTGGGCGAGGCCCTCGACGCGCCGCTGCTGTCGCAGCAGGATCCGACGACCGGCAAGGTCGAAGGGTTCGACGCCGATCTGGCGA
Organism: Nakamurella sp.; assembly: GCA_017848755.1. GTDB lineage: Bacteria > Actinomycetota > Actinomycetes > Mycobacteriales > Nakamurellaceae > Nakamurella. Next base: position 14,601 of record JAFIHI010000134.1, on the reverse strand, counting down.
AGGCGCTCGCGGTCTACATCCTCGGCAAGCCGAACGTGAAGATCGTCAACCCCTCCACGGAGACCCGTGAGGCGCTGCTCTCCAACGGCACCGTGGACGTCGTGTTCAACACCTACACGATCACCACCGATCGCGCGAAGCAGGTGGACTTCGCCGGCCCGTACTTCACCTCCGGCCTCGCCGTCGCCGTGAAGTCCAGCAACGACACCATCAAGGGCATCGCCGATCTCGCCGGCAAGACCGTGATCGTCGGCGCGAACACGCCTGCGGTGACGGAGGTTCCGAAGCAGCAGCCGACGGCGAAGATCGTCTCCTTCGGCACCGATCCGGAATGCGTGCAGGCGCTGATCCAGGGCCGCGGCGACGCCTACGTCCAGGACATCACCCTGCTCGCCAGCGACGCGGCGGCGAACAACCAGATGAAGGTCGTCGGCCAGCCGTTCACCTCCGAGCCGTACGGCATCGGACTCAAGCACGGCGACACCCAGTTCAAGGAATTCGTCAACAACTGGCTGAAGTCGATCGAATCCGACGGGCTGTGGGCGAACATCTGGAAGGCCACACTCGGCACCGTCGTCCAGTCCGAGCCCCCGACACCGCCGGCCATCGGCTCGGTTCCGGGTTCCTGATCGGATGCACGGATAGCGCCGGTAGGGGCACATCATGAACGTTCTGCTGGACAACTGGCGGCCGCTGGTCGACGGTTTGCTGACCACACTGTGGATCACCCTGGTCGGGGGCGTCGGCGCGATCGTCGTCGGCGTCCTCGTCACGGCCGCGCGGGTGAGCCCGGTCAAAGTCCTGTCCGGACTTGCGTTCTGCTACGTCCAGTTCTTCATGAACGTGCCCCTGCTGGCGCTGCTCGTGCTCTTCGTCTTCGCTCTGCCCGAGGTCGGGTTGATCATGCCGCTGCTCACGACGGCGATCGTGGTGATCATCCTCTACGAGGCGGCCTACGTCGCCGAAGCCGTCCGCAGCGGCATCAATACGGTGTCGCTCGGCCAGGCCGAGGCGGCGCGGGCGATCGGGCTCACGTTCCTGCAGTCGCTGCGACTGGTCGTGCTGCCGCAGGCACTGCGGTCGGTCGTCCAGCCGGTGGGCAACGTGATGATCGCGCTCGCCATGAACACGTCTCTGGCCGCCGCGGTCGGCGTCGTGGAACTGACGGCCGCCGCACAGAAGGTGAACCTGGTGTCCGCGCAGCCGATCCAGGTGTTCGTCGGGGCCGGGATCGGTTATATGGCGCTGGCTTTGGCCATCGGACTGTCCACCGGCGTGGTCGAGCGGAAGGTGGCGATCGTCCGGTGAGCGCCGGTGTCAGGACCGCATCGACTGATATGACGCCGACCTCCTCGAAGCGCAGCGTTCCGGGCGCCTCGGTGCTCTTCGACGCGCCGGGCCCCCGGGCGAGACGCCGTATCCGCATCGCGTCCGGGATCAGCATTGCCGCGATCGTCGTCATCATCGCGTTGGGCGTGCATCAATTCGCGGACCACGGCCAACTCGACGCGGCCAAGTGGGAACCGTTCACCCAGTGGCCGATCTGGCGGTTCTTGCTCACCGGTCTGCTCGGCACGCTCGAGGCTGCCGCCCTCACAGCCGTTCTCGGATCGGCGCTCGGCATGGTGATGGCGCTCGGGCGGCTGAGCAAGGTGCGCGTGATCCATTACGCGGCAGCGACCTATATCGAGATCATGCGCACGCTTCCCGTGCTGCTGATGATCTATGTGACGCTCTTCGCGCTGCCCGCGTACGGGATCAACCTGCCGCTGGTGTGGAAACTCGTTGCGCCGCTGACGGTTGCGAACTCGGCCGCGTTCGCCGAGATCTTCCGCGCGGGCATCCTGGGCCTGCCGCGCGGACAGGAGGAGGCGGCGCTGTCGATCGGCATGACGCGCGGTCAGGCGATCCGACTCGTGGTGCTGCCGCAGGCCGTCCGGATCGTGACGCCGTCGGTGGTGAGCCAACTGGTGAGCCTGCTCAAGGACACCTCGCTCGGCTTCGTCGTCAGCTTCTCGGAGCTGCTGTTCAAGGGGCAGGTGCTCTCGACGTTCAACCACCTGCTGATCCAGACGTTCCTCGTCGTCACGCTGATCTATCTGGTGGTGAACGGGTCGCTGTCGACGGTGGCGCACCGGCTGCAGCGCTGGACCGCCCGGCGCACGAGCCGCGGCGGAAAGCCGGGGGTGGCGGCGCCACCCGGCATGGCGCTCACCCCCATGATCGGAGAAGGGCACCATGAATAGCTGGATCCATGAATTGCAGTGACTATGCGCTGCTCGCAACGGTGGTGCGGAACGGTTTCGAGGAGTCGCGGCACTTCGGCAGCCTGGTGGCGCTCGGGCCGGACGGGTCGGTGGTCGCGGAACTCGGCGTGCCCCGGCAGGCGATTCTCCCGCGGTCGTCGGTGAAGCCGATCCAGGCCCTGGGGTCGCTCGAGTGCGGTGCGCCGCTGGCCGGTAGGCACCTCGCGATCGCGGGCGGCAGCCACACCGGAGAGGACGAGCACGTGCGGGTGGTCCGCGAGATCCTCGCCGCGGCCGGGCTGGCCGAGGACGCTTTGCAGTGCCCGCCGGACGAGCCCGAGAACGCCGAGACGAAGCGGCGGCTGATCCGGGAAGGTGTTGCACCGCAACGTATTCGGATGAATTGCTCCGGCAAGCATGCGGGGATGCTCGCGGCCTGCGTCGCCTCCGGCTGGCCGGCAGAAACCTACCGCGATCCGGAACACCCTCTGCAGCAACGGATCCGGCAGACGCTGGAGAAACGCGCGGGCGAGAAGGTGGCCGCGGTCGCGGTGGACGGGTGCGGCGCGCCGTTGTTCGGGGTGAGCCTGGTCGGGCTGGCGCGCGCGGTTCGCAGCCTCGTGGTCGACGCCCCCGGTACGACCGGGCGGACGGTTGCCGATGCGATGCGCGAGAACCCTTACTACGTCGGGGGAACCGGGCACGTGAACACCCGCGTGATGCAGGGCATACCGGGTGTGCTGTGCAAGGGCGGTGCGGAAGGCGTGATCGTCGCGACTGCCGCATCCGGCTGCGCGGTCGCCGTCAAGGCGATCGACGGCAGCCCCCGGGCGACGACGGCGATCGCGCTGGCGGCGCTCGATGCCCTGGGCGAGGACACCAGCCGGGTCGCGGACTTGAGGGAGGTCCCGGTGCTGGGCGGCGGCGAGCCGGTCGGGGCGATCCAGGCGTCCCCGGCGATCGGCGAGGCGATCGCCGCGGCCGGATTCCCCCGCACCGCGTAGCCCGAGCCCGCGTGCCCCCGCGACCGAGCACCAGCCGGGCAACCTCAGAGCAACGAACGAAGGGACGTGAGATGCCGGTCCGGATCGAGGTGTGCGTCGACTCCGCGGCCGGAACGTGGGCCGTCGAACGGGCCGGCGCCGACCGCGCGGAACTGTGCAGTGCGCTCATCGTCGGCGGGCTCACGCCGTCTGTCGGCACCGTGCTCGCCGCCGTGTCGCGGGTTGAGCGCATCGGTGTGCAGGTGCTGATCCGGCCGCGAGACGGGGATTTCGCCTTCTCGCCGGCCGAGATCGACGTCATGCTCACGGATATCGAGCGTATCCAACGCGAAACCGCCGGCGCCGCAGTGGACGTCGGGTTCGTAATCGGCGCGCTCACCGAGCGGTTCGAGATCGACCGGACCGTCACCGCCGAACTCACCGCTGCCTGCGGTGGCGCGCCGGTCACGTTCCACCGTGCCTTCGACCTGACCGAGGACCTGGACCGCTCGCTGGATGCGCTGATCGAACTCGGCATCACGCGCGTGCTCACCGGCGGCGGCGTGCAGCGCGCGCTGGACGGCGCCGGAACCTTGGCGCGCCTGGTCGAACGGGCCGCGGGCCGGATCGTCGTCATGCCCGGCGGGTCCGTCCGGCCGGACAATGCCGCGGCCCTGGTGGCAGCGACGGGCGCCGGCGAACTCCACTTCCGGGCCGTGACGTCCGAGCGGAGCCTGCGCTCGCCGCACCGCGCGAACGTAAGAATGTCTTCCCGTCATGCCCCCGACGAGGATCGTCGCGAGGTGACCTCCGAGCCGATGATCGGCGAGATGCTCGCCGCCGTCGCACATCTCACCCCGGAGCCGCCAGCCCGGGTATGACGCCGCTTACGGCCGCGGCTGTTCCTGCCAGCGGAAGCCCTTGCGCAGAATCCGCGCAGTACCCCGATCGCCGGCCGCCGAAGCACGGGCGCGGCCGAGTGGCGGGCCGCTCGGCGAACGAGGCTGCACCCGCGTTGCCTCGTCCGGGCGCTACGGTGGAGCACGCACAGTTTCGTGACCGGGCGTACCGGTCGCAATTCCGGAAGGACGAACCGCTCGATGACGACGCCTGCCGCGCAGGCCGCACACATGGCGCGCCTGGTGCGCGCGGCGGTTCCGCGCATCCACCCCGGCGGCCGCGCCGTGATTGCCGCGGTGTGGGGCGGCTCCTGGATCGTGGGCGCCCTGCTCCGGCTGGTCGGGCTGCGGCGGGCCTCGCGCACCGTGCGGCGAGCGGGCCTGGTGGCGACGGCGGGCTCGGCTCTGTTCTTCCGGGTGCCGACGCGGGTGCCGCCGGACGATCCGTCGCTCGTCGTGGCGCCGGCGGACGGGGTCGTCTCGCTGATCACCGAGGCGGCCCCCCCTGCGGAGACCGGTCTGGGGAGCGAGCGCCGGATACGGGTGTCCATCTTCCTGTCCGTGCTCGACGTGCACGTGCAGTTCGCGCCGATCGCGGGATCCGTCCGCGCGGCGCACTACCACCCAGGACAGTTCTTCTCCGCCGATCTCGACAAGGCCTCCGAGGCGAACGAACGCAATTCGCTGGTGATCCGGCCGGCCGCAGGCGGGGACGATCTCGTGGTCACCCAGATCGCCGGCCTCATCGCGCGACGGATCGTCTGCGACGTGTCCGCCGGGGAGAACCTTGCCGTCGGGCAGGTGTACGGACTCATCAGATTCGGGTCGCGGCTGGACGTGTACCTGCCGCGCGGGGCGGAGGTGGCGGTGCGGCTCGGTCAGCGCGCCGTCGGCGGGGAGACCCCGATCGCGCGGCTGGCCGGAGCGCGCCATGCCTGAGAACATCGTCATACTCGAAACCGGGCCCGGGGACGATCGAGTTCCGTTGCCGCGAAAGGGCTTCGGCCACACGGCGACCGGGAGGGCTGTGCACTGATGGCGACCGTTCCCGGCGTGCGGTTCCTGCCGAATGCCATTACCGTGCTGGCGGTCTCCTCGGGGCTGACTGCGGTCGCGTTCGCGTTGCAGACGTCGCTGCCGAATCACTTCACCTACTCGATCGGCGCGATCGCTGCGGCGGCAATCCTCGACTCGCTGGACGGGCCGGCCGCGCGGCTGCTGCGCTCGCAGAGTCGCGTCGGGGCGGAGCTCGATTCGCTGTCGGATGCGATCTCGTTCGGGGTGGCACCGGCGCTGTTGCTCTACATCTGGATGCTGCAGGGTCAGCCGCTCGGCTGGGTCGCGTGTCTGGTCTACGCCGTGTGCACGGTGCTGCGGCTCGCGCGGTTCAACTCGCTGCTGGATACCACCCCGAAACCCTGGGCGAAGGGCTTCTTCACCGGGGTGCCGTCGCCGGCCGGTGCGCTGCTGGCGACCATGCCGCTGCTGGCGACCATCCGCTTCGGGTCCGGCTTCTGGACCGAGCCGTGGGTGGTGGGCATCTGGGCGATCCTGATGGGATTCCTCATGGTGTCGCGGCTGCCGACGATCGCGCTCAAGTCCGTGCGGGTGGCGCCGAAGCTGATCGTTCCGATGCTGGTGCTGCTGGTAGTGGGCGTGGCGGCGCTGTTCTCCGAACCGCACCTGATCCTGCTGCTCGGGCTGATGGTGTACCTGCTACACCTGCCATACGCCGCGTGGAAGTACCAGCATCTGCGACGGCATCCTGAGCTGTGGGATTCGGATGCCCGGCGCGAGGTGGCGCGCGCTGCGCGGCGGCGACGGCGATCGTCACGGCTGAGGGTGCACCGGCGCGTGGCGGGGCGCGCGTCCGACGGCACGCCGCTGCCGCGTCAGCGGCGCTTGGGCCGATTGAGATCGGTGCGGGTGCCGCGGCGCAAGCGGTGAGCCGACGGCGCGTCCGGCAGCGAGTTCTTACAGCTGTATGCCGAGGCGGCGCGCCGCGCGGGTCTTCTGGCGATTGGCCCGCAGCCTGCGGAGCCGCCGCACCAGCAGCGGCTCGGCGGCCAGGGCGGCCGGATTGTCGATGACCTGGTTGAGCACCTGGTAGTAGCGAGTGGGCGACAGATCGAACATCTCGCGGATGGCCTGCTCCTTGCTCCCCGCGTACAGCCACCATTGGCGTTCGAACTGCAGGATGTCCAGGTCGCGCCTCGTGACACCCTCGGGTACGGGCAGGTCGGCGTGCGCCTGCGCGCTCGCGGCATCCATCCGGTGATCCTCCTACCGGTCCTTCGAGGTGTACCGGCCGAACCCGGCGTGACAGCCTCCCTGCCTCTCGCGCCCACCGGGCGGAGGGGAATCACAAGGATGTCATTCGGTGGCCGACATCATCAGATCACGCCGCGGGCGCGAGGTCCAGTTCGCCCCGCCGTGTCCCGCACAACACGCCGCGACCTGCCGCGACTGGCGTGCCGGATGCTCTGTTTGTTCCGAATATGACGAGCGTTGCTGGCGTTACCAGCGTTACTTGTGTTGTCGCACGATACTGGTGCTACTGATGCGGCGCCGACCCCGTCGCGCCAGCGCCCGTGCTTGCGGTCAGAGCGGCCGCGGGCCCCTGGTCCGATCGGGCGCTCGTCGAGGGCGTGTCGGTGGCTCCCGTCGGTGCCGTCGCGCTGCTCGGCGCAGTCGGCGCGGTGGCATTGGGCGGTGCGGGCTGCGTGGAGGGCGCCGCGCCGCCGGTGGCATCGGTGCCGCTCGCCTTGGTCGGCGCGGCCACGTCCACAGTCGTTGTCGCGGTGCGGGTTTCAGTGACGACGGTGGTATCCGTATTCGCGGCGGTGCTCACGGACGTCGCCCCCGCCGCACCCGAGGAGCCGGACGAACCGGTAGCGGCGCCGGTCGACGTCGCCGCAGGCACCGGGTTCTGCGCCGGTCGGCTTTTGTCCGGGCTCCCGGCGGACGCGCCGCCCAGCACGCTCAGGCCTCCGGGCGCGCCGCCGGAGAGCGGCGTTCCCTTCGCGGACTCGATGCCGGTGACCAGCGCGAGCGCCAACGCGAACGCAACGGCACTGCCCAGAGCGCCCGCGAGCACGCCGCGCCAATGGCTGCGCTCCGGGCCAGCCTCCCGCACTGCACGAGTGGTGGGCGGGACGCGCGGTGTGCGTGGATCGCGTGGCGACGCCGGCGGCCGCGGCGGACGCGGCCGCCGCGGGCTGCGCGGGGACGGCCCCGCGTGGACGAGGACGGTCGGGGATCCGGTGACCACATAGTTGGACATCGAATGCTCTCGCGCCGCGCGCCACCGGTGCTTGGTCGCCGCCACGGAATGCGCGTACACGGTGGCCACCAGGTTGTAGGCGACCGCACCGACCGCCGCCCCCAGCACCGTGCCTGCCACGCTGAGCGTGGAGCCGAGCAGCGCCGAGGACACCGACGCGACCACAGCGGTCGTGATCTGGGTGGCTGAGATCGTGAGCCGGGGAGGTTCTCCGCCGGTCGCGGCACCCAGGGCTGAGTCTGCGCTCGAGACGGGGGTGCCGCCCGCAGCGGAATCCGCGCCGGCGCCGGGGACGGCCTGGAGCGCAGCGTCGGCGCCTGACGCGGAGCCGGGATCGAAATCGGCGTCGGTGCGGGAGCCGAGATCGCTGCCGGTGTCGGCGTCACGGGTCTTCGTCACGGTGGTGGTTCCGATCGCTGCGCGGGTTGATGTGGTCCGATCGGGCCGGAGCCGGCCCGCATCGTGAAGGACGCTCCGGCATCCCACGCGTTGCCCCAGCGCCGATCCCGGTGCGGGACGTCACACCCTTAGGAACCTGGTAAACCAGCCGCCCACAGCCTCACCCACCGTGGTGAAGCCGCGGCAGGCTCACCGGCGGCCGCAGCGCCAATCTGATGCCGATCTCAGATCGCCGTCGGGCGCTGCTTGGCGAAGCCTGTCACCGCCTCGAAACCCGCTGCTAGGCCAAGCAATTCGCGCTCGCTGCGGTGCCGACCGACGAACTGCACCCCGACCGGGGTGCCGGCGGAACAGAAGCCGGCCGGCATCGCAACCGCCGGATGGCCGGTCACCGTCACGTGGCAGACCGCCCGCATCCAGCCGAGGTAATCCGGCTGTTGCTGTCCGGCAACGGTTTCCGGGTATTGGATGTCGGCGGGAAAGGCCGGCAGCGGAGAGACCGGCAACAGAAGTGCGTCATATCGGTCAAGGAACTCGCGCATGCGGTGGAACAGCTGCGTGCGCAGCACGGCCGCGCGGCCCACCTGCGGCCCGGTGAGCGTGCGGCCCGCGTCCATGTTCGCGTACAGGCTCGGCCGGACCTTGTCGCGGTAGCTGTCCAGGAACTCGCCCAGCGTCGCCTCGAACTGCCAGGCCCGCAACGTTCGGAAACACTCGTCGGCCCCGGCGAAATCGGGGCACGCCTCTTCCACGTCGGCCCCGGCGTCCTCGCAGAAAGCCGCTGCGGCACGGACGATCTCGGCGACCTCGGGCTCCACCTGCACCGCACCGCTGAGGTCCACCGAGAACGCGATCCGCTTGCCGCGCATACCGCCGTCGGGCACCTGCGCGAAGACCGCGCCTGGCTCTTCGAGCGAGATCGGCGAGCGGCGATCGGGTCCGGCCATCACCGAGAGCAACAGCGCCACATCGGCCACGGTTCGGCCCATCGGACCCGACACCGATAGTCCCGCAAAGGAATCCCCGGCCGGGTACACCGGGACGCGGCCAGCCGACGGCCGCAGGCCGATCACGTTGCAGTATCCGGCGGGTAGGCGGAGCGACCCGCCCATGTCGTTGCCGTCGGCGATCGGATGCATGCCGGCGGCCAGCGCAGCCGCCGCTCCGCCGGAGGAACCGCCGGCCGTCACCGAGAGGTCGTACGGGTTGCGGGTGATGCCGAAGACCTCGTTGAACGTGTTCCCGCCGGCGGCGAACTCCGGGATGTTGGTCTTGCCGAGCGTTACGACGCCGGCCGCCTTCATGCGCTCGACCACCACGTCGTCCTGATCCGGAACGAAGTCGCGCCGGGCGACCGACCCGAAGGTCGTCACGATGCCCTTCGTAAGGTGATTGTCCTTGAACGCCACCGGAAGTCCGTGCAACGGTCCGAGGAACTCGCCGCATGCGGCCGCGTCGTCGGCCGCCTTCGCCTGCGCGCGTGCGAGTTCCGTGGTGTGCGTGACGATGGCATTGACGGCGGGATTCACGGCGTCGATGCGGTCCAGGTGCGCCTGCAGCAGCTCGCGGGCGGAGATCTCCTTCGCGCGCAACATCGCTTCCAGCACGGTGGCCGGTCGGTAGCACAGCTCGTCCGCTGACGCCATGGCGCGCTCCTTCGTGGTCATGCTTCGTGGTGGTGCCGGTCCGCACGGTCATGCAGACCCGCGAGATGCCGGCCCGCCGGTCCAGCATGAGCGATTCCCGGCCGCGGCGCATCGGCAAGCACTGCCAACGACCGAGCGCGCCGCTGCGGAACCGGCACCACCCGAGAACATCGTCATCGGCGATGAAACGTGGCCCGAGCCTGGAACACCGCGAGAGCACCCGGCGATGTGCCACGCTGGATGCCGTGCGCATGCAATTCACGTCCGGGCCCGACCCGATGGACCTGCTGACGTTGCCGTGGTCGACGCCGCTCGCCGACTGGCCGGCGCACCTGCTCGTGAGCCTGCCGCGCGGAATCTCCCGGCACGTGGTGCGTTTCGCGAAGATCGGCGGGATCGTCTACGCGATCAAGGAAATCAACCAGCAGCTCGCCGAGCACGAGTTCGAGCATCTGCGGTCGCTCGCCCGCGCCGGCGTGCCGGTGGTGGAGGCCGTCGGCGTGGTCGCGAACCGTACCTCTCCCGACGGCCAGCCACTCGACGCCGCGCTCGTCACGAAGCATCTGCGGTTCTCGCTTCCCTACCGGGCGCTGTTCTCGCGCCGGCTCGATCCCGACCTGGAGCCGAAGCTGCTCGACGCGCTCGCGGAGCTGCTGGTCCGGCTACATCTGGCGGGCTTCGCGTGGGGTGATTGTTCGCTCTCCAACACGCTTTTCCGCCGCGACGCGGGGGCGCTCGCCGCCTATCTGGTGGACGCGGAGACCGGGCAGATCCGCACGCAGCTCTCCCCCGGGCAGCGCCAGCACGACCTCGACATCGCCGAAACCAATTTGGCCGGCGAGCTTCTCGACCTGGAGTCGTCCGGTCTGCTGCCGACCGGGGTCGATCCGATCGCGACCGCGCAGTCCGTGCTCGACCGTTACACGAAGCTCTGGGCCGAGCTCACCGCGCCGCAGACGGTGGGCGACAACGAGTGGTGGCGCATCGAGCAGCGCCTGCGCCGGCTCAACGACCTCGGCTACGACGTCGCGCAACTCGACGTGACGGAGGCAGAGGACGGCGAGGGTGTCGGCGCACCCGCCGGGCCGCACGTGATGGTGCAGACGCAGGTCGTCGAGGCCGGGCACCATCGCCGGCGGCTGCGGGCGCTCACCGGCCTGGACGTGGTCGGCGAGAACCAGGCGCGGCGTATCCTCAACGATCTCGACACGTTCCGCAGCAAGGCCGTGATGCCAGAGACCCAGGCGGACGAGGACACCGTGGCCCGGCATTGGATGACGGATGTGTTCCAACCCGTCATCGAGGCGATCCCGCCTGAACTCGCCGAAAAGCTTGAGCCCGCAGAGGTTTTCCACGAGGTGCTGGAGCATCGCTGGTTCCTGTCCGAGGCAGCGGGGCACGAGGTGTCGATGGCGGACGCGACCCGCTCCTACATGACCTCGGTGCTGCCGTTCCGGCCGAACGAGCAGGCGGTGCTGGAGCCCGACCTGCTGGGCCTGGGCATGTTGGAGGCCGCAGAAGATTGACACAGAGGATTAACGCAGCAGACTGACGCCGGTGATCATGCGCCGCGCGGGCCGAACTATCGAGTATGACGATGTTCTCGTGCTCGGGCTCGTCCGTGACGAGCCAGCCCCGCGCCGAACGCGGGTATCAATGGGGCACCAATGGTCAGACGCGGTGCAACGAAACGGGTTGCGTGGGTGTGAGAACCTACGCGCCCGCACCGCGAAGGGGCGCCGAGGGGCCTGCCGGGCCGCATAATAGGACGGACCGGGTAGCGCGCCCGGATAAAGGTCGATGGCGGAATACTCACGGGGCCGCCGTCTTTACGGGTGGGATGAGCTGTGCAGGTTGACGTGGCGCCGACGCCGGCGTCCACCGGAACCCAGCACGGTGCTGCACGCGAAGCGCGAACATCGTCATACTCGGATCGCACCGACCATCCGGCGGCCGCAGATCACCCAGCCGCAGATCACCTGAACGATGCGGCCCCTCCCACGAAACGATGGATCCCGGGTCTCGACGGCCTCCGGGCGATCGCCGTGATCGCGGTGGTGCTGTTCCACCTGAACCCCGACTATCTGTCCGGCGGATTCCTCGGCGTCGACCTGTTTTTCGTGATCAGCGGGTATCTCATCACGCGCCTGCTGGTCGCCGAACGGCAGCGCATGGGCCGGATCGCGATCGGGCGGTTCTACCTGCGGCGCGCGCGGCGGCTGCTGCCGGCTGTCGCGTTGCTGCTCGCTGCGGTCGCCGTCGCCGGCGGGCTGATCTGGCGCGACCAGCGGCCGACCCTTGCCGGAGGGCTGTTCTCGTCAATGGGCTACGTAACGAACTGGTGGCTGATCGGCGATCACCAGTCGTACTTCGTGGCGATGGGCCGGCCGCCGATGCTGCAGCACCTGTGGTCGCTCGCGATCGAGGAGCAGTACTACCTGCTGTGGGCGCCCGCGGTGCTAGTGCTGACGGGCGCGTGGTACGCGGGCCGGCGGATCCTGGCTCGGGTGCGCCGGCCGGCGCTTTTGGCAGGCGTCGCGGTGCTGCTGGCCGTGGCGTCGACGGCGGCCATGGCCGCGATCGCGATCGCGACAAACGTTCCTTACCAGACGGATTCGTCCCGGGTGTACTTCGGGACCGATACGCACGCGATGGGCCTGCTGCTCGGTTCCGCGGCCGGGGCGTTGGCGGCGCTGCCCTGGCGATCGCTGCGGCGTCGGGTGCCGCGGTGGGTGCGGCCCGCGTGGCGCTCGACCTGGACGGCGCGCCCCCTGCTGCCGCGCTGGATCGTCGGTGACGCCGTTCGGAAACCGTTGTCGCCCTGGGTGACCGATGCGCTGGCCGTGGCCGGGCTGGCGGGCGTCGTCTCGTTCTTCCTGTCGATCGACGAGTACGTACCGTGGCTGTACCGCGGCGGGTTCCTGGTGTTCGCGGCGGTCGCGGTGGTGGTGGTCACCTGCGCGGCACGGCCGGACGGGCACATCGGCCGGGTGCTCGATACGCCGCCGCTCAGGTGGATCGGCGAACGCTCCTACGGGATCTATCTCTGGCACTGGCCTGTCTTCGTGGTGACCCGCCCGATGATCGATGTCCAGGGGCCCGCGTGGCTGATCGACATCACCCGCGCAGCGCTCGCGGTGACGATCGCGGCGGCGAGTTACCGGTATCTAGAGCTGCCGGTCCGGGAGGGGCGGTTCCTCGCGTCGCTGCGGGCGGCGTGGCGCGTCCGGGCGGCTCGTCGTGCGGCGGCTGCTCGCCCCGCCGCTCGCCCCGTCGCACGAATCGGCGCCTCGGGCCGACACTGGACGATGCCGGCCCTCGTGACCGGGTGCATGGCCGTGCTCATCGCCGCGCACCTGTCGGCCATCCAGCAGCCCGCGTGGGCCGGATCCGTCCCGTCGGCCGCGCTGCCGCTGCCGGGCGTCGCGCCCACCCTGCCAGCGGGCGTGCCCGATAGCGACCCCGACCCGGGCACCGGGTCCGCGGGAGCATCGCGATCGGACGTGACATCGGTATTTTCGGCGGCAGCATCGCCGACGGCGGGGCCGACGACGGGAGCCGCCGCGGTGTCCGCGGGGCCGGACGACGGGTCCGCGACTGGGGCGCCGGGAACGGCGTCGTCGACCGTGTCATCAACTGTGTCATCAATTGCTGTGGCCCCGGCGATTCCTCCGGGCTCTGCCGGCTCGACGGCGCCCACAACGACCCCGTCCACCACTCACGTCGCTACGTCCACCGGCGGGTCCACCACTGTCGCATCCACCACCGCCCCCGCGCCGCCCCCTCCGGCGAAGTCGAACGCCAAGGTCAGCGCCTTCGGCGATTCGGTGTTGTTGGGCGCCGCCCCGGCCGTCAAGGCGTTGGTCGGTTCGCTGTCGCTCGACGCCGTCGTAGGCCGTCAGGCATGGGACACGCTGGCCGACGTCGCCGCTGCCGGAAAGGCCGGAAACCTCGCGCCGGTGGTACTGATCCACACGGGCAACAACGGCATCATCTCGCCGAAACAGCTTGCGGCAACGCTGGGGTCGCTCGCGAGCCGGACGAAGGTGATCGTGATGAACGACCACGTGGACCGACCCTGGCAGGGGCCGAACAATCGGACTATCGCGTCGATGACGGGCCATTACCCGAACGTCGTCATAGTCGATTGGAATGCGGCGGCAACCGCGCATCCCAGCTGGTTCGGACCCGACGGGATCCACGTCAATCCAACCGGCGCGCGCGGGTATGCGGCGCTCGTCGCGGCTGCCATCGCGGGCTGAGGCGGTCAGCTCCCTGCCGGCTCCAGGACGAACACCGGGATCGTCCGATCGGTCTTCGTCGCGTACTCGGCGTAGGGCGGGAAGGCGGAAACCGCTCGCTCCCACCAGGTCTCGCGCTCGGAACCGAACACCTCACGAGCGCGCAGGCGCAGGTGCTTCGGCCCGTCCTGCAGTTCCAGGTCGGGGTGCGCGACCAGGTTGTAATACCAGACCGGGTGCTGCGGCGCGCCGCCCTTGGAGGCCACCGCCGCGTAACGACCGTCGTGTTCCACGCGCATCACCGGCGTCTTGCGGATCTTCCCCGTCCTCGCGCCGCGCGTCTTCAGCAGGACCACCGGCAGGCCCTGCATGGTGGTGCCCTCGGTGCCGCCGGACGACTCGTACAGGGCGACCTGATCGGCGACGTACCGGTTGGGGCTCGGGAGATATTCGCTGTCCATGTTCCGGACCAACGCGAGCGCCCATGACGCTATTCCGCGGTCAGCCGCCCGGACCCGTCCGCCGCTGTGGAGCCGTGGAACCGTGGAGCCGCCTGTCGGACTCGAACCGACCACCTACGCATTACAAGTGCGTTGCTCTACCGGATGAGCTAAGGCGGCAAGGGCGCCGACCAGTCTATCGGCTCGGCGGCCCAGGCGACACCTCGCTTCCAGGGGATGACGATGTTCGCGGCGCGAGCGCCGTCATACCGGTTCCCGCGCGTCGATGCCGCCGGGTCGAGCGGCGGGGTGAGGGGGCACCGTGCCCGCCTCACCCCGCCGAACGGGTACTACTGCGGCGCTGCTCCGTGGAGGCATGGGCGCCGCGGCGGCGCTGTGCCGCTATGTCCTTGTCAGTGCCGCTTCGGCTTGCGCCACCACATGCCGCCGATCGCCAACAGGAG
>JAFIHI010000133.1 GCA_017848755.1 Nakamurella sp. | reverse complement strand
GTCTCGTTCGCGCCTCGCAGCCGAAAGCGGTCCGGCCAGCAGGCGTCGCTGGGTCACGATCCCAGCCGGGAACGCTCGACATTGCACCAACTGGGCGCCCTTGGAGACAAGCCCGATGACTCGAGCCCCCCGACACTGCCAACCAGCTGATTGGCATCTAAATGGATAGCCCTTTGCGCAGATTTCACAGTACGGCGTCAAGCTTGTTCAGTGCGTATTCCCAATCGATCCGCTCCTGCTCGAGCCTCACGTTTCCGTGCTCGCGCAGCGCAGCCAAGGCCGCGCGCTCGACGTCCGTCAGGTGCTCCGGGGCTCCCCGGAACGGCTGAGGTTCGGGAACCCAAAGGTCCCGGAAGGCGAACAGAGTCTCGGTATCCATCAGAACCGAAGTCACGGAAAGTCCGGCGCCGCGGGCTCGGGAGAGGATGTGGAGCCCGTGCGAGTCGAGATCGCCCCAGTAGAACCCGCTGCCGCGACGGATCCACCCGACCCCGGTCAACGCAGGCGCCACATGTCCGTGCCCGTCCACGGCCACTACGCCGGGTCGTTCGGGGAGTGCGAGAAACGTCTGAAGGTTCTCGATGATCAGAACTCTCGACGGCGACAGATCCAAAGCATCCAGTTGCTGCAGCGGGGCGGTGAGGTCCGTGATTCCGGCGGGTGCCGTCGACGGGTCCAGGAACCGGATGCGCGCCAGCGCCGGTGGCTCCCGCAGACCCAAACCGGGCCTACGCACGAGATCTTCGACCATGGACCGATGTGCCTCCAGCCACTTCGTGCCCACGCCGCGGATCGGGAGTTCCCGCACGAAGCGGCCCGAGGTCGGGTTCCGTGCCACCCAGCGCGCCACGTCGCGCAGCCGATCAAAGTCAGTTGCACCCAGATCACCTATGACACGGCCGTGCGTTGCGATCGCCGATCGAACACCATCGCCGGACCCGAGGACAGCGGCCAGTTCGTCCGCCCGAGCCCGCCAACGAAGCCACCGTGGCAACTCCCCGGCGACTGCGGCGATCCCGTCGGCGCCTTCCACGCGGACCCGCGCCGGCACCGCCTGGCGACCGACCCGGCCCCACTGCCGCGGCTCCCAGGTGACCTCGATCGGGCCGCCGTCCACCGCCCGCCATGACGCCACCCAGGCAACCGCCCCGTCATAATCCTGCAGCACCTCCCGCTCGGTAGGTGGGTGTAGCGGGATGTCCATGATGGCGGAGTCGGTGCAGCCCGCCGCCCACTTTCGCCCGTCGCGGTCCCATACGCGACGGGCGCGGGACCGCAGTTCCTCGACGGTGACGGCGCCCGGCACGGTCAGAACTCGACATTCGCGAGGTGCGATGCGTTCCGATCGGGGTTCGTCACGACGGTGACGGCGCCGATGTACGGCTCCAGTGTCTGCAGGAGTTTCTGCGGGGTGGCGAGGATCATCTGGAACCCGAAGGCGACGAAGATGTCCATCGCCATCCTGGTGTATTCGGCATCAGCCTTGTCGAACGCCTCGTCCAGGATCACGGCACCGTAGTCGGGGAAGGCGGCTTCCGGGTCGGCGAGCTGGTAGCGGAGGGCCGCTGCGAGACAGAACACCACCAGCTTCTGGCGCTGGCCCCCGGAAAGCCCCGCACTGGAATCGTGCACGTTGTGCACCGTGCCGTTCCGGTCCACTTCCTCCGCGATGAAGGTGACGTGCTCCCGAGTGTCGAGCACCCTGCCGCGCCACTCCCGGTCGGTGCGCTCGCTGGACCCGAGCCGCTGCATGATCGCGGCGAGGACGTTGAACCGGCGTTCCGCCCCGGCGAGATCCTCTTCCGACCAGTTGCCGCGGACGATCTCGCCCAACTGCTCAAGGAAATCGGTGACTTCCTGCGTCCGTCGCAGGCGCACCTTGACGTGCAGGTAGCGGTCGCGATCGAACTGCGATCGGCTCAGCGAGTCATTGATCGGGGCGATGCGGCTCTCGATCTGCCGCAGCACCCCCAGCAGATCGTCGCGCAGGAAGGTGATGGACTCACGGGATCGATTCTCCAAGAGCCTCCGGAAGTTTCGCTCGTGTTCCGGCAATCCGCGGGACTGGATGCCGTCCAGGATCTCGCGGAACCCGGCTCGCTCCGCAATGTCAGGCGTCAGGTTTGCGTTGGTGACCACGGCGCGCCACTGCTGGGCGGACTCGGTTGCCTGATGGACAAACGGGTTCGATGCCTCCAGCACGCGGTTTCCAGCGGAGGCGACCTCGATCCGCAGCTGGCCCTGAACCTTGGTCGCGACCGTGTCGACCCAGTCGAAGGAGATGACGCGTTGCTCGGATCTGAAGCGGTGCTCCAAGTCGGCGGCGACGGTGTCGGTCAGATCCGCGACGGGTCCGTCCTCAAGCTCGGCGATAGCCGCACGGATTCGGTCGCGTTCGCTCTCGACGACCGCGTGACGCGCTGTGGCCCCGTTTTCCTCCTGGGATAGTTGCTCGAGTTCGCCTCGGGCGGCGGATTCCGCCTCACTAGCGCGTCCGAGATCGGTGTCCGGATCGACCAGCTTCGTGAAGGCCGCGCGCAGATTCTCGATGCGTCGGTCGGCGCCTGCGATGTCGATGTCACGCCAGGGAATCGTGAGGACTTCCCGGTACAGGTCTCGCTGCCTGATCAACCGGTCCCGCTCGGCGGAAGCGGCATCCGTGGCGTGCTGCAACGCCTCGTAGTCGCGGCGGGCGGCGGTGAGAAGCCGTTCCAACTCCGCGCCCTTGGGCCCGATATCGCCGCCGAGCACCCACCGCGACCGGTCGTTCACCGCGTGCCGATCGGCTTTGATATAGCGGCGACCGGATCTCTTGACGAGCCCGTTGATCGTGACGCCCCGTGCCACATCGGCCAGTTCGTCGGGGCTCGAGACGCAGGCGAAGTCGAACTCCTCGCTGATGCGCCGGTGGAGGTAATCGGCGAAGATTCCGTCGGTGATATCCATGCGATACACCAGCGAACGTTCGTCAACGGCGCGCAGCGGTCGCTCGCTGGTGGCCGGGACGGCGTCGATCGTCAGGTTGACTCCCAGATGGCGTCGGTCGACGGCGCGGCGAACCGCCCCCAGGTCGGAATCGTGCACGAGCAGCGCAGTCGACATGGGTGCGAGGGCACGTTCGATCGCCCCGGTCCACTCCGCAAAATCCGGGCGCACCGAAATCAGCTCTCCGGCGAACGGAAGCCGGCCCCGTGCGACGCCTAGCTCGCTGCACAACTCGTCGCGAATACGGAGGAGTCGATGGTCGATATTGCTCCGGTGTCGCTCGAGGGCCTGGATCTGGGCCGTCAGATCGGCGACGGACTTCCGGGCGCGGGACAGCCGGTCTAGTTGGTCGTAATCCAGGGGAGGCGGCTCCGGCTCCCGCAGCGTCTCCTGAGCCGCGGTGCAAAGGTCGTCATACTCGACCCGCGTGGTGGCGGCGGGAATGCCTGCCGCGGTCAGGCGCTCGGAGAGCCGCTGGTGACGGTCCGCGATCGCTTCGCGCTCGGTGACGGCGTCGTCGATTCTGCCCTGGTGCGCCGTCAGGTCGCCGCCGCCGAGCTGCTGGAGCAACCCGCGGGCAGCCTCCCACTGCTCCCTGGCGACATGGGACTCACGCTGAATCCGCTCGAGATCGCTCGCTGCCCTGCGAACCTTCGTGTCCGCTTCGATCAGGGCGTCGCGGGACAACTCGAGCTTCTTCCGGATGGCGAAAGCCTCGACCGCCGTTGCGATGTCGCTCAACTGGGCGGCGGCACGCTCGGCGACCTCGTAGACGTTCGCCGCGTCGGCCACCGCGCGCAGAGCGTCTCGCTGCCGGCGCAGATCGACCACGTGGTCGTACGCATCCCGCAGCTCGGCGAACTGCTCGACCGCGGTATCGGCGTGCGCGAACGTCGCGGGCGCATCGAGCATGTATCGCCGGAACAAGGTGTCCAGAGTGCCGAGGTTCTTCGCCGCCTGAGTCTTGTGCAGCAACTGGAGGGCGGTCTCCCGCTCGATCCCGAGCAGTCGCTGCAGCCGCTGGAAGTAGGCGCCGTGTTTCCCGGTCGTCGTCGACACGACCGGATCCTGGTCCTTATCCAGCCGGCGTTTGTCGATCCCGCGGTTCGCGTAGGGGGCGAACGTCATCAGCCCGTCGGCCCGCCGGGTGATGAAGTTCAGCTCCTTGAGGCTTCCGATGTCGTTGCTCGTCCCCGTCAGGTGGAACAACCGGTAGAGCGAAACCGGCTTGTGCACATCGTCTTCGAAGCGAAGCATGATTCCGCTCCAGGTGGTGCGCGGACGCAGATAGGTGGCCACGGTGTGGCCTTCGAGTTCGTCGGTCTCCTTGCTCCACGCGCCGCGCACATAGGTGATCCAGGTGCGGTCGGATTGGCGACCGGCCGCTTCTTGGGCGGCGGCGTTGAAGGTGATCGCGCGCCCCGGGGTGAGTACCGCCGCGATCGCATCCAGCAATGACGATTTCCCTGACCCGGAACCACCCGTGAACAAATGCCCCTTCCGGGCGACGTCAACGGCATGGAACCCGTCAAAGGTGCCCCAATTGACCACCTCGATCCGGGCGAGTCGCCATTGCCCGGGGTGCATGCGTCTATCCGTCGACGCGACGTCGCTGGCGGCGAACAGCGTCATACGTCATCCACTTCCGTGTCGTCACGATCGTCATCGGCCCCATCGGTGTTGCCAGTA
Organism: Nakamurella sp.; assembly: GCA_017848755.1. Taxonomy (GTDB): domain Bacteria; phylum Actinomycetota; class Actinomycetes; order Mycobacteriales; family Nakamurellaceae; genus Nakamurella. The sequence continues at coordinate 3,225 of JAFIHI010000133.1, read as the reverse complement.
TCGTTGGCGCCGGAGGCAGCTTCGCGGTACGCATCCCGGATCGCCGCAACGCGCTCGGCATCGACGAGGAACCGCACGATGGGCGAGATCTCCGCCCGGCCCTCCTCGGTGGGGTGGATGAGCCCCATCACTTGCATCTTCGACCAGGACGCGTTGACCCGCTTGCGGAAGTCGGTCTCGTCGCGGACGCCGTCCCGGAATACCGACAACTCGTCGAACAGTTCGTCCTGGCCGACGAAGACGCGCCCGCGACCCTCCTCCTGCAGCAGCGATTGCCGCAGCGACAGGAGCATCGCCGTGTCCAAGAACGTGAGCGACTTGGTGCGCACCACCTCGGGTGCGCCCTCGAACTCGACCGGCCGGACAAAGGCGAACTCGTGCTCTCGGTCGATCACCACATCGAGGAACAGGTCGTGCAGTCGCGACCGGATCTCCCGCTCGTCGGCGAGCAGCGCCTCCCACAGTTCCCGCCGCCGGCGGCGGGAGAGGTACGGCCCCTTGACCAGCGTCACCAGCACCCGACGGGACGACTCGAGGAGCCCGCCGGTGTCTCCCGGCCACAGTTCGCCTACGCGATTGACAAGGGCGTCTGATGCGTCGATCGTCATGCGACTCTCCCAAGGAAACGGTGAGTGACGACCTCGGCATGACGGATGACACCGTCCGCCCCGGTCCAGGTCACGTGTTCGACGCCCTCGTCCACACGTCCGTGCAGCGCGGCCAGCGACAGCAGCCCGACGATACTCGCGACGCCCTGGGTCGCCGGGAATCGCGTCAGGATCTCGCCGACCGTGGCGGTAGCCAGTTCCTCCAGGACGGCGTTGATGTTCGCGGTGAGCTCATCGAAATCGATCTCGGTGAGCCGTGTCAGGGCGCGCAGTTCCTCGCGATCGGCCGTGCCCGTCTCGTTCACCAACACCGGGGCGCTGGCGTCGAATTCCGATGGATCGTGCAGGTGAACGACGGCCGCGCTGGCCAGTGTCACACCGGTGAGCGCGAGATCGACGCCGATGCGCTGATAGGGCTTCACCGCGTCGGTGGCGGTGAGTGCCTGTTGTCGTGCCTCGCGGATCAGGCGCCCCAGAATACGATCTCGCTGGTAGTCCTGCGATTGGACATACCTGCGCAGGCCACGCGCGAAAACCGTTGTCACATCCTGGATCTCCGCGGTGCGCGCCTTCAGTGTCATGATGAATTGACGCAGCAGGCGGCGCTGCGGCGCGGTGAGTTGGCGCGAGAAATCCCGCTCCAGGACGCGATCGACGTCGTCTTCGAACGCGGCGCCCAAGGCGGGGTCGAGAACCAGGTCGGTGAACGCCGTGAACGTGCGGCCGGCATCGCTCTCCGCGATCAGATCGACGCCGCGGAAGATGTCGTCGAGCACGGTGCGCTGCGCTGCGTCGGAGTCGACGATCTTCTCGCGCAGCACGATGTTAAGCGACTCGAACTCGGCGCGAATGCGGGCAAAGTCGTCCGGAACCACGGCCGCCTGGTCGAGGAGGTCCTGGATACGTTCGATGGCGCGGTCATCCGCCAGCGGGACGTCCTGGCCCGCGCGGACGGCCTCGATCTGGGCATCGATCTGCGCGCGCTGCTCCTCGAGCCGCTCCAGACGGCGCTGCGACTGCGGGTCTGTATCGATGGCCAATTGCCGCAGCTGGGTTGCCAGGCTCGTCAACCGGGATTCGGTGGCCGACTGCTTGGGCGCCTCGAGATCGTTCACGAAGCGCATCGCCCGCAGTGCCGCGCTGCTCAACTCGTAGGTCTCGCCACGGGACTCGTCGCTGGAGCGGCGAATGAGGAACCCGGCGTTGCGCCACTGGGCCACATACCCCCGTGCGCTGCCCTTCAGATCCCAGCCGGTGGCGCGCAACTGCTCCATGTCTGCGTCGACGCGCTCGTACAGTTCCTCCGCTGCCAGCCGACGTTCGTCGCCGCCGAGGTGCTCCCCGAGCAGCGCCAGAGTGGCCGCCGCATGATCCATCCGCAACAGGCGTAAGGCGGCGTCATCCTCGAAAAGCCGGCGCAGCTGCAGCGCTCGCGTGGTCGCGGACATGATCTCTCATTGTGGCAGGGCCCTCCGACAGTCCTCCGTCGGTGCGGGTATGCCATGAGTCGGCCGCGCGAACATGTCAGTATGGGTTGCCGCGTCGTGCCGAACCGGCTTCGTGGGGTCTGCCCGATCGGAGTCCCTCGCCGCGCGCGGCGCCCGGGCACGCCGCTCGGCCGGCCGTCATACTCGAAAAATAGGTAGTCGGCACGCATGCGCCGCGGCCGCGGGCGCTCTACCCTCGCGAAAATGCGGACAACCCCACGCGCGGCCGGGCACGCAACCCGGCACCACGCTCCTGCCCGAATCCTGCTGGCGACGAGTATGACGGCCTTGCTCGCGCTCGCTGCATGTACGTCGGCAGTGGAGGGTAGTGGCGTGCGGGCCGATGCGACGAGCGCGTCATCGACCGGTTCGGGCCAGGGGGGTGATCCGAGCGGTACCGCACCGGGGGCACAAGCACGTGCCGTCGATCCCGGCGACGCGACGGCCGCGGACCTGCCGGCGGTGCTGCGGATGTCGCCGCAGGAGCAGGAGCAGTGGCTGCGCCGGGCGTCGATGGCCTTCGAGCTGCGCCGCGGCGAGCATTCCGGGCTGGTCGCCGCGGTCGGCGGGCGGGAGGCCTACGCGAAGATCCTGCTCGACGAGGCCGCATGGTTCGGCAAGCAACTCGGCGCCCCGGGCCTGCGCCGGGCAGCGAGCGCGCTGCGGGACGGCGACTCGGGCAGTATCAACGACCCGAAGACGCAGGTCGGCCTCGGCGAGGCGTACGGCGCACCGCTGGGTGGCGGGCAGGATTTTGGCGGCGACGAGTGGGCCGGCGGCCAGCGCGGCGAGATCGCAGACCCCTCCAACCCGAAAAACTCGGCGAGCATCGACGACAACAACGTCTCCAGCACCGTGCATCTCCAGCCGTATGAGAACGCCCAGGTCAAGACCGAGATCACCATGAAGAAGGACTCGGAGATGTGCCCGAACCCGAAGGGCAAGATGCGGGTGGTCTACACCTTCGAGATCGACTCCGTCTCGAAGACCGGCGGCGGCAACTACCACGGCAGCTGGATCGTCGGCGTCACCGCGCAGGTGGACGATGGCGCGCAGATCGTCAGCACCGCCACGGGGTACCAGTACCCGCAGGGGGGGTGGGCCGGGGCCGGGGGGGGGGCGTCGGGGGG
>JAFIHI010000132.1 GCA_017848755.1 Nakamurella sp. | reverse complement strand
GTCGTCGACCATGTCGCACTTGTTGAGCGCGACGACGATCGACGGGACGCCGACCTGACGGGCCAGGAGGACGTGCTCCTTGGTCTGCGGCATCGGGCCGTCGGTGGCGGCGACGACGAGGATCGCGCCGTCCATCTGCGCCGCGCCGGTGATCATGTTCTTGATGTAGTCAGCGTGGCCGGGGCAGTCGACGTGCGCGTAGTGACGCGCCTCGGTCTGGTACTCGACGTGCGCGATCGAGATCGTGATGCCGCGCTGGCGCTCCTCGGGAGCCTTGTCGATCATGTCGAACGGCGTGAACGGGTTCACGTCCGGGTACTTGTCGTGCAGCACCTTGGTGATGGCAGCCGTCAGCGTGGTCTTGCCATGGTCGATGTGACCGATGGTGCCGATGTTGACGTGCGGCTTGGTGCGCTCAAACTTGGCCTTCGCCACTTGAGTTCTCCCTTGTAGTTAGCCGTCCGGCGGTAACGCGGATCGGTTCAGTTCTTGTGTTCTGGTTGTCTTTCAGTGATCCGCGACTACTCGCCGCGAGCCTTGGCGATGATCTCCAGCTGGACGTTCGCCGGGACCTGCGCATAGGAGTCGAACTGCATGCTGTAGCTCGCCCGACCCGGGGTCCGGCTGCGCAGGTCGCCCACGTAGCCGAACATCTCCGACAGCGGCACCAGCGCCTTCACGACGCGTGCACCTGAGCGCTCCTCCATGGCCTGGATCTGGCCACGGCGGGAGTTGAGGTCGCCGATCACGTCGCCCATGAAGTCCTCGGGCGTCGTGACCTCCACCCCCATCATCGGCTCGAGGATCACCGGGCCGGCCTTGCGGGCGGCCTCCTTGAATGCCATCGAACCGGCGATCTTGAACGCCAGCTCCGAGGAGTCGACGTCGTGGAAGGCGCCGTCCTGGAGGGTGACGGTGATGTCGACCATCGGGTACCCGGCGAGGACGCCGTTCTCCATCGCCTCCTGGCAGCCCGCGTCGACCGAGGGGATGTACTCGCGGGGGATGCGACCGCCGGTGACCTTGTTCTCGAAGACGTAGCCGCCGTCCTCGGTCGAGGTCGGGGCGATGTCGATCTGGACCTTCGCGAACTGGCCCGAGCCGCCGGTCTGCTTCTTGTGCGTGTAGTCGACCTTCTCGACCTTCTTGGTGATCGTCTCGCGGTAGGCGACCTGCGGCTTGCCGACGTTGGCCTCGACCTTGAACTCGCGCTTCATGCGGTCGACCAGCACCTCCAGGTGCAGCTCACCCATGCCGCCGAGGATGGTCTGGCCGGTCTCCTCGTCCGTGCGGACGTGGAAGGTCGGATCCTCCTCGGCCAGTCGCTGGATGGCGACGCCGAGCTTGTCCTGTTCGCCCTTCGACTTCGGCTCGACGGCGATGTGGATGACCGGAGCGGGGAAGGTCATCGACTCGAGCACGACCGGGTTGGCCGGGTCGCACAGGGTCTCGCCCGTCGTGGTGTCCTTCAGGCCCATGACCGCGACGATGTCGCCGGCGCCCACCGAGTCGATCTCCTCACGCTTGTTCGCGTGCATCCGGTAGATCTTGCCGATGCGCTCCTTGCGGTCCTTGACGCTGTTGAGGACCGCGTTGCCGGAGTCGATCTTGCCCGAGTAGACCCGGATGTAGGTCAGCTTGCCGAGGTGGGGGTCGGTCGCGATCTTGAACGCGAGCGCGGCGAACGGCTCGGAGTCGTTCGGCGCCCGCTCGATCACGGTCTCCTCGTGGCCGGGCTTGTGGCCCGCCACGGCGTCGACGTCCAGCGGCGACGGGAGGTAGGCCACGACGGCGTCGAGCATGGGCTGCACGCCCTTGTTCTTGAACGCCGAGCCGGTCAGGACCGGGGTGACCTTGTACGCCAGCGTGGCGCGACGGATGGCGGCCTCGATCTCCTAGACCGTGAAGTCCTCGCCCTCGAGGAACTTCTCCATGATCGCGTCGTCGGCCTCGGCGAGGGTCTCCAGGAGCTTCTCGCGGTACTCCGCGGCCTGGTCGGCGAGATCGGCCGGGATCTCCTCGACGACGTAGTCCTCGCCCTTCTGGGTCTCGCCGCGCCAGGTCAGCGCGCGCATCCCGACGAGGTCGACGACGCCGAGAAAGTCGGACTCCGACCCGATCGGCAGCTGCAGGACCAGCGGCGTCGCGCCGAGGCGCTCGACGATCATGTCGACGCAGCGGTAGAAGTCCGCACCGGTGCGGTCGAGCTTGTTGACGAAGCAGATGCGCGGAACGCTGTACTTGTCCGCCTGGCGCCAGACCGTCTCGGACTGGGGCTCGACACCGGCGACGCCGTCGAACACCGTGACGGCGCCGTCGAGCACCCGTAGCGACCGCTCGACCTCGACCGTGAAGTCGACGTGGCCGGGGGTGTCGATGATGTTGATGGTGTGGTTCTTCCACTGGCAGGTGGTCGCCGCGGAGGTGATCGTGATCCCGCGCTCCTGCTCCTGCTCCATCCAGTCCATCACGGCCGCGCCCTCGTGGACCTCACCGATCTTGTAGGTGATGCCGGTGTAGAAGAGGATGCGCTCGGTCGTCGTGGTCTTGCCCGCGTCGATGTGCGCCATGATCCCGATGTTGCGGACCTTGGCCAGATCGAGGCTGGTCTGGGTAGACACGTGAGTCTCCGTCTTGGTTCGTAGTGCGTACGTCGGGGGTGCGGACTACCAGCGGTAGTGCGCGAAGGCCTTGTTGGACTCGGCCATCTTGTGCGTGTCCTCGCGCTTCTTCACCGCGGCGCCGAGGCCGTTGGAGGCGTCGAGGATCTCGTTCATCAGCCGCTCGGTCATCGTCTTCTCCCGACGCTGGCGGGAGTAGCCGATCAGCCAGCGCAGCGACAGAGTGGTCGCCCGGGCCGGCTTGACCTCGATCGGGACCTGGTAGGTCGCACCGCCGACGCGGCGGGACTTGACCTCGAGCGACGGCTTGACGTTGTCCAGGGCGCGCTTGAGCGTCTGGACCGGATCGGTGCCGGTCTTGTCGCGGCAGCCCTCGAGGGCGCCGTAGACGATCCGCTCAGCGGTCGATCGCTTGCCGTCGAGCAGCACCTTGTTGATCAGCTGCGTGACGAGGGGGGACGTGTAGACCGGGTCGATGACGACCGGCCGCTTGGCCGCGGGGCCCTTGCGAGGCATCAGCCCTTCTCCTTCTTCGCGCCGTAGCGTGAACGTGCCTGCTTGCGGTTCTTGCCGCCCTGGGTGTCGAGCGCGCCGCGGATGACCTTGTAGCGGACACCCGGCAGGTCGCGGACTCGGCCGCCGCGCACGAGCACGATCGAGTGCTCCTGGAGGTTGTGCCCCACACCCGGGATGTAGGCGGTCACCTCGACGCCGGAGCTGAGCCGCACACGGGCCACCTTGCGCAGCGCGGAGTTCGGCTTCTTCGGCGTCGTCGTGTAGACGCGCGTGCACACGCCGCGGCGCTGCGGGCTGCCCTTGAGCGCCGGCGCCTTGTTCTTGGAGACCTTGTCCTGCCGGCCCTTGCGGACCAGCTGCTGGATGGTGGGCACTGTTGCCGTCCCTGCCTTCTCGTCGAGTTGCGGTGCCGCTTGCGTGTCCGACCCACGCGGTCGGGTGTGTCGCACCTTCGCCCGTCGGTGCGACATCCTTGAGGGGATGGTTCCCGGGCACCCGTGGGGTGCGGTGCGCAGCTCACGGGGAAGAGCGCACGCCGGGACGTGCCCGAACGGTCCGGGCACGGGGATCTAGGTTACCCGCCGTCCGGCGGGAGAGTCAAAACGGGGTCCCGAGGGGGCGGACCGCTAGTTGGACGCCCCCGCGATCGCGAACAGGACGAGCAGGAACCCGCCGACGACGATCGCCGCCGCGTAGAGGCCGATGTTGATCCACGACACGATCTTCGATGCCGTGACCATCCCCTGGCCGCCCACGCGTCCGCCGGAGGCGTCGATCTCCTTGGTCGCCATGTTGGCGAACACCAGGGCGATGATGGCGGGGACCAGCGGG
>JAFIHI010000017.1 GCA_017848755.1 Nakamurella sp. | reverse complement strand
GTGAGGGTCACGGCCATGAAGACCGCGAGGGCGCTCACGCTATTGCCCTGCAACGTGGCTGTGACGTCGTAGCTACTCCCCCACGCGACCGTCAGGTTCGACACCCCGAAGCCCGCGGCGGCGACGAGCGCCAGCGCTATCGACCTGCTGCGGTGCGCCGACTGCTGCCGGTCGGATCCCGGCCGACTGGCCAGCATGGTCCCGATAACAGCCACCGCCATCCCCACGAACAGCGGCACGGTCACTGGGTCGCCGCCGGCGAGGCCCGCGCAGGCCGGCACCAGCACGCTCAACGCCGCGAGCGGCGCGACGACGCCCATCGTGCCGATCGCCAACGCTTTGTACAATGACGCGATCCCGCCGGCGACCGCCAGACCACCGACCGCTCCCCACGCGAAGCCGGCGGCGGCGTGGGCGCCGAACGGTTGAACGGCGAGCCGCGGGAGTACCGCGATGGTGGCGGCCAGCTGCGAGATCAGCAGCACCGAGAGCAACGGCACCCGGCGAGCGAGCGTTCCGCCGAGGAAATCCGCGGTTCCAAGGAATAATGAGGCCAACAGTGCGAGGAGCGCGTAGCCAGTCACCCGACTCGTTCCGACCTGCGGCGCGCACAGTATTCGACGAATTCCGCGGTGTTCAGCGGAGAATATCCCCATCCGAGCCGCTGGGATAGGCGAATGAGCTGTGGTGGCTCCACGGCTGCCTCGGCCAAGGTCTGTGCCAGTCCGAAGACGGTGCGGGCGTCGCCGTCCGCTTGGATCTGCCCGTTCGTCATGACCACGACACGTGGGAAATGTTCGGCGCAGAAGTCCATGTCGTGGGTGATGACGATGACGGTGCGCCCGTCGGCGGCGAGCGTGTCCATCACTTTCCCGACCATGTCGATGCCGGCCGCGTCCTGCCCGGTGGTGGGTTCATCGAGAACAACGATCGGGGTATGCATCGCGAGGACGCCTGCCAGCGCGACGCGCTTGCGTTCGCTGAGCGAAAGATGATGTGGGTGCGCGTTCTTCTGCTCAACGAGACCTACCGTCGCCAATGCTTGCTCGGCGCGCCGCGTCGTTTCCTCCGGTACCACGCCGAGGTTCCGCGGCCCGAATTCAACATCGGCCTGAACGCTCCGGGCGAAAAGCTGTTCGTCGGGGTTCTGGAAGACGTACCCCACACGCGCGGCGAGTTCCGCAATATCGTGGTCTGTCGTCAACCAGTCGCCGACGTGAACCGTCCCCGCCGTCGGCTTGAAAATGCCGTTGAGATGACGCACCAACGTCGTCTTGCCGGCACCGTTCTGGCCGACGATCGCCACGCGTTCGCCGGGTTCGATGGCGAGTGAAACGCCGCGTATCGCTTCGACCCCGGCAGGGTAGCGGTAATGCACGTCCTCGAAGCGCAGGTGCATGCCGGTCATCGCGCACCGCCGTCATCCGCGAATACCGCGACCGCCTGCTCCAGGGACACCGGCAGGTGCCGCAACCCGGCCAGCAGCCCCCGTTTCTGGGCCGCGCGCGCGACCCGCGTATACCGTGTCGAGCCGATGTGCCACTCGGCCAGGTGCGCGTCGGCGAGGATGTCGGTCGGGTCGCCGGCGGCAACGATCGACCGGTCGGCGAGCACGTACAGCACATCCGCGTGCTGGTGTAGCAACTCGAGCTTGTGTTCGAAGATGACGACCGTGATCCCGGCGCCGCGCAGTGTCGACAAGACGTCGAACACCATTCGCGTGCCCGCCGGGTCCAATTGCGATGTCGGTTCATCCATCACGAGCACCGGTGTTCGAAGCACGATCATGGAGGCGATCGCGACGAGTTGCTGTTGGCCGCCGGACAACTCGTACGGGGAGCGATCGAGCAGCGGTCCGAGATTCAGCAGGTCGGCGACTTCGCCGACCCGGTCTTGCATTTCGGGCCGTGCGACACCGAAATTCTCCAGACCGAACGCGATCTCCTCGCGAACCGTATAGCGGGCGCCCGAGATTTGGTTGAACGGATTCTGGATCACCAGCCCGACACGAGAAACCGCCTCGGCCAGCTGCAGGTCCCCCATTCCTTGGCCTTCGACAGACACGGTGCCGCTCAACTCGCCGCCGTCGACATGGGGGATGAAGCCCGCGATGATCTTCGCCAGCGTCGTCTTCCCCGCCCCCGACGCCCCGAGTATTCCGGCAATAGTTCCGCGACCGATGTCGAGGCTCACATTCTCCAGCACCGGGCGAACAGTGTCCGGATACGCATACGACACGCCGTCCAGTCGAATCACAATGCCCCCGTCGCAAACGGCACCACGATCACCGCGAGTGACACCATGGGCATCGCCCAGCGCGACACCCGTTGCACACTCGAATCCGGTACCGGGACCAATGACGTTCGTCGGGCCGTCGACCCGAATCCGCGCGCTTCCATGGCGGTCGATCTGTCTTCCACGTCCGTGAACATCCCGAGGATCAGCGGCCCGAGCAGCGGCATCATGATTTTGATCCGTCGCAGCGGGCTGCCCCTCACCGACAGCCCCCGGGCCTGCTGGGCGAGCAAGATCGCGTTCGCGCGGTCGCGGAACGCCGGGATCAGCTGCAGAGTCGAGCTGATGATGTAGCCGAACTTCGGTGACATCCCCCGCGCGGTGAGGGCGCTCATCAAGTCGCCAGGGTGGGTGGTGAGGACGAGCAGGACCGAAGCGAGCACCAGGCACACGAGGCGCAGGCCGATGCCCAGCGCGAAGTGCAGGCCCTCGCTGGTGACCGTGAACACGCCCCAACTGATGAGCGCTGTCTTGCCGCCGGGAAATGTCAAGCCCTGCACGACAAACAGGACGACGAGGATGGGCAACAGTATCGTGGCGCTGATCCTGGACAGTTTCCGGCCGCATCGGGACACGACCGCAGCCGGAATGATCGCGACGGCAAGGACGAGACCCGATACCCACCACACCGGCAAGGCGAAAACGATCACGATGATGCAAAGCATCGCAACCAATTTCGTCACGGGGTTGAGCCGGTGTATCGAGGAGCCGCGGTCGACGTAAACGGTCGAGGACATTGCCGTCAGCCCTCGCGTGCTAAGGCAGTCTGCGTCGCCTTCGGCCCGGTCCGCCCGAAGACGCGATGCTCACGGGCGAACGGGAACCGTTGCAGGAACCTGGCGGGCAGCGCGATGAGTAGCAGCGCCACCACGGTGAAGGTGATGGCTTTGTCCACCGGGTCGGACAGCAGTCCCTGCAATGTGGTTGCGCCCAGCAGGGACTGGCCCATCGCCTGGAACGCTCCCACGATCGCTCCCGTTCCGCCGCCCGTCGCGCCGCCGAACACGAACGCCGCGATCGGCGCGGACACCATGGCGGCGACAACGCCGGTGACGAGCCCGGCGAGCGGCGCGGTGTAGAAGCGCCGGAACATCCCCCATCGCGCCGCGGTACCGGCGAAGATGCCGATCACCACCTGCACGACGGCGAACGGCAACGCGATCGGGCTCAGCGTGAGACCCCAGATCACGTTGGTCAGAATGCCGGTCACCACACCCGCTGCCGGCCCGGCCAGCGCCGCAACGAGCACCGTGCCGATCGAATCGAGGTACACGGGCAGTCCGATAACCGAGACGATCTGCCCCACAACGATATTCAACGCGATCGCGACCGGAATCAGCGCCACGGTGGTCGTCGGCAACCGGTGGATCGACCCGACCGCGAGAAAGACGGCACCGACCACGTAGCCACCGATGGCGATGAGTGACGCGTGACTGGTGCTCGTATCCGCGATCTCGGTCGGCCGCCCGATCACGAGATAGAGATAGGTCGCGACGACGATCAGCGCCCCGAGAATGACGAATGCGATATTCCGTGCACGGCGTGAGTCGGCGCCGTTGGTCGAGTGTGGCATCGCGGCCTCCTATGGCCTGGTCATGGGTTGGATGCAGATGGAATGGTGCGAATGGGGACGGAACGGCCGGCGCGGTCAGCCAACGGCGCGGGCATAGGGCCCGACACGATCGATCAGACGACGAAAGAACTCGGCCGGGTCGGTATTGATGACGACGTCCGCGTTCGGCGGCCGACCCCACATTCCGCGCCAGTCTGCGACTGTTTGGCCGCGAGTCAATGTCCCGTCGATCTCGACATCCACGGTGGCCGCCTTGAACTCGGCCAGACTCGCGTCCAGCGCGACGGCCGCCGCGAACGGATCGTGCATATGCGCCAGGAATCCCTGGTCGTGGGACACATGGAACTCCATGTAGAAACGCACCGCGTCCGAAAGGTGCCGAACCACGCGATTCGATGCGGAGGATCGGGTGCCCACGGGATCCTCGCGGCTGATGACCTCGGCGGGCACGCTTCCGGCCACGCGGGCGAGTTCCGCCACGTGCTCCGGTTTCATCTCGATGCGTTCGGTAACGTCCAGCGCGCAGATGATCGGGCGCCGATGCGCAGGCAGCCCGGAGAAGGCATCGAAGACGATCTTCGCCGCATCGGGATCGACAGCGATGTTCCACTCGGTCGTCGGGCGGGTATTTCCCGCGTGATTGAACGCCCCACCCATTACCACCAGCCGCTTGAGAAGACGCGGAAGCTCGGGGTCGAGCTTGATCGCGAGCGCAAGGTTGGTGAGCGGGCCCGTGACCAACCCGGTGATCTCCCCCGGGCGGCTACGAGCCAGGCTGCACCAGACCTCGGTCGCGTGACGGGTCGACAGCGCCCGGTGCGGCGCCGGCAGCTCGGCGTATCCGATGCCCTGCGGACCGTGCGTTTCTTCCGTCGTCATCAACGGTTGGACGATCGGAACTTCAGCGCCGATCGCGACCTCCACGTCGCGGTAGGCGCAGAGATCCAGCCATGCCAGGTTATTCGTCGCAACTTGTCTCGCAGGCACATTTCCCGCCGTGCAAGTGATCGCGAGAATGTCCGCCTCTGGGCTCGCCATGAGATACAGCAACGCCAGAGAATCATCGATGCCGGTGTCGACGTCCACGATGAGCGGAATCGTGTCCGTATGCGCCGATTGATCAGATGTCACCGAAACTCCCAAGAGAGATGCCACGGCGGACCGGGAAGCCAACATGGCCATCCCGCACCATAGCAACGCGAATCCGAACTGGGTGGCGGTCTCGGCCATCCGCGCGGCTTACTCCTGAGAGCGAGTTGCGGAATGACTCCGACCTATCCAGACACGCGGTGCCTCTCACTCCTGGCTTGCGGTGAACGAATATTCGGCTGAAAGTATCGAACGAGCAAGCTCGTGTCAATGCCCGCCAGCCGCGACGGTTGACCATCCTGGTACAGAGCCGCGCAGGTCTCCTCCGGTCCCCCGAAGCGTTATGGATCTGTGACCGCCCGGGTCTTGACAGCCGGTTCGACGCGCTATTGGATCGGTCCAGTAAACAGATTAGTCGGCACGAACGCACTTATCCCCGGCGGCTGCAGATCGCCGACCGAACAAAAGCCGCCCAGCGCGGAGAGGGATACACCCACGTGACAACGGCTGAAGAGGTCCGGCCGCACACGGACCCGCGGACTGCCTTTGCGTGGGAGAGTGCCGTCGTCTATCAGGTGTACCTCCGGTCCTTCCGCGACGGAAACGGCGACGGCATCGGCGATCTCGCCGGTTTGACGGCAAGCCTTGGCGAGATCGCGGACCTCGGTTGCGATGCGATCTGGTTGAATCCCTGCTACGTATCGCCGCAGCGTGATCACGGCTACGACATCGCCGACTACACAGCGATCGATCCCAGCTACGGCACGATGGCCGAATTCGACGAGATGGTGCAGCGCGCCCACGATGTCGGGCTCCGCGTCCTGATGGACCTGGTCGCGAACCACTGCTCGGATCAGCACGCCTGGTTCCGGCGCGCCCTTGCCAGCGAACCGGGCAGTGCCGAACGGGACCGATTCCTGTTCCGCGACGGCCGAGGCGAGGACGGGGATCGCCCGCCGAACAATTGGCTCAGTGTCTTCGGCGGCCCGGCGTGGACCCGAGAGGATCAGGCCGGCGGCGCGGGAAAGCAGTGGTACCTGCACTCGTTCGACCCCGGCCAACCGGACCTGAACTGGCGGAGCCCCGAGGTGGCCCACTACTTCGAGAACATCTTGCGCTTCTGGTTCGCCCGCGGTGTGGACGGGTTCCGGATCGATGTCGCACACGGGCACATCAAGGCCGCGACCCTGCCCGACCAGCCGGTCGGCGACGACGGCACGCGGGGGCACAACGTCGCCATGTGGGATCAACCGGAAGTGCACGACATCTACCGGTCGTGGCGACGCATCGGCGACTCCTATCCGGAACCGCGGTATTTCGTCGGCGAAATATGGGTGCCGTCCCCTGACCGGCTGGCCGCATACATCCGCCCGGACGAGCTCCATCAGGCGTTCTGGTTCGACCTGTTGGTCCAGCCATGGAGCGCGGCGCACATGCGGGCCGCGATCAACCGGGGCCTCGCCACCGTCGGGCCCGCGCCGGCGTGGGCGCTGTCGAATCACGACGTGCACCGCGCCGTGACCCGTTACGGCCAGGCCCAGGTCCTTGACGCACCGGATCCGTCGGACATGATCTCGGCGGCACGCCGGACCGGCCCGGTCGACGTCGGTCTCGGGGTTCGCCGCGCCACTGCCGCCGCTGCCCTCTTGCTGGCGCTGCCCGGGACTGCCTATCTGTATCAGGGCGAGGAGCTCGGGCTGCCGGAGGCCCTGGACCTGCCCGATGCTTCGCGACAGGATCCGATCTGGCACCGGTCGCGCGGCGTGGAACTGGGCCGGGACGGCTGCCGTGTGCCGCTCCCATGGAGTGCGCCCGGGCGCTCGCTCGGCTTCAGCCCGGAGGCCTCCACCGCCGAACCGTGGTTGCCGCAGCCGCCCTGGTTCGCGCACTTCGCGCGCGACGCGCAACAACGGGACGGGAGCTCCACGCTGGCCATCTACCGCCGGCTGCTGACGGTTCGACGGGACCTGTTCGCGGGAGCGGCGCCCTTGCAGTGGATCGACGCCGATGACGGAATCCTGGCGTTCCGTCGTGGCGATGCGTCCTGCGTCGTGAACATGAGCGACGCAGCATGGTCCACCCCCACCGAATGGAACCTCGGCGATCCGGTCGTGTCGACGGCTGAGCACACCTACGGACGGACGCTTCCGCCGGACAGTGCGGCCTGGTTCCGCCGACCGTGAACGGCACCTCCACCCCGCTCATCGACGTCATGACGTCACCGACACAGTAAGGAGTAACGATGCACTGGAAAGCACGTACCGTGGGCGCCGTCGTGATGGCGGGGATCCTCGCCGTCGCGGGCTGCGCCTCGTCGACGAACGGCGCAGCCGGCTCGTCGACCAACGATTCGAATTCGAGCAGCTCACCCGCGGGTGGGAACGGCGCGAATAACCCCGGCAGATCCAGCTCGAATGACGCGCCCGCCGAGCATGTCGACGTGACCGTGTGGCATTACTGGGACGGCGCCAACGCCGATACCTTCGACGCGATGGTCAAGGAGTACAACGCGTCGCAATCGAACGTCACCGTCACCACGTCGAATGTGCCGAACGCCGACTTCCTGACGAAGCTGCGAGCCTCGGCGACGTCGAAAACGCTGCCCGACATCGCGATCGGCGACCTCGTGTGGGTCCCGCAGATCAACCAGATCGGCACGTTGGCGGACCTTTCCGGTCTCATGCCCGCCGATACGCTGAAGGACATCAACCCGGCGCTCACCTCGTTCGGAAAGATCGACGGCAAGCAGGTTTCGGTGCCGGTCTCCGCGAACAACCTCGCGTACATGTACAACAAGACGTTGTTCAAACAGGCCGGACTCGACCCGGAGAAGCCGCCCACCACCTGGGCGGAACTCGAGGCCGATGCGAAGCAGATCCTGGCGAAGACCGGCAAGCCCGGATACGACCTGTTCACCCAGGCCGGTGACAACGGGGAGGGCCTGACGTGGAACTTCCAGGTCAACCTGTGGCAGGCCGGCGGCGAGTTCCTCACGCCGGACAACTCGGCGGCTGCGTTCAACACGCCGGCGGGTAAGAAGGCTGCGCAGTTCTGGATGGATCTGATCAACTCGGGAGCGAGCCCCTACGGCAAGTGGGGCGAGTTCGAGAAGGGCCAGGGCGGCTCCGCGCAGGAAGGCTCGTGGATGGTCGGGATCTGGGCACCGGATCCGCCGTTCGACTTCGGCGTCGCGAAGGCCCC
>JAFIHI010000131.1 GCA_017848755.1 Nakamurella sp. | reverse complement strand
GATCGGGATGCAATAGTCGAGATCCTTGACCGGTCCGGGGCCGGTCGACGAGTACAGGTCGACGTGCTCGATCACGAAGACCGGATCCTGGCAGCGCAGCGCGCTGTTCATCATGCCGACGTAGTCGAAAGGCGTTGATGGAGCAGCGATCCGCCAACCGGGCGAGGTAGCGATGATACCGGCGGGGTCCATGGAGTGCTGCGAGCCGTAGCCGGCGCCGGCTGCCGACTTGGCGCGGAACACCACCGGCACCGCGCTGTCGCCGCCGAACATGTGCCGCGCCTTGCCGATCTGGTTGAAGAGCTGATCGGCCGCCACCCACAGGAAGTCCGCGTACATCAGCTCGACCACCGGCCGATACCGGCCATCCAGGGCGATGCCGCCGCCCATTCCGGAAAACGCGTTCTCGCTGATCGGCGTGCCCAGTACGCGATCCGGGTACTTCTCCGGCAGGCCTTTCGTCGCTCCGTTGGTGCCGCCGGCCAGCCGGTGCACGTCTTCACCGAGGATGACGATGCGCTCGTCGCCGTCCATGGCGGCGCCCATCACCTCGGCGACCACCTCGATGAAGGATCTGTCCGCCATCTCGCCGGTGAACGTGTCCCAGTCGGCCATCGGTGCGCCCGCGAACTCGGACAGGTCACCGCGGATGCCCACGTCGACGAACGAGGGATCGGGCCATTCGGAGGGCTTGATCTGTCGCTTGCCGGGCTTGCCACCGGCGACCGGTTCGGTGAGTTCGTCACCGATCGCCGCCATGGTGGATTTCGCGCGGTCGACGGCGGAATCAACCTGCTCGCGCGTCAGAATCCCGCGCCGCACTAGGTGATCCCCAGTGCGCGCCAATGGGTCTCGCGCCCGCCAGGCCTGCTCTTCCGTCTTGCTGCGATATCCGAAGGCGCTGCCTGGGAACGGGCCGTTCTGGTGGAAATACCGATAGACCTCGGCCTCGATCAGGGTGGGGCCGCCGCCGTTGCGCATGACGTCCAGCGCCTGCGCCATGGCCGCGTGCACGGCGAGTGGGTCCATTCCGTCGACCCGCCAGCTCGGGATCTTGAAGCCGGGTCCGCGGGCCGACAGTCGGGTTTCCGCCGCGGATTCATCGACGTGGGTGGAGACCGCGTACAGGTTGTTCTCCACGAAGAAGCACACCGGCAGCGACCACGCGGCGGCCAAGTTGAAGGACTCCAAAACGCTACCGATATTGATGGCGCCGTCGCCGAAGTACGTGACCGATACCGCGTCCGTGCCGGCCCGCTTGTGGCTGAATGCGAATCCCAGCGCCTGTGGCACGCCGCCACCGACGATGGCATTGGTGCCCATCGCCCCGGCTTCCTTCCACTGCAGGTGCATGGAGCCGCCGCGGCCGCAGCAGTAACCCCTTGCCAGGCCGCAGATCTCGGCCAGGCTGCGCTGCAACACCGTGCGGACGGCGGGCGGCAAATCCGCCGTCGGCTCGATCCCGTCCGGCGCGACGTGCCCGAGCGCCTTGGCGAGGAATTGGTGGTGCCCGCGGTGCGAACCGTTGACGGTGTCGTCGGTGCGCAGCGGGAGGATGGAGCCCACGGCGCCGCCCTCTTGACCGATGCTCGAATGCGCCGGCCCGTGCACCAGTCCCTCGCCTGCCAGCGTGAGCACGTATTCCTCAAAGGACCGGATCAGCACCAGCTGGCTGAACATGGCCTTCAGCAGCTGCGGGTCGGCCGCATCCCAGTCCTCGTCGGTGACGGCGAGTTCGACCCACGGCTCGGATGCGGTGAGGTTGGTCAAGCTGCTCATCTACGCGACCTTTCTGCCGGGATGACGCTGTCCCCCGGCCGGGCGCCGTCGCCGGCCGCATCGCGTTCACGTCGACGGGCGGAGCCGGGTCGATGTTGATTGGATCCAATTTTCTCTTAGCGGTGACTGTAGCTCGGATCTGAAACCTTGTCGATAGGCCTTGACATGGCAGTTATCGTCGCGCATCCTCTACACCAACCAAGTGCAATGGATCCAACCGCGACCACTGGATCCAATCGATCCCCGACGTCTGATAAGCCGAGCGCAGGCAGATCGGCGAGCCAGCGAGCTCCATCGAGGTGCGTAGATGACGGAACGACCGCCCGGCGGGCTTCCCGGTCTGGCACGCATGGACCATGTCGGGATCACGGTGCCCGATCTGGAAGAGGCCACGCGCTTTCTGGTGGATGTACTGGGGTGCGAGTATCTGTATTCGCTCGGTCCCATGGCCGATGAGACCGGCAACTGGATGACGGATCACCTGAATATTCACCCGCGCGCGACCTGCCCGGAACTGCGCTTCTTCCGCTGCGGCGGCTCCCCCGTCTTCGAGGTCTTCCAGTACACCGCGCCGGACCAGCGCACCGAACCGCCGCGCAATAGCGACGTCGGTGGACACCACATTGCTTTGTATGTCGACGATCTCGACGCCGCAGTCGCCTACCTCCGCGAACAGGGCGTCACGGTGCTCGGCGAACCGACCACCAGCTCGGGCCCGCACCTGGGCCAGCGCTGGGTGTACTTCCTCGCCCCCTGGGGCCTCCAGTTCGAGCTCGTCTCCTACCCCCACGGCCGTGCCTTCTACCTCGCTGAGAAGGCCGCCGCAGGGACGGCGGCGCCAGCCGGCGACATCACGACGAAGGAGACGACGTGACGAGCGACGTCGTCGAAGCCGGCAGTACCTCGACAGTCGCCAGCCAGCGCATTGCCGGCCGACTGCGGGAGGACATCCTGTCCGGTGTGCTTCAACCGGGCGAACGGATTCGCCAGGAGGAGGTCGCCGCCCAGTTCGGCGCGAGCCGGCTTCCGGTGCGCGAGGCTCTGCGCATCCTGCATTCCCAGGGCCTGGTCCAGCTCAAAGCCAGCAGCGGCGCATGGGTGTCCCGGCTCGACCTCGCCGAATGCGAAGCCATCTACAAAATGCGGGAGCGGCTGGAGCCGTTGGCGCTGGCCGAGAGCATCCCGCACCTGGACGCGAACGTGCTCGGCCACATCGATGCGCTGCAGAGCGAGATCGAATCGAACGACGACCAGGATCGATTCCTTGAGCTCGACCGCGAACTTCACCTGCTCTGCTATACGGGCAACCCCATTTCAGAGTTGAACCGCATGGTGCAGCGCTTCTGGGACACCACGCAGTCGTACCGCCGCGCCTTCGTACGGGTCACCGGTCCGCAGCGCATGTGGGTGGTCAACGCGGAGCATCGACTGCTCATCGATGCGATCCGGCGGCGCGATATCTCCGACGGCGAGCGCTTTCTCACCGCGCACATCCGCCGCACTCGCATCTCGCTGGCACTTCACCCCGAGGTCTTCGACGTGGGGGCGGGGCGATGACGTGACTTGAGACAATACACTCACCCACCCCTTTCGGCGACACAGATGAATGCGCCGTCTGGAGCTTCGGGCATGGAACACCCTCGGCCATTGTTCGCCTCTGTTCGCCCGTGCCGATAAGAGCGTGCCCGTTTCCAGCAGCGCAGCAATTGTTCTGCGTGCCGTTAATTCGCTCAGTCGCGACTCCGCCGGAAGATTGCTCGCGACCTCGGCCAAATGACTGCCAGGCACCCATCCTGAAATCTCTGGATGTGGGCCCGATACCACATCGAAGAAGTCCTTCACCGTGCCACTGTTCGACCATCGGCGGATCGTGAATGAATATCGAGCCGCGCATGCCGACGCGTCGCGCGTTGAGCGTCCAGGACCCTTGCCTGAACCGTTCCAGCACATCACAGGACCACCAGGGAGACATCATCGCTTAGCAATGCCGCTTTGGGAAAGCGGCATCCCGCGCGTTCGAGCGCGCCAACAATGACCGAATGCCGAGCGAGGAAATGCTCAGGCATCGAATTATGCTGCCCCCGAAATAATGATGCGCGCAGGCGCATCCGAAATCTTTCCGACAGAGTGTTGACTATTGCTTAACACCGTCGCATCATCGGAACAACGGTGACGTAGTGCTCTCATGATCCGCTCCTGGGCACAGGGCGTCCCGAGTAAGGCACATCGCCAAGAAGGTTGTCCTGAAGAAAGGGAACCTCATGTTCCGAGTATGGAAACGAAGGAATGTCGCGCATGTGGTCATCGCGGTTGCCGCGATCGTGGCGATGGCGGGCTGCAGCTCGGCCGCCACGTCCGGCACCGCGAGTGAGAGTTCGAGCAGCACCACCGGGTCCGGCGGCTCCACCGGGTCCGGCGGCTCCACCCCGCCCGCTGGCTCCACCGGGTCCGGCGGCTCCAGCTCACCGAGTTCGGCGAACGCCGGCAGCGGCTCGCCGAGCGGGTCGGCCGCCCCGACGACCAACGACCAGCCGATCAACATCGCGTACCTGTCGTTCGCGGTCGCCAACTCCTACGACGCGCCGATGCTGGCCGCCGCACAGGCGGTGGCCGCCGACAACAACGCCAAAGTGACGGTGTTCGACGCCAACAACGACGCCAAGACGCAGTTCAGTCAGTTCCAGAACGCCATCACCTCCGGCAAGTACCAAGGCATCATCACGCAGCCGATCCTCGGCACCGGATTGACCAGCCTGGTCCAGCAGGCAACTACCAAGGGCATCAAGGTCGTGAACATCGATCAGGTGATGGGCTCGGACTACTCCACCGGCAAGGTGCAGGTGCCGGGGCTATCCGCGAACGTCATCATGGTGCCGACCGAGATCGGCACCAAGATGGGTCAGCAGGTGGTCGAGGCGTGCGCCTCGAAGAATCTCGATCCCTGCAATGTCGGGTACCTGTACGACATCAAGGCATCCACACTGGATGTCGCGATCAACGACGCGTTCACCGCGGCGATCAAGTCCACGCCGTCGGTCAAGGTGGTCGCCGAGGGACAGAGCTACTTCACCCCGGCAGGCGGGCTCTCCGCGACGCAGAACATGCTCACCGCGCAGCCGAACCTGAGCCTTGTCGTGGGATCCGACCAGGGTATTGAGGGCGCCGTCGAGGCACTGGCCGCGGCGAAGAAGACGGGGCAGGTCTTGCTCGTCGGATACGGGGCGAGCGCGGCCGCGGTCGCTGGCGTAGCGGACGGCAGCTGGTACTCCGACGTCGCACAGGCGCCTGCCTCCACCGGTCGGCTGGGCATGAAGGCACTCATCACGGCGATCCGCACCGGCCAGGATCAGGGCACCGTCGACCCGGCCGCCGATCTTCCCAACAACGGCATCGTGACGAAGGCGAACGCGAGCGAATTCACTGCGGAATGGCCCGGCTGATCGCTGCTACGTCATAGGCGGAAATCGAAGGCACGGATCGAGGACAGACGATGGACGGTCAGGGGACGAGCGCTGCAGCCGCGGGTAGCGCACCCGCCGCGGAGTCCTACGTGGACCTCGTCGCCGTGGACAAGAGCTTCGGTGGGGTTCGCGCGCTGTCCGGAGTCAACCTGAGCATCACCCGGGGCTCCGTTCATGCGCTGGTCGGCGAGAACGGTGCCGGGAAGTCCACTCTCAGCCGGGTGATCGCCGGACTGATCATGCCGGACGCGGGGGAAGTGCGGATCAACGGTACGCCGGCGATCCTGCACTCCCCCCGCGACGCCCTCGCCCGCGGCATCGCGAGCATCGCCCAGGAACTCGAGCTGGTACCGAGTCTGACGGTCGCCGAGAACGTGTTCCTCGGCTCCGAGCCCCGGCGCGGCGGCTTCATCCGCCGTCGCGCGCTGCGAGCGCGGTTCAATGCCTTGGTCGCGGAGGCGGGGTTCGACCTCAAGGCGGATGCGGTCGTGTCCACCTTGCGCACCGCCGACCGGCAGAAGGTCGAGATCTTGCGGGCGCTGTCTCGCCGCGCGTCGCTGATCATCATGGACGAGCCGACGGCAGCGCTCAGCGGCCCGGACGTGCAGCGGTTGCACGAGGTGGTGCACATTCTCGCCCGCAGGGGACGGACGGTGCTCTTCGTCTCGCACTTCTTGAAGGAGGTGCTGACTCTCGCGGACACGGTGACCATCCTGCGCGACGGCCATCTGGTGCGGACCGGCCCGGCCGCGGCGGAGACTGAGAGCTCGCTGATCGAGGGGATGCTCGGCCGCACCCTCGGTTCGGTGTTTCCGGCGAAGCCGGACGCACCGAGCGGTTCGCCCCCGGTGCTCGAGGTGAGCGGGTTGCGCGCGCCGGGAGTGAACGGCGTCGACCTGACCGTCCACGCCGGCGAGATCGTCGGTCTGGCAGGGCTTGTCGGCGCCGGCCGCAGCGAGATCGCGCACGCGATCCTCGGTGCGGCTCGAGCCACAGCCGGGACGGTCGCTGTCCGCGGCGAGCGGCTGTATGGCCGCTCGCCGACCGTCGCGCTGCGCCGCGGGGTGGCTCTGGTGCCGGAGTCGCGCAAGGAGCAGGGCCTTTTCCCGGATCGGTCGGTGACGCAGAACGCCACCCTCGCCAGCCTCAAGGCCTTCAGCGTCGGCACATGGATCCGGCGTGCGGTCGAGCGGCGGGCCGCCGCCGATGTGCTGACTGCCGTCACCGTGCGGGCGACGCGGAATTCCGTTCCGGTATCGGCATTGTCGGGCGGAAACCAGCAGAAGGTGCTCTTCGCGCGCGCCCTGCTCTGCCGGCCCTGCGTGCTGATCGCCGACGAGCCGACCCGCGGCGTCGACGTCGGCTCACGCCGCGCCATCTACGACCTGCTCGTGGAACAGGCCGGCCGCGGGGTGGCGGTCCTGGTGATCTCGTCGGACATCGAGGAGGTCCTAGGGCTGGCCCACCGAGTCGTCGTGATCCGCAGCGGGCGCGTCGCCGCTGAATTGAATGGTTCGGATATGACGAATCAGGCTGTGCTGACCGCTGCCTTCGCCGAACAGGCGGGGCCCGAGCATCCGGAAGCGGAGAAGACACCACTATGACGACCAAAACCACCAATGCCGGTGCCCCGCAGACGCGGGACGAACGTCCTCTGGGGCCACAGCAACGCACCCGTGTGACGGACGCCCTACGCATTCGATCCTGGCGATCCGCGGCCATAGTGGTGCCGTTCATCGTGCTGTTCGTTGTCTTGTCGGTGACGAGTGGACCGTTCCTCACCACCAGCAACCTGCTGAACATCGCCGACCAGCAGTCGGCCGTGCTGATCATTGCGGTGGCCAGCACGCTCGTGCTGATCGCCGGCGGGATCGACCTGTCCGTCGGCGCCACCTACGCCCTATCGGCGGTGGTCTCCGCGCAGGTCGCCGTGAGCCACGGCGTCGCGCTCGGCATTGTCACCGGCATGGCGCTGGGCATCGTCGCGGGTTTGATCAACGGTATCGTGACCACCTTCTTCCGGGTCAATTCGCTGATCGCGACGCTGGCCACCGCGCTCATCTTCAGCGGGATCGCGGCGAAGCTGTCGAACGGCAACCTCATCGTGCTCACCAACCAGCCGGCCTACGCGAAGATCGCCCAGACCCAGTTCATCGGTGTGCGGATGTCGATCTGGCTCACGCTCGCCGTGATCATCGTGCTGGGCCTGCTGCTGTCGCGGACCACGAACGGTCGCTACATCTACGCCGCGGGCGGCAACGCGCAAGCAGCCCGACTCGCCGGTGTCCGCATCAATTTCGTCGTCATCCTCGCGTTCACCATCAACGGCGCGGCTGCGGCGCTCGGCGGGATCATCGACACCTCAAGGGTTCTCAGCGCGCAGTCGTCGTCCGGCGGCAACACGCTGACGTTCCTGGTGCTCACCGGCATCGTGGTCGGCGGCACATCGATCCTCGGCGGGGCTGGCGCCATCTGGCGCACCGTGATCGGCGTGCTGTTCATTGCATTGGTCGGCAACGGCTTCGACCTGCTCGGCCTCGATCCGCTCTATGAACAGATCACCCTCGGCCTCATCCTGCTGGTCGCGGTCGGCACCGATGCGTGGTCGCGGCTGCGCCATACCTGATGCGGGCCTGGGCTTCTCGCCCATGACGCAGTTCGCTAGCGGTGGCCGTGTCGCGTGTACGGCGCGCGGTGCAAGTCGTGTTCTCTAGCGCCCGGCCATCCGCCGCACGGTCGCCGCCTCGCGGTGCAGGAGGTCTGCGACGGTGGTCGGACGCACCCCCGCCAACTCGGTCGCCGTATTCGTCACAGCACCGAAAAACCCTTCGCGGATCGCACGGCCCAGCGAGACCGCAAGCGCCGCACCGTATTGAGCGTGCCCGTCAGGGTCGTCACCCTCTGCCGGCTGCAAGGCGGCAGCCATATCATCGTCCGTGACGTTGACCGGAGCGACCTCCACTCCCCCGACCTCGGCATAGAGTGCGGCGAGATCGCGCGCGCTCAACGCCTCCGGCCCGGTGACATCGAAGACGCCGCAGCCGTTGTCGTCAGATGCGAGGACCGCTGCGGCGACGGCGGCGCAGTCCCCGCGGGCGATATAGGAGCATGCTCCATCGCCACGGTTGTGCCGGAACTTCCCGCTGGCAACGGCCTCGGCGGCCTCGAAAACCTGGAAATCCGAGTACAGCGCGCAGCGCAGGACCGTCCACGTGAGGCCGCTAGCGCGCAGGTACTCTTCTGTCGCCCGGTGGCTGTCGGCGATCAAGGCCGGGTTCGCCACGCCGGGTTCGACCATCGACGTGTAAATGATGTGCTGCACCCCGGCGGCTTTCGCCGCGTCGATGGCGGCGATATGCCAGGCGGCGCGGGCGTTGATGTCGTCAGCGCTGATCAGCAGCATCCGGGTCCCGCCACGGAACGCGTTCGCCAGGCTCGCCGAGTCGGCGAAGTCACCGTACCGGATGTCGGCGCCGCGGAATCGCTCGGCGATCGCCGCCGGTGTGCGCGTGACCAGCACCAAGTCCGTGCCGCCGCGCAATTCGACGACCCGCTGCACGACGGCCGAACCGAGATGGCCGCTCGCCCCGGTCACGATCAGCGACATCGCAGTCAGCTCCCCCAATGTGGGTAGGGTTCCACCTGGCCCTCGCTGAAGTGCCAGTACTCATTGAGATCGCTGCACAGGCCGTCGTTGTCGAACCGCAGCAGGAAGATACCGGCCAGTGTGACGTCGGCCCCGCCGTTGCGCATGGTCACCCACCACTCGACGACGGTGCGGTCGGCGGTGACGATCGGTGCGCCATACCGGAACCGCACGTCGCTCTGCGTGGCCGTCACCTCGGCCCAATACGCGCGCACCCCCTCCCGACCCTGGAAGGGCTCCTGATAGGGCTGTTCCCGATAGGGCGCGTCGGGCGTGAAGAGGGCTGCGGCGGCGTCGGGATCGCGGTTCTCCCAGGCGCTTCGATAGCCTTCCAACCAGTCGTGAACCGTCAGGGCCATGTCGACCTCCGTTGTCGTGGGTGCGGATCAAATCGGGAATACGCGTCACGCCCGCGCTGCGGGACTCCTCGCCGCGCAGGTAGCGGGCCATGGAACTCATGTCTGCGTCGCCGAAACCATGTGAGATTGCTTCTACCGCAGCGGAGCTCGCGGCGTGAGCCGCCGGCATCGCAGCGCCCACGCGATCAGCGAGGGCGAGGATCAGCCGCAGATCCTTGGCGACGAGATCGAGACTGAACGCGACCGGCGCGTCCTCGGGGTGCTCGAAGGCGGCCCGCTTGTAACCGACGAATGGCGCCGCAGCGGCACTGTCGGCGATGACGTCGTAGAACACGGTCCTGTCGACGCCCGCCTTCTCCGCTAGGACGATCGATTCGGACAGCGCCAGATTGAGGGCGTGCACGACATTGTTGACCGCGAGCTTCACGACGGCTCCAGATCCGGACGGCCCGACGTGCACCACACGGCGCCCGATCGCGTCCAGCACCGGCCGCGCGTGCTCAAGCGCAGATTCCGGCCCGCCGACCATCACCGTCAGTTCTCCGGACAGGGCGGCGGGCACGCTGCCGGACACCGGGCTGTCCAACAGGACTGCTCCGCGTTCGCCAACGGCCGCGGCCACCTCCCGCGCGGTGTCCGGGTCGATGGTGGAGGTATCGCAGATGACGGTGCCGTTCGCCAGTCCGGAAAGGAGCCCGTTCGGCCCGAAATACACTGCTCGACAAGCCTTGTCGTCCGCCAGTGAAGCGAGCACGATGCCAGCTGCCGCCTCGTTGCTCGCGACCCACCGACCCGCCGCCGCTGGACTGTCCAGCATCGCGGCACCGATCTCGCCGGCGATCTTCCGGGCACGGTCGGCGTTGCGGTTGTAGACGGCGACCGGAAAACCCTTCTCCCGCAGCCGCTTCGCCATCGCGCCGCCCATCCGGCCCATTCCGAGCACGGCGACGTGCGGCAGGCCGGGCGAAGCCGGAACTACGTCATACTCGGGGGACGCCGCCGACATCACGTCAACATCCAGCCGCCGTCGATGCCGATCTGCTGACCGTTCATGGATTTGTTCCGCAGCAGGAAGTCGATCGCGTCGACCACATCAGCCATGGTGGCCAGCACGCCGGTCGGGGTGCGCGACCGATAGGCATCCAGCACCGCCGCCGGCTTCTCCGCCCAGTACCAGCTGTCACCGACAATGCCCGGATGGATGGCGTTCACACGTACCGGTGCCAGCTCGATGGCCAGCGTGTTGACCATGCCGATAATGCCGCCGTTGATGGTGGATACCGTGGTCGACCCCGGGTACGGCTTATCCTTCGCGCGGCCACCGAAGAGCACGATCGAGGCGTCCGGCGCCATCCGCGGGTAGAGCGTGTGCACCGTCTCGATGTACGAGACCAGCTTGATCGTGGTGAGTCCGATCGCGCGGTCGATGTCATAGTCCTTGGCACTGTTGCTGTCCCGATCGATCGCGAGCATCACCAACTCGTCGACGTCGCGGATATCGGCCAACGCCCCGGCGATCGACTTCGGCTCGGCCAGGTCGACAATCACGGCGCGGGCGCCGATCTCGCTCGCCACCGCGTTCGCCTTCGCCACATCCCGGCCAGCGACGACGACATCCTTTCCGGCTGCCGCCCGGGACCGCGCGAATTCCAAACCGATACCGGCGGTTCCACCGATCACTACCGTGGTCATGAGGATGCTGCTCCGTTTCGTGGGGGTGTGTCTGTTGTCGGTGTTCAGGATTCCGTCTTCAAGGCGTCCCGCAGGTAGTCCCCGTCGCGCCTGAAGCGGTCGGCGTGCCGCGGCGGCGGCAGTGGCGACTGCGTCTCCAGCCACGTCACGGTGGTGTCGGTGACATTCCGGAACGAGTGCACGCAGCCCACACCCGCCCACGCGATATCGCCGGCGTGCAAGTCGTATTCGATCCCGTCGAACGTCGCGAGCACGCTGCCGTCGGTGACGTAATAGGTCTCCTCCAGCGGGTGGTCGTGTGGCGAGGCTAGACCGCCCGGCTCGTACTGCACCATGAACATGTTGGCCTGCGTGGCGCCGAGATCGGTATCCACCATCATCTTCAGCGAGATCCCGCTGTAGACAAGAAGAGCCGTGCGCATGGACGCCGACACGGCGAGATTCTCCTGTCCCTGCCGGTCGCGATCCATATGCTCCGGCGCGACGTGCCCGTAGTTGCGGGTGCGCGGATCACGGACATCGATACGAATCGGGGCGACATCGGGCAGGGCCGGAACAGTCTCGGTATCACCGTGATGCTCCGCCCGCGGAGCAGGAGCGGAGCAGCGGGCCCAATCCGCCCGTACGGCGCCCTCGTTGCGCAGCGCGTGTGGTACCCCGATCGGGATGAGCCCGTATTCGCCAGCGGTGAGCAGCGCCGCTCCCTCCGGGGTCTGCACGACCACCTCGCCTGCGGTGACATGCAGGCTCTCCTCGTAAGAATGCACATGCCACGGGATGCGGCCGCCGGGCTCCATCCGTCCGAGGCCGAAACCCGTGTGCACAGCCGGACTATCGGACCCGACCGCAGACCAACCAAGGTAGCCGGACGCAGCCGCCAACGCCCCGCCAGCCGGTGCCCAGACCGCATCGGCAGCGCGGGCGACGAGGTGATCGGTCACGAATGGGCTCCCTTCTTCTCGCCGCGCCCGGCGGCCGTGTTCAGATGCGATTGCGATTCCCGGATACTCGGCAACGGCCCACCGACCGACCAGTACCGGCGACCGGCCACCAGCAGTTCCTCGGCGGGAAACTTGGTGATGACCTCGCAGCCGTCCGCCGTCACCACCACTTCTTCCTCGATGCGGGCGGCCGACCAGCCGTCTCCGGCCGGCCAATACGTCTCGAGCGCGAAAACCATTCCCTCCTCGAGGGTCTCGGGGTGGTCGAGCGAGACGAGCCGCGAGAAGATCGGCTTCTCCCAGATCGACAGGCCCACACCGTGGCCGTACTGCAGTGCGAACGCCGCCTCCTCGCTGGGAAACCCGAACTCCTGCGCAGTGGGCCACACCGAGACGATGTCCGCCGTCGTCGCGCCCGGCCGGACCAGCGCGATCGCCTCGTCCATGTATTCGCGGCAACGGGTGTACGCGTCCCGCATCACCGGTGAGGCACTGCCCACCGCGAAACAGCGGTAGTAGCAGGTGCGGTAACCCATGTGGCTGTGCAGGATGTCGAAGAACGCCGGGTCGCCCGGACGCATCAAACGGTCCGAGTACACGTGCGGGTGCGGCGCGCAACGTTCGCCGGAAATCGCGTTCACGCCCTCGACGTACTCGCTGCCGAGGTCGTAGAGCGTCTTGGAAACCACGCCCACGCACTCGTTCTCACGCACCCCCGGCCGCAGAAACTCGTAGAGGTCCTCGTAGGCCGCATCCACCATCGGACATGCCTGGGTGAGGAGCGAGATCTCGGCCGCCGTCTTGTGTTTCCGCGCCTCGAGGAATACCTGCTGGCCGTCGACCACGGTCAGCCCTTCGGCTTGCAGCGCCGAGAGAATCGGCATCTCGACCAGGTCCACGCCGATCGGTGCATCAGCCAGCCCGTGCTCACGCAGCACCGTGGCGACCTTCTTGGCGACATCCTCGGCGATGCCGGCCTCCGGATTGAAGGCACCCCGCAGCGTGGAAATGCCTGCGCGAGCACGCTTGTCACCGTCGAGCCAGGGGTTGAACAGCTGGTGGTGTCTGGCCGCCGACCCGAAATCCCACAGCACCGGATCGCCGCCGCGTGGAAGCACCGCGAAGCGGATCAGCTTGTCCATCGCCCACGTGCCGATATGCGTCGCCGTCATGTAGCGGATGTTCGCGAAGTCGAAGGTGAGCAGCGACCCGAGTTCCGAAGCGTCAAGCGTGGCGCGGAGTCTCGCCAGTCGTTCGGTGCGAAGCCGATCCAGATCGATACGTTGTTCCCAGTCAACCGCATTGGTGCCGAAGGTTCGAACGGTCATGTGATGCTCCTTCCGCGGGGCGATGTCGCCGCGGCCGCTCCTACCCGCCAGATGTTTAGGCATACTGAACAGTTATCAGCACTGTAGATTGCTCCCTGGTGGCGGTCAAGTGTCCCGGCGGGCGGATCGCGGCCTTGGCAGAAGTGACTCGGGGGCGTGATGGGACAGGTACGTATTCCGCCGATCGGCCAGCGGATCCGGGCGGCGCGACTGGAACGCGGAACCAGCCTGCGAGCCCTCGCGCGGCAGGCCAACGTCTCGGCGAGTCTGGTGTCGCAGATCGAAACCGGCAGGCTGCGGCCCAGTGTCAGCACGCTCTATGCGATCACGGGCGCCCTGGGCGTCCCGGTGTCCGATCTCCTCGAATCACCTAGCGAGCCGAACGGGGATGACGTCGTTCCGGGGCAATACCCGGTGGCGACGGCGGGGCTCGCGGCCATGATCGCGCTCAACCCCGTCGCGGGGCGAACGGCGCCGGCACAGGTGCCGACGCCGGATTCTGGCGGCACCGCGGGCACGGGCGGCACCGTTGCCGATTCCCCGGTCACGACATCGGGTACGCGCGAAGCGATCACGCTCGATTCGGGCGTGGTTTGGGAGGTCATGGGCCAGATCCCCGGTCAGCGCGTCGACTTCTTGCGGATTTCCTATGAGCCCGGCAGCGCATCGAGCACCGGTGAGTTGATGAGCCACCCCGGCACCGAATACGGGTATGTGCTGTCGGGCGAACTCGTCATGCAACTCGGCGATCTGGAACGGACACTGACATCCGGCGACGCCGTGAGTTTCCGGTCCAGCACACCGCACCGCTTCCGCAATGAGGGCGTAGTAACCGCCGTGGGCATCTGGGTCGTCATCGACGACGTATAGCCCTGGCTGCCTCCCACTCCTCGCGTGTGACCGCATATTCGACGTCGCCGAACTCCTCACGCGTACACGTCCATCGCGACATCATGCCAGGCCACGCTCGCATCTCGTAGCGATCCGGATGGCCGGAATTCGGGCGCCACCCTAGACAGGCTGTTCAGTATAAATTAACATCACGCTCATAGTCCATGCCGAATCGGTCACATCGACTCGGACCGTCGGCGAACCGGCGTCACCAGCTGCCGTTCGCCGCGGAGGAACAAACTCCAGGAGGTTGAGCGGCGAATGTCACACATCACACTCGGCCAGCCCATTGTCTTCCGCAATGGGATTGTGCTCCAGATGGATGACGCCCACACCGTCATCCCCGACGGCGACGTCCTCGTCGTCGACGGGAAGATCGCGCAGGTCGGCCCGAACCTCACGGTTCCGGACGGAACGGCCGAGATCTCCGCCCAGGGCGGGATTCTCATGCCGGGCATGATCGACACCCATCGTCACATGTGGCAGACGGCCATGCGCGCGTACGGCGCCGACTGGACGCTGACGCAGTACTTCGTGTGGTACTACCTCGAGCACGGGATGAAGTTCCGCCCGCAGGACGTGGCCGCTGGCGATCTCCTCTCGGCATTGGACGCTGTGGAGTCCGGGGTCACCACGAGCGTGGACTGGTCGCATGGGCTGCGCACCCCCGAGCACGGCGAAGCCGCGCTCGACGCGCTGCGCTCCTCCCCCGGCCGCTACGTGCTGGCGTACGGAAACATCACCGCGCCGCCCGCGCAGTGGACACACGACCCGGCGGTCCGCCGCATCATCGAACGCGCTCGGGACGATTCCCAGATGTTCGGCGCACAAATCGCTTTCGACGTCCCGGAGGATCCATCATTCCCGGAACGCGCGGCATTCGAAGCGGCCAAGGATCTCGGCGTCACGGTGACGACGCACGCCGGTGTGTGGGGCGCGACCAACGACGCGGGCGTCAAGGAGATGTACGACGCGGGCGTCATGGAACCGGGCACCATCTACGTGCACTGCGCCTCGCTCAGCGACGACTCACTTGCCATGATCGCGGCCACCGGCGGCGTCGCGTCACTCGCCACGGAGAGCGAGACCACCTGCGGCCAGGGCTATCCGCCGTCGAACCGAATCCGGCAGCACGGCATCCAGCCTTCGCTCTCGATCGATACCAGCGTCTGGATGAGTGCGGACATGTTCTCCGCCATGCGTGCGACGATCGGCGCCGATCGCGCCATGGAGCACCACACCGCCCATCAGAAGGGCGAAACCATCACCCACCTCAAGCTGCGGGTTGAGGACGTGGTCGATTGGGCCACGCGTGGCGGCGCCAAGGCGCTCGGAAAGTGGGACCAGATAGGCAGTCTCGAGCCCGGTAAGCTCGCCGACGTCGTGCTGATCAAGAACGACGACTCCCCCACCATGGTTCCGATCATCAACCCGTACGGCCATGTCGTGTACCAGGCCGGCCGCGGCGACGTGCACACCGTGCTGGTCGGCGGCGAACCGGTGAAGCTGGAAGGCAAACTGGTCGCCGGGGATCTGGCGTCGGTGAAATCGCAGATCGCCGACACCGTGGAGTTCCTGAGCGGTCAGCTCGGCGAGGAAACGTGGCGCGGCGGCATGTTCCCCGACATTCCGGAAACCGAGATCCTCACGAACCCGTACCAGTACCGGAAGAGCGATGCCCCGGTCGACTGATCGATCAGCACGGAATCAGCGGAGCCCCCGTTCGGCCGGCAGCCGAACGGGGGCTCCATCTACCCGCTTCGCCTGCCGCACAAACGTTTCACACTGTCACTGGTCAGCGAACAATTCCTCAACCAAGAATTGCGCCTTCGGTTGCAGCCGCGCCGCGCCGACCACTGCCGCAGCGATGTCGAGCACTTCTGCAGCAGTCCGAGCCCCGCAAGCCTCCGCGAGCGTGAGGATATCGTCGGCATCCCGGTCGATCCGTGCGGCTTGCACTTTGAGCGCCAGAAGATACCGGGGAGACGGCACGCTTACGGTGAGCCCTGGCAGGTCGAGAATCACCCGTGCCTGACTGTCCGTGCCTGGAAGTAATCCCTTGACCGCGTCATTGAGCCAATCGGCTGGCAGCCCGACATGTCGCGCGGCGATTTCGGTGGCAGCGTCGTATATCAGCATCTTCGGCTCGAAGACGCCGTCCACGTCCGCCGTCAATCGCCGCGTGCTATAGGCCAGGGCCATAGCCGCGCCGCCGACGACAAACAGGTCACCGCGAATTCCCTGGGAGTCAAGACGAGCACCAAGCTCTGCGAGGAGTTCCGTGATATCCGCACGCGACAGACCTCTATCTGTTCCGCGATCGATGTCGGCATCCCGGTCGCTATCAGGGCTAGTCATACGGACACCAGCGAATCACGCTCGATCAAGATGCCGCGCGTCGCGAATTCGGCAGGCGCGTGCGCGAGCGCATACGCGAAGAACGCGTTGCGCCCAGGGTGCCAAAATGCGTCGAGTATCCGGCCGGGTTCGCGCGTCCACGGTGGCACTGAGATACCCGCGGTTCGCGCCAGATGCGCCACCGCGGCGGCGACGAGGGCGTCACGAAGGCGATCCCCGGTCAACGCCGGGGCCGTCTGCGTGACGCTACCGCGCGCGAGCCAGTCCGCGACCACCCGTACATAGTTGGACTCTTCAGACGCCGCCAGCGTCGCGGCAAGGTCAGAGGGTGTGTACGGCACGCCGCCGAGTCTAGTGACGGAGCCCTCATTCGGCCCGGCAGCCGAACGGGGGCTCCATCTGCTCTCCCCGCGCGTGCGGTTAGCTCATGGCCGGCGCGTGGATAGCGAGGAGCGCCGTCATCGCGGAGCGGAGGGCGCCGGCGGGATCCGCACCGGCTCCGACGCTGCGCCAGGCGACGATGTCGTCGGGCCGGATGAGTACTGCGCCGGACGGTTCGATCCCGTAGACCTCGCAGAAAGTGCCCGACGGGTCGCTCACGGCCGCGCCGGAGCCGACCGACACCGCGCTCACGTCGACTCCGAGTTCGCGGCCCACGACAGCGGCAGCATCGCACCATTCCTGGCCGTCCGCGCCGGTGAGCAACAAAAAGCCACGCTGCACGAGGTCGAGCGTGGAAAGCTGCGCACCGTCCCGCTCGAGCCACATGTGCGGTGCCCGGGAACCGACGAGAAGCGCTCCCGTGCGCGGGTTGTGGGTGTCCGGTAGCTCCGAGCCCTCGGTGATCACGGCATGCGATCCGTACACCGCGCCGAGTTCCACAGCGGCGTCGTCGAGCTCCTCGGCCAGGTTCTCCTTCGGCAGATCCGGGTCCAACCGTGCCACGTACCGGGCGTAGGCCTGTTCGGCCACCAGGGCACTGTTCGGGCGCCGCTCGGCATCGTAGGTATCCAGCAGGTCCGCGCCGGCCGTACCGCGCAGCACATGCGCGAGTTTCCACGCCAGGTTGTGTGCGTCCGCGATGCCGGTGTTGCCACCGAATCCGCCGGTCGGCGGCATGGTGTGCGCACTGTCGCCGGCCAGCAGCACCCGACCGGACCGGAAAGCCGTGGCCCAACCGGCCGAGGCCTCCCAGCTCTGTACGCTCTCGATCTCGATCGGCCAGTCGGCGGGCGCGCCGAGCGCCGTGCGCACGAAGTAGGTGAGCCGTTCGTTGCTGAGGTCCGCGCTGACGTTGGTGTCCTTCGTGCCATCGGCCGATTTCGTCGAGAAGACCGCCAGGAACCCGGAATCCGCCGTGATCGAGAACCGGAAGAAGGCCAGGAACTCCGGATGGTTGACGTAGATGACGCTCAGATTCCGATCGCCGATCATGCTGCGCACGTCCGACTTGAAGTAGATCGTGACGCAGTTTGCGAAGGTTCCGCGACCCGCCAGCGGGATGCCGAGTCGTTCACGGATTGCGCTGTGCGCACCATCGGCGGCCACCAGATAGTCCGCATGCACTGTGCTCGTCGACCCGTCCTCGCGGGAGCGGATCGTCGCGTGGATCCCGTCGTCGTCTTGCGTGAAGTCGACAAGCTCGGTATTGAAACGGATGTCGGCGCCGTACTCACGGGCCCGGTCGCGCAGGATCGGCTCGAGGCCGATCTGGGTGATGAACAGGCGCGGCGTCGCGCTCAGATGCTCGACACCGGAGTTGTAGTTCGCCTGGAAATACGCCAGTTCCTTTCCGGCGAGGGTCTCCACCGCCATGATCGCGCCTTGCTGGACGAACTCGAGATCCGCTGCGGCCTCGACCTTCTCGTCAATCTCGATGGTACGGAAGATCTCCATGGTGCGCTGGTGGAAGGACGCGGCCCGCGGGTGGATGGCCGTTCCGGTGTGCCGCTCGACTACGAGACTGTCGATGCCGTGCGCGCCGAGCAAAGCGGACGTGGTGAGGCCGACCAGGCTCCCGCCCACGATGAGTACGGGTTTTCGTATCTCCGTCATAGTGCCTCCAAGGCAGAGCGCGGCGCTGGATGGTATCCATGACATCGCGCTGGGTTTCAACGTCCTCAAGCCCACATAGGTTGTGGGGCAATGCGTGTCGCGGCGCAGTGGTGCCACACCGCTACGGACGGGCCAATAACCTCGCACAGGCGGTAGCACAGGATCTTCTGCGCACGCGAGTGTGGGACCTTCGTCTTACCGGACATCATGACGTAGGTCACCTGCGGTGTCAAGGTATACTGAACACTCCGCGTCGTATCGGCCGGGCGACCGGTCCCCGGTTAGCGTCCGGCCAGCACCTTCGGCGTGAGGTACTCCGCGATCGCGAAGGACGACGTGGCCGCCGGCGACGGCGCATTGCGTACGGCGATCACATCGGAGAGCTCGCTGAGCGCGAAATCGTCGACGAGCCTACCCGCACGGTCTACCGCCTGGGCACGCACACCCAGTGGGGCGCGGTCGATATCGCGATCGCCGATCTCCGGCACATATCGCTGCGCGGCAGACAAGAACCTGCGCCTACTCGCCGCACCGATCAGTTCGTGCACCCCTGCGCGAAAGTCACGTCCAGCGAGCCGGTAGAAGCCGGGCCAGCCGAGCGTGGACATGACGTCGGCCACGCGCATGCCGGTCGCCCGGTACGCCTCGCGGGCCAGGCCGAGCACGGCGTTCGGCCCGACCAGCACCTCGCCGTGGACGGTGCGCGTCAGGTGCACGCCGAGGAACGGGAATCGCGCATCCGGAACCGGATAGATGAGTCCCCGCACTAGGTTTCGCCGCTCCGGAACCAGCCGGTAGTACATGCCGAGGAACGGCACGATCCGCGGATCGGCGCCGTCCCCTGCCGCGACCGCGACCCGATCGCCCTGCAGGCCCGCACAGATCACCAGCCGGTCGAAGCTGAGCACCTCGCCACCAGCGAGCACGGCGACCCTGCCGCGGATGCGCCTGATGCCGCGCACCTCCGCGCCGAACCGCACTTCGCCGCCGGCCGCCCGCACGTCCTCGGCCACGGCGCGGGCCACTTGCCGAAAGTCGACCACCGCCGTGTGCGGGGAGTGCAGCGCGGCGACGCCGCGCACGTGCGGCTCGATCGCCGCCATCTCCGCGGGCGAGATCCAGCGCAGGCCGGGCACTCCGTTCGCGGTGGCGCGGCGCTCGATCTCCTTCAGGCCCGGAACCTCGCCGGCGTCGACGGCGACCACCAGCTTCCCGGCCTCTTCGAACGCAATTCCCTTGTCGGAGCAGTACTCTCGCATCATGCCGCGCCCACGCGAACAGAGCTGCGCTTTGAGCGAGCCGGGCTGGTAGTACAGTCCCGCATGCACCACGCCGCTGTTGTGGCCGGTCTGGTGCCGGCCGATGCCGGGCTCCTTCTCCAGCACCGTGACGCGGCTCGCCGGATCCGCCATGCTCAGGGCGCGCGCCAGGGTAAGACCGACGATCCCCGCACCCACCACCCCGATGTCCACCGCGCGCACCTCCCGGTCCAGTGGAATCCGCTCACCATCACGCCGACGCGATCCGCCGACGACGTCCAGCGGTCAGGCGCTGCCGACCCACTCGTCGGTGCCGTCGTCGAAGACCTGGCGCTTCCATACCGGCAGCCGGTGCTTCACCTCGTCGACCAGGTCCCGACACGCGGAGAAGGCAACTCCCCGGTGTGCCGCGGAAACCGCTGCGGCCAAGGCGATGTCACCGACACGCAGCATCCCGACCCGGTGGCTGACGGCGACCGCGATCACCCCGGTGCGGTCCGCGATATCCGCGGCGATCTGGGCGACGACATCCGACGCGGACGGGTGCCCGTGATACTCCAACTCGGTCACCGCGCGGCCACCGTCGTGATTGCGCACCACCCCGGCGAAGGACACGACGGCGCCGGCGGCGGCATCGCCCACGGCAGCCTCATGGGCGGCAAGGTCCAGTGCCGTCTCGGTCACCGCCGCGAGTATGACGTTGCCCATCACGCATGCTCCTTCGGACCGCGGTGCTCGCTCGGCAGGTGGCCATGCCCCGCCCGAACGTGATCTCCGCCCGCCAGTTGGTCCAGCGCGTGCATCAGTACCTCGTCCAGCACGGCGAGCCCGTCCCGCACGCCCCCGGTCGAGCCGGGCAGGTTGACCACCAGCGTGCGCCCGGCCACCCCCACCAGCCCACGGGAGAGCACCGCCGTCGGTACACCCGCGTCCACACCGCGCCGCCGCAAAGCCTCTGCCAGGCCCGGGATCTCGTAGTCCAGCAGCGCCGCCGTCGCCTGCGGGGTGCGGTCGGTCGGCGAGATGCCGGTGCCGCCCGACGTGATCACGAGATCGGCGCCACTGCCCACAGCGCCACCACTCACGCCACCGCCGCTGCTCACCTCAGCGCCATCGCTCGCAGCCCCCGTCGCCCCGACCGCCTCGGCTAACGCCGCAGCGAACGGCTCCCCGTCGGCCGCCACGATCGGCCCGCGCACGTCGAACCCCTTGTCCGTCAACCAGTTCGCGATCAGCGGACCGGCCGTATCCGCGTAGACCCCGGCCGCGGCCCGGGTCGACGCGACCAGGACCACGGCCGTGCGCCCCTCGTTCACCGCTCCTCCGGCCGAACCCACAGCCCCGTCTTGCCGCCTTCTTTGCGTTCCACCCGAACGGCATCGAGCACCGCCGCCGGGTCCACCGCCTTGATCATGTCGTGCAGGGCGAGCCCGGCGACCGCGACCGCCGTCAGCGCCTCCATCTCGACGCCGGTGCGGTCCGCCGTGGCTACCGTGGCCTCGATACCGATCTCACTGTCATCGACCGAGAAGTCCACCGCCACACGGGATATGGCGATCGGATGACACAACGGAACCAGGTCGGAGCACTTCTTCGCTGCCATGATCCCGGCGATCCGGGCCACCGCCAGCGCGTCGCCCTTGGCGACCGCGTTGGAGCGCACGAGCTCCACCACCTCGGGCGTCGTGCGCAGCACTCCGGTCGCCACCGCGACCCGCGCCGAGACCGGCTTTCCGGAGACGTCGACCATATGCGCGGCGCCGTGCTCATCCACGTGCGTCAGGCGCGTGCCCGGCCCCGAGAACTCCGTCATACCCGTCACTCTCACCCCCACCGGTCCGCAGCCGCCGCCGCGACGACGCGCTTACGCCGTCGCGGACCTCGCGTGCTCCACGATCGCCCGCGCCACGGCCGGCGACACCTTGTCGTCGAAGACGCTCGGCACGATGAAGGACGCGTTGAGCTGTTCCGGCGCCACCTCGTCGGCAATGGCATCCGCTGCGGCCAACAGCATTTCGTCAGTGATCTTCGTGACCCCGGCGTCCAGCAGGCCGCGGAACACGCCCGGGAAGGCGAGCACGTTGTTGATCTGGTTCGGGAAGTCGGAACGGCCGGTCGCCACCACCGCGGCGTGCGCCTGCGCCTCCATCGGATCGATCTCCGGCGTCGGATTAGCCAGCGCGAACACGATCGCGTTCGAGTTCATCCGAGCGACATCCGACCCCTCGATCAGGTTCGGCCCGCTGACCCCGATGAACACATCGGCGCCGTCGACCGCGTCGTGCACGGTCCCGGAGACCTTCTCGCGGTTGGTGGTCTTCGCGACATCCGCCAGCGAGGGGTGCATCTCGCCGCGGCCCTCGAAGACGATGCCGGTGCGATCGACGGCGAGGATGTCCGCCGGCTGTTGCAGAGCGAGCAACCGGATAATGGCGTTGCCGGCCGCCCCGACGCCGCACACCACGATCTTGCAGTCCTGGATCTTCTTGTCCACCACGCGCAGCGCATTGCGCAGCGCGGCGACCACCACGATCGCGGTGCCGTGCTGATCGTCGTGAAAGACGGGGATGTCCAAGGTTTCTCGCAGCCGACGCTCGATCTCGAAACAACGCGGCGCGGCAATGTCCTCCAGATTGATACCGCCGTAGACCGGCGCGATGATCTGCACCGTGCGGATGATCTCCTCGGTATCGGTGGTGTCCAGGCACACCGGCCACGCATCGACCCCGGCAAACCGCTTGAACAGAGCGGACTTTCCCTCCATCACCGGGATCGCGGCCTTTGGCCCGATATTGCCGAGGCCAAGCACCGCCGTCCCGTCGGTGACCACCGCGACCGTGTTGCGCTTGATGGTCAGCCGACGCGCATCTTCGGGTTTCGCGGCGATGGCCTCACACACGCGGGCCACGCCGGGCGTGTAGGCGCGCGACAGCTCGTCGCGGTTACGCAGCGCGACCTTCGACTTCACCTCGATCTTCCCGCCGAGGTGCATCAGGAAGGTCAGATCGGATACCTTGCGGACCTCCACACCGTCCAAAGCGTTGACGGCGTCGGCGATCTGGTCGGCATGGGCGGTCGACAGCGCATTGGCGGAGATGTCCACCACCATCGAACTGCCGGTCGATTCCACGATGTCGAACGCGGTGATCACCCCGCCGGCACGCCCGACCGCGCTCGTCAGATCACCGGCCGTCGCCGCCGCCGTGGGCGCCTCGATGCGCATGGTGATCGAATACCCAGGTCCCGGAATCGCCATCGCCTTGCCGCTCCTCTCGCCGCCCGTCGCGCGTCCCCGTCCGGCGGGCGATCAAGCGGCACGATGATCGGAGTGTAGTTCGCCGCGCGGTCGGTCCGCTCGGCCGATCAGGCGTGACATTGGCCTCGGCGATCCGCTTTGTCCGGTCTGCCACCGGATCTATCCGGTAGGCGTCCGGCCTCGTGGTCCTCGCGGTTCCGTGCACCGGATCCGCGAGCTATTCGGGCTTCCGGTCGACGTCAGCCCCACCCGCGAGATCGCCGCACTCCACCGCGAGCACCGGATGTGTCGCCAGGTAATCCCGGGCGCCGTGATCGCCCGTCGACACCGCCAGCACGCCCGCGAAGTGATCGGCGCCGATCAGCACCGGGTGCCCGGGCCGTCCGGAAAATGTGGCCCGCGCGAGGGCAGACCGGATATCGGGTATGACGCTGTTCGCGGCTTCGCCGGCCGGGCGG
Source organism: Nakamurella sp. (assembly GCA_017848755.1). Classification (GTDB taxonomy): domain Bacteria; phylum Actinomycetota; class Actinomycetes; order Mycobacteriales; family Nakamurellaceae; genus Nakamurella. The sequence continues at coordinate 11,057 of JAFIHI010000131.1, read as the reverse complement.
GTGTGAGACACGGCACTGGATCGATCCGGACGCCCAGTAGCGGGGCTCGCGGCGCCATCGATGCGATTTCTCGCCGCAGACCGGGCACCATCGAGGACGGTGCGCACCACCCGATTCACCACCGCCTGAGACACATCGGGCAGGTCGACCAGCATGATGACAGCGGCGTCCACCGTCGAGTCCACCGCTGAGCCCGCCCCGCATTCACCCTGTAATACCCGGAGTGCCGCCGCGAGGCTGGATCCCATTCCGCCTGCGAAGTCCGGGTTTTCCACCGCAACCACGCCCCGAGGCAACAACGCCGCCACATCGCCGGCGGCGGCGCCGACCACCACCAGGCGCGGATCGAGCGCATCCAGCGTCGCGAGCGCACGAAGCACCCACGGACCACTTCCGGTGTCGGCCAACGCCTTCGGTCCGCCGAATCGTCGACCGAGGCCGGCGGCCAGCAGAACCCCGGCGATCCGAGGACGCGTGGACGGGAACAGCGTCATACTCGCCGACGCCCCACCTGCGGTCAGCGGTTGATCACCGTGACCGGGTGCTCGTAGGGCGTCTTCTCCAGCGGGAACGTGGTGTCGCCGTACGGCGAGAGCGAACCCTGCACCGCCGCAACGAGTTCGGTGACCACGTGCTCACCCGGCCCGTGGACGGGCCAGGTCGGCTCGATGCCCTTGGTCCTTTGAGTGCGAGCAGCCCGTTGAGTGTGCGCAGCTCGTTGAGTGCGAGCAGCCCTGTCGAGGCGAGCAGTCTTCTCCGAGCGGGCCACGGTTCCTCCTCCGAGCGGCCGGGGCGTTGCCCCGCACAGGACTCGCCGTCATACGCCGGCGACGCGGCCACGGCCGGGCCACCGCGACCATTGTCCCTGATGCGGGCGAGGCGCTCAACACCGGCGCGCCGACGGGTGCGGCCCGGGCTGTCACGTGCCCGCGCGGGCTACCGTGGCATCGATGCCCTCGACCCTGCAATGGCTGCGTGATCGCAGCGACGATGAGCTGGCCGAACTGCTTGCCGCGCGGCCCGATCTGCTGTTGCCTGCGCCGCCGGATCTCGCCGCGCTCGCCCGCCGCATGGACGGCTCAGCCACCGTCCGCCGCGCGGTGGGGCAGCTCGACGCGTTCGGAGTTCAAGTGCTGCAAGCGGTATGGCTGTTGGGTGACGTGCCGACCGTCGAATATGACGCTGTTCCGGGCGATGTCGATTCGACATCCCATGGCACGCAAGCCGTGTCGACGGCGGATGTGCACCGGCTGCTGGGCGGCCCGGCCACCCGCAGCGACGTCGGGGCGGCGCTTGCGCGCCTGCACGTGCAGGGTCTGATCCGCGGCAATGCGGACGGGTATGTGCTGGCACCGGCAGTGCGGGAGGCCTTGGGCCGCTATCCGGCCGGCCTCGGGATCGCCGTCGGTCTGTCGCCCGCGGAGGTGGCGCACGCACTGGCCGGGGTCGGCGAGGCGGGGCTGGGCATCCTGCGGCGTCTGGTGCCCGGGCCGCCGGTGGGTAGCGTCGAGGCCGGTTCCAGGCATGGCGACACGATCGCGGGACTCGTCGCGGCACGGCTGCTCATCGATCGGGGCGACAGAACCGTGATGCTGCCACGCGAGGTCGCGCTCGCGCTGCGAGGCGATCGGCCGCTCGGGCCCGCAGATCCGAATCCGCCGCTCCTCGAACGCGTCCCCGTCGAGGACGTCGACGGCACGGCCGCGGGACAGGCGCTGGCCTGCCACGCCCACACCGTCGCGCTGCTCGAGATCCTGGGCCATGAGCCCGCCCCGGCGTTGAAGACCGGCGGCATCGGCATCGTCGCGGTGCGCGGCCTGAGTAAGCGTGTGGACCTCGGCGTGCACGCCACCGCGCTGTATCTCGAGGTTCTGCACGGCGCCGGTTTGATCGCACCCGCCGTGATCCGCGATCACCGCGGGCCACGAGGCGACCATGCCGGATGGGTTCCGACCCAAGCCGCGGACACGTACCTGGCCGGTGGGGAGCCCGCCGGGTGGGCGCTCGTCGCCGGAACCTGGCTCGACATGCGCCGCAACCCCGCGCAGGTGGGCCGTCGGGACGCCGCCGACAAGATCATCGGCGCGCTCTCGGTCCAGTCCGATTGGCGCGGTGGGCCGGATACGAGGCGGCGCATCCTCACCGAGATCGCCACGCTGGACACGGGTTTCGCGGCGACACGGGCCAGCCTCGCGGAACGGCTTGTGTACCGTTCGCCTCTGCAGCACGGCGCCGGACCGGCTGCCCAGATCGACACCGTCCTGGCCGAAGCGACCGAACTCGGGATCGTGGCCTTCGACGCGTTGTCCACCGCCGGCCGCGCGCTATTGGGCGACGACATCGAAGGCGCCGCAGCCGCTCTCGACCGCGCCCTGCCGGACCCGGTCGATACCGTGCTGGTCCAGGCGGATCTGACGCTGATCGCGCCGGGACGCTTGACGGCCGGCCTCGCCGCGGCGTTGGCGGAACTCGCGGATGTCGAATCGACGGGCAGCGCGACGGTGTATCGGCTCAGCGAGCAGAGCATCCGCCGCGCGCTGGACGCCGGTTTCACCGGCGCGTCGCTGCACGCACTGCTCGCGGCACACTCCGCCACGCCCGTGCCGCAGTCCGTGACGTACCTGATCGACGACGTCGCGCGCCGGCACGGCGTGTTACGCGCCGGAAGCGCCGAGGCATTCATGCACAGCGATGACACCGGGCTCCTCGCCCAAGGCATCGCGGCGGCGGCCGCCGCCGGGATCCGCATGCGTAGCCTCGCGCCGACCGTAGCGGTGAGCCAGGTGGATCTGACCACGCTCGTCGAAGCGCTTCGTGCGGCGGGCCTCGCGCCTGCTGCTGAGGATGCGAGCGGAACTATCCTGGACCTCCGGCCCGCGCCGCGGCGAACGCGGATCACGCTGCCGCCGCGGATCGGCCCCGCGGCGCCCGCGACGCCGTCCCGGGACCAGGTCGAGTCCGTGGTCCGGCGCATGCGCGCGGGTGACGAGAGTCGCGGCGCCGCAGCCGGTCCCGGGAGCATCATCGCGGTGCTGCAGCAGGCCGCGAGGGCGCGCACGTCCGTGTGGGTCGGCTACGCGGACGCCGAAGGGGGCACCTCGACGAGGATGGTCGACCCTATTGTGGTCTCCGGTGGAACGATGGTGGCCTTCGATCGGCTACGCCAGGCGCCGCGCACGTTCACGATCCACCGGATCAGTTCCGCCTCGCCCGCCGAGACGTGACCCGCACCGCCGCCCTGCCATGAGCGAGCCACGACGCCGAGCGGCCGCATCTCGTCAGTCGACGTCCAGCACCTCTTCGATCGGGCGACGCGGCGCGGCCGCCACCGGCGACCCGTACCCGATCCGGAGCACCACCTGGGGATGCACGGCGTCGCCGAGCAACTCCCGCAGGTCTTCGCGCGCCTGGTCTACCTCGATCAGCTGCGACAGGAACGACGCGGCAAGCCCCAGTGAGGTGGCGGTGAGCAGCACCCGCTGCAACGCCTCGCCCGCCTGCAACTGCGCGTAGGCGTCGTCCACATACGTCGCGAGGACGGCGATCATCGGTTCCGTCTCGAAGTCCTTGCCGGGCGTGCGGGCCGCGCCTTGCCCGAGTGCGAAATCCCGGAACACCCAGGCGTCCTGCGGTTCCGGCTGCGGTCCACTGGAGGCGAGCCGCACCCCGTCCCGCGCAGCCTGCGAGCGGCCGACCCATTCGGCGAACTCGGCGGCCCAGGCCGGGTCGGCGAGTTGTTGCGCGTGCGCGGCGAGCAGCATGCGACGCATCGCCGCGCGATCCTCCGGATCGGACATCACCTCAAGACGGGCGTGGCCTAGCTCCGCGGCGCGCACCAGATCATGTCGCGCCTCGGTGTCGACGGACTGGTCCTCGAACGGCTTGCGGTTGGTGCGGCGCCGGGTGATCGCCGCGTACAGGACAGCGTCGGCGGGCGACAAGTGCGCATCACCGGCGTACCGGACGATGGCCAGGGCGCCGGTGGGCCCGTTCGGGAGCAGCGTGACACTCGGTTCCACGCCTTCCCGCAGCAGCGCGAGGCGCAGATTGAACAGTGCCGCGCCGCAGGCGATCCGCAGTTCGCGGTCGTCCGGATCGGCGATGGGAAGGCGCCGCGCCGGGTCCGCACGCAGTTCGATCCCGGACGCCGTCACATGGAAGCGCCACGGCTGGCTGTTGTGTACCGACGGTGCGCGCACTGCCGCGGACAGCACCGCCGTCGTCTGCTCCGCGGAAAGCGGGCCGGCTTCAGTAGTCATGGTCGATGCACCCCTTCCGGAAGGCCGGATACTGGTTGCCGTCAGAATGCGGGGTCGGCGGATCGGTCGGCCACAGCCGAAAGTCCCTGACGACGCCGCATCGGGCCCCGGTCGCCCCCTCCCGGGTTGGGTGCCCCACGGTGCGCTATAGCGCACTCTCAGGCACCCAACCCGGTGCCAGCGAACCACGCCGCTGGAGCAAGTACCGGCGCCCCTGAAATACCCCCCGTCAGAGCGGACCGACGTGGGTGATCCGCAGCACCGGCTCGCCGGCCTCGTCGGAGGCCGCGGCATCGATCTCGGCCGTGATGCCCCAATCGTGGTCGCCCGCCGGATCGTCGAAGACCTGCCGCGCGTGCCAGATCTCGTGTTCTGCCTCGCCGCCCCGCCCTTGCGGGGGAACGACACTGATCAACTCGGCGGATCGCGCGTCCGGCCCGATGCCGATGTCGGGGTACTCCGCGAAGTAGTCCTCGATGGCCGACTGCCACTGCGCCGCGCCGTACCCGCCGTCATCGTCGAGGTCGCCGAGCACATCGAACGCTCGCCGCGACGCGAGCTCGACGCGACGGAACATCGCGTTGCGCACCATAACGGTGAAGGCGCGACGGTTCGCCGTGATCCCCCGGCTCGCCGCGCCCGGCCGGACCTCGTCGCCGATGCCCGCCTCCTCCTCGTCCGGGTGCGCCAAGGCCTCCCATTCGGCGAGCAGGCTCGAGTCGACGCCCCGCACCAGTTCGCCGATCCAGGAGATGATGTCAATGAGCTGTTCGGTGCGGGCCGAGACCGGCACCGTGCGGCGCAGCGCCCGGTATCCCTGCGCGAGATAACGCAGCACCACGCCCTCGCTGCGGCCGAGCTGATACTCGGCGATGTACTCGGAGAATGTCATCGCGCGCGAGAACATCTCCCGGATCACGGATTTCGGCTCGACCTGATATTCGGCGACCCAGGGGTGGCCGCGCCGATACGTCTCGTACGCCGCTTCCATCAGGTCCGCCAGCGGTTTCGGGTAGTCGATCGCGTCCAGGCGGTTCATGCGCTCCTCGTAGTCGAGGCCGTCCGCCTTCATCGCGGCCATCGCCTCGTCGCGGGCCCGCTTCCGCTGCGCGACGAGCACCGGCGTCGGGCCGGGCAGGGTCGCCTCGATCACGCTGATCACGTCGAGCGGGTAGTCGTCGGCCTGGGTGTCCAGCAGCTCGATCGCGGCGAGGGCGAGCGGGGAGAGCGGCTGATCGAGGGCGAAGTCCAGTTGCAGGTCTTCGGTGAGCACGAATCGCCGGCCGAGCGCGTCGGGCACATCGAGCCGGCGCACGATCCCGGCGTCGAGCAGCGACCGCCCGATGCCGATGGTCCGCCGGATGAGTTGGAGCTGCCGGCGGCGCGGCTCGTGCGAGGACTCGATCAGCTCACGCAGGACCGCGGCGGCGTCCGAATCGCGCGACAGCATCGCCAGCACCACCATGTGCGTGATCCGCAGATGCGGGGTCAGGGCCTCCGGTTCGGCGGCCACCAGCTTGTCGAAAGTCTGCTCGGTCCAACCGATCTCGCCGTCCGCGGGCTTGCCGGCCGGCGTCTTCTTCCGTGCGGGCGCCTTGCCGGCAGACTTTCCGGGCTTCCCCGGTTTCCCCGCCTTCTCGGCCTTCGCGACCGCTTTCGCCTCGGCCTTGGCCTTCTCCACGGCGCGCGCAGGCGCGAGAACCGTGACGTAGCCGTCGGTGTCGTATCCGGCGCGGCCCGCCCGGCCGGCGATCTGGTGGAACTCGCGCGCGTTGAGAATGCGCGAGCGGTGGCCGTCGTACTTGGCCAGCGCGGTCAGCAGCACAGTGCGGATCGGCACGTTGATGCCGACACCGAGCGTGTCCGTCCCGCAGATCACCGCGAGAAGCCCTGCCTGCGCGAGCCTTTCCACGAGGCGCCGGTAGCGCGGGAGCATCCCGGCGTGGTGCACGCCGATCCCCGCCCGCACCAGGCGTGACAGGGTGCGACCAAACCCCTTGGCAAATCGGAACTCTCCGATCACCTCCGCAATCCGGTCACGCTGCTCGCGGCTCACCAGGCCCAGGCCGACGAGGCCCTGCGCCTGTTCCACGGCGGCGGCCTGCGTGAAATGCACGACGTACACCGGCGCACGGTCCGCCTCCACAAGCCGGCGCACCGCCTCCGGCACGTCGTACAGGTGGTACTCGAAGTGCAGCGGCACGGGGCGTTGCACCCCGGTGATCAGCGCGGTCTGGCGGCCGGTCCGCTTCGTGAGATCGTCTGCCACCGCGGTGACGTCGCCCAAGGTGCCGGACATCAGCACGAACTGTGTTTGCGGAAGTTCGAGCAACGGCACCTGCCACGCCCAGCCGCGCTGCCGATCCCCGTAGTAATGGAACTCGTCGAGAACGGCGACGCCCACCTCGGCGTCGCGCCCGCCGCGCAGCGCCACGCCAGCGAGAATCTCTGCGGTGCAACAGATGATGGGCGCATCGACGTTCACCGACGAGTCGCCGGTGAGCATGCCCACTCGGTCCGCGCCGAAGACGTCGACCATCTCGAAGAACTTCTCGCTCACCAGCGCCTTGACCGGCGCGGTGTACCACGCGCGGCGGCCGGTCGCCAGGCCCGCGTAGAGCGCCGCGATCGCGACCATGGTCTTGCCGGAGCCGGTCGGCGTCGCGAGCACCACGTTGTCGCCCGTTACCAGCGACAGTGCGGCCTCGTCCTGATGCGGATACAGCGGTCGCCCGCCGGCTTCGGCCCACGCGGAGAACGCGGCGTAGATGGCATCCGGGTCCGCGCTGGACTCGGCGGGCCGCAGTTGGCCGGGGGCAACGGGAGCGCTCGTGATCGTCACCTCGTCCCCCTCTCCGACGCGGCCGCGGCCGACGGCTCAAGGCTACCGACCGGGGCGGGTCCTTCCTGCCTGGACGAGGGTGCGCTGTCCGCGGCATGTGCACAATGGACACCGGTGTCGGCGAGTATGACGTTGTTCCTGCGGTCGGCCCGCGAACATCGTCATACTCGGATCGTCGGCGTCAGGAGGAAGTGATTCGATGACGGATGGACCGCTGATCGTTCAGTCGGACAAGACTCTGCTGCTGGAGGTCGCGCACCCTCATGCGCCGGCCGCGCGCACCGCCATCGCGCCGTTCGCCGAATTGGAACGCTCGCCGGAGCATGTGCACACCTACCGGATCACGCCGCTGGCGCTGTGGAATGCGCGCGCCGCCGGCTACGACGCCGAGCAAGTGGTCGACGCTCTCGTCCGCTGGTCGAAATTCCCTGTGCCACAAGCACTCCTGGTCGACGTGGTGGATACCATGTCCCGGTACGGGCGGCTCGTGCTGCAGGCGCACCCGGCGCACGGTCTGGTGCTGGTCGGGAATGACGCGGCCGTGCTGGCGGAAGTGCTGCGAAACAAGAAGATCACACCGATGCTCGGCGAGAGCATCGACGAAGCAACGGTTCTCGTGCATCCGTCGGAGCGCGGGCGGCTGAAGCAGGCGCTGCTCAAGGTCGGCTGGCCGGCCGAGGACGAGGCCGGATATGTCGACGGGCAGGCGCATCCGATCGCGCTGCGCTCCGAGGGTTGGCACCTGCGCGATTACCAGGTGGCCGCCGCGGACGGCTTCTGGGAGGGCGGGTCCGGCGTCGTCGTGCTGCCCTGCGGTGCAGGGAAGACGCTCGTCGGCATTGCGGCGATGGAGCGGGCGCAGGCCACCACGCTGATCCTGGTGACGAACACCGTCGCGGGGCATCAGTGGCGGCGAGAACTGTTGGCGCGCACCACGTTGACCGAGGACGAGATCGGCGAGTACTCCGGCGACCGCAAGGAGATCCGACCCGTCACGATCGCCACCTACCAGGTGCTGATCCGCCGGATCGGCGGCGAATACCGGCACCTGTCGCTGCTGGATTCGCACGACTGGGGGCTGATCATCTACGACGAGGTGCACCTCTTGCCGGCGCCGGTGTTCCGGATGACGGCCGATCTGCAGTCCCGGCGCCGGTTGGGGCTCACGGCGACGCTGGTCCGCGAGGACGGGCGGGAGACCGACGTGTTCTCGCTGATCGGGCCGAAACGCTTCGACGCCCCGTGGAAGGACATCGAGTCACAGGGCTGGATCGCGCCGGCCGACTGCACCGAGGTACGGGTCACCATGACGCAGGCCGAGCGCATGGCCTACGCCGTGGCCCAGCCGGAGGAGCAATACCGGCTGGCCTCGACCGCGCGCACCAAGATCGCTGTAGTGGAGGCGATTCTCGCGCGGCACCCGGACGAGCCGCGGCTGGTGATCGGCGCGTATCTGGACCAACTCGAGGAGATCGGGGCGGCGTTGGGCGCGCCCGTGGTGCAGGGCTCCACCCGAAACGCCGAGCGCGAGCGCCTGTTCGACGCGTTCCGTGCGGGCGAGGTGCCGGTGCTGGTCGTGTCGAAGATCGCGAACTTCGCCATCGACCTGCCGGAGGCGTCGGTCGCCGTGCAGATGTCCGGGACGTTCGGCTCCCGCCAGGAGGAGGCGCAACGGCTCGGCCGCGTCACCCGCCCGAAACACGATGGGCGGCAAGCGCATTTCTACGCGGTGGTCTCGCGGGACACGGTGGACACGGAGTACGCGGCGCACCGGCAGCGGTTCCTCGCCGAGCAGGGGTACGCGTATCGCATCGTCGATGCGGACGACATCCTCGGCCCGGCCCTGCCGGAGATCCCGGACTGAGGGCAGGACAATCCCCGGGCTGCTCCGCGTCAAGCGGGCCGACAGGACAAGGGTCGGCAGCCCGGGGATCGGGTGATTGTCCGGTTCTCGCCAGGCCACCGCAGCGGAGGTCCGGCATGTGGCGTCCTAGCGGTCAACCACCTCACGTGTCCTAGAGCTATACAACTTCGGACCACCTCCTCTCCCGTGTACCGACGAGGCTAGCGACGCGCCCGCGACAGTGCAACGACGACACGCCAGAATGGTGGCCATGACCGTACTCTCGCCAAAAATTCCGCCAGCGGCCACCGCGATCACGGCGCTGGCTGCCGCCACCGACCGGCTGCTCTCCACGATCGACGCCATGCCGGCGGCCGCCTTCACCGAGCCGTCCGTGCTTCCGCGCTGGAGCCGCGCGCATGTCCTCGCCCACCTCGCGCTGAACGCCAAGGGCCTGGCCGGGGTGCTGACCACGATCGGCCAGCCCGATCCGCTGCCCATGTATGCGTCGAACGATCGCCGGGACGGCGACATCGACCGCCTCGCCGCACAGCCAGCGGCGCGCATCGCAGACCGTGTCGCCGTGGGCGCCGCCGTCCTGTCCGCGCACCTCGGCGGCGGGCCCAGCCCCGAGGATGCCCTCGATGCGGTCGGCCATGCGGGGCTCGGCAGCGCGGAACGGGGCATGGAGACGGACGGCACGGATCTCGTCATCGACGTTTTCACGCGGGCCGCGGCGGATGCGAGCAACGCGATCGCGAACTGGTCTGTCGACGGAGCCTTCCAGCGCATTCCCGGCGCACCCGCGATGGATGCGGCGCAGATCCCGTTCATGCGGTGGCGCGAGGTCGAGATCCACCACGCGGACCTGGATCTCGGGTACGGGCCTACGGACTGGCCGGCCGAATTCGCCGACTACCTCTTCGCCGTGGCGGCGTACGACCGGGACGGCGAGGCGGCGATGACGGTGTGTGCTACCGACGGGCCGTCGTACGAGTTGGGCGGGGCGGGCGCGTCCGATGCTCCCGGTCCGACGATTAGCGGATCTGCCGCCGACCTCACGTGGTGGTTGGTGGGCCGCGGCAAGGGCGAGGGCCTCATCGTCGACGGCGGCGAGCCGCTGCCGCCACTCGGCCCCTGGCGCCGACGCTAGCCTCGGCCGAACAGCACAACGGCCCGACACCCCGCGAGGGGGTATCGGGCCGTTGCGATCGAATTGCGATCGAACGAGCGGGCAGAGATTTAGAAGTCCATGCCGCCCATGTCGCCGCCGCCCGGAGCCGCCGGGGCGGCCTTCTCCGGCTTGTCCGCGACTACGGCTTCCGTGGTCAGGAACAGCGCCGCGATCGATGCCGCGTTCTGCAGCGCCGAGCGGGTGACCTTGGCCGGGTCGATGATGCCCGCCTTGACCAGGTCCTTGTACTCGCCGGTCGCGGCATCCAGGCCCTCGCCCGCGGGGAGGTGCTTGACCTTCTCCGCCACGACGCCGCCTTCCAGACCCGCGTTGATCGCGATCTGCTTCAGCGGAGCCTCGACGGCCGCTGCCACGATCGCCGCACCGGTCGCCTCGTCACCCTCGAGCGAGAGCTTCGGCAGCGCCTCCTTGGCTGCCTGCAGCAGAGCCACGCCACCACCGGCGACGATGCCCTCCTCCACCGCGGCCTTGGCGTTGCGCACGGCATCCTCGATGCGGTGCTTGCGCTCCTTGAGCTCCACCTCGGTCGCGGCACCGGCCTTGATCACCGCAACGCCGCCGGCCAGCTTGGCCAGCCGCTCCTGCAGCTTCTCGCGGTCGTAGTCGGAGTCCGACTTCTCGATCTCGGAGCGGATCTGCGCGACCCGGCCCGCGATCTGGTCGGCATCCCCGGCGCCGTCGACGATCGTGGTCTCGTCCTTGGTCACGACGACCTTGCGGGCGGTGCCCAGCATGTCGAGCGTCGCGTTCTCCAGCTTGAGGCCGACGTCCTCCGTGATCACCTGGCCACCGGTGAGGATCGCGATGTCCTGCAGCATGGCCTTGCGGCGGTCGCCGAAGCCCGGAGCCTTGACGGCCGCGACCTTAAGACCGCCGCGCAGTTTGTTGACGACGAGGGTGGCGAGAGCTTCGCCTTCG